>NZ_DAOTWH010000024.1:0-21477 GCF_034435895.1 Chloroflexus sp.
AGCGGCTGGCGCGGCTCGTCACCCACTTGGATAGCCCACAACGCGCAACCGGCGGGGAGGTGGGCACTACCACTTAGGGAAGCAGTGAGCGGATTGACAACGACCAGCTCGTTGGCCGGCGCATAGATAGCTGTGAGCGTGCCAATCAGCTCAGCGCCGGTGCTGCGCCGTTCGAGGCGGGCCAGCCCCTCAGCGCAGGTAATGGCCAATTCGCGCGGAGCAAGGTGAATACTGTACGCTTGCACTAACGCTTTGGCAACGGCGGCGATCACGCTAGCGGCAGGCATGAGCGACTCCACCGGTTGCAACATCACCCGCGCGCCACCACCAAAGCGGGCAAATTCTTCGCGCATCAGCGCCACCCACGCCATCAGCGCCGGCCCCCACCACGGGCTGCGCGGCGGTTGGTGCAGGCCAATCTCGGCGACCGCATCAGCGTATTCGCGTGGCCCGCTCGGCAGAAACAAGGCAGTGCAGGGGATGGAATCGGTGCGCTGGACAACTCGAAACCGGATGATCGGTTCCGGATCAGGCTGAAGCGCAACCATCACGCTAGGGCTGCCCGGCCACAGCAACGAGAGGATGCCAACATCGGCCACAATGCCGCCAAACAGATCAACCCACCCCGGCGCTTGCGTCACCGTAATCGAACGATCACGGTCAAAGAATCCGCCCCGCTCAGCATGGACATGGTGGGTGAACCGGTCAAGATGATTGGACATGCAACACAATCCGTGATACCAATGGTACAGCCACGCAGCCGTGCGGCGCTACCTACTGTGCAGCCACAATCGGCGCCCCCAGCGGCGCAGAAAGATCGGGAAAGTGCAGCCCCCGCAGCGTGATCGCGCAAATCCCCTCGCCGCGCCGGGTGAGGCGATCGATCACGTTCGGATCACCCGAATCCGGCCCGCGCAGCACGATTTCGCTCTCGCCGAGCGGAATGCGCGCTTCGGCGGGAGCAGCCTGCGGCGTGATGCCGAGCAACCCCGCATAACGGCCAGCGCTCGCCACCAGATCGGTCACGGCGACGATCACCTCGGCAATACCGCGCGCGCCATTGCTGTGGCCCCAGAAATCGGCATCGGGCACCCGATACGCCCGATCGGTGACATCACCGCAAAGGAACGGCAAATCAGGGCTCGGCGGCCACGCTGTTTCCCACGCGAGGCTGATGCCATCGGGCCGAATACGCCCGCCGGGAACCGGGCCGTTCATCATCAGGCCGCGATCAGCCGCAGCAGCAACCGCAATCGTGGTGTTGTTCGTCAAGAGAGCAAAATCGATCAACCCCGGCCCAGCCGCCACATGCCGCCACCAGCGATGTTCGGGAGCAGAGCGGCGAAAAGCGAGCAGTTCAAGATAGGTGCCATCGGGGAAGCTGATCAGCGCGTTGTGGGTCGCGCCATCGGCATGCTCGCCGCCGGGAGCGACGACAAAACCGGCCGCAGTGTAGGCCGCCACCGCCGACGACAACTGCTCCACCAAAATGACAATGTGATCGAGAGCGTGAATCATAGCAACTCCGTAGCGAGAAGGATAGCGACGGCCGGGTTTGGCAAAGGTAGCCGTGTTTATTATAATCGACAGTACAGCAAACGCGCACGATACAAGCAAGGGAGCCTACCAATGAGCGAAGAACGCTTTACCGCGCTGGTGGTGGAAGAAGGAGCCGATGGCCGGCGGGTTGAGTTTCGCGAATTGCCGTTGAGCGCATTGCCCCCAGGCGAGGTGTTGGTCAAGGTGGCCTATTCGACGCTCAATTACAAAGATGGGTTGGCGATCACTGGCAAAGGCAAAATCCTGCGCAGCAGCCCGCTCGCGCCGGGCATTGACTTTGCCGGCACGGTGGTCGAGTCGTCCGATCCGCGCTACCAACCCGGCGATCAGGTGGTGCTGACCGGCTGGGGGGTCGGTGAGCGACATTGGGGTGGGTTTAGCCAGTACACGCGGGTGAAGGGCGAGTGGCTGGTGCCGCTGCCCGCCGGGATGAGCTTGCTACACTCGATGACGCTGGGCACGGCTGGGTTTACGGCGATGCTATGCGTGCTGGCGCTCGAACGGCACGGGTTCATCCCCGGTCGCGAGGTACTAGTCACCGGTGCTGCCGGTGGCGTGGGCAGTGTGGCGGTGGCGTTGCTGGCCAAAGCTGGGCACAAGGTGATCGCCGCCACCGGCAGACCCCACGAAGAGGCCTACTTGCGCGAACTCGGCGCGAGCGGCATCCTTGACCGCAGCACCCTCACCGCCCCCGGCCGTCCGCTTGAGAGCGAACGCTGGGGTGGCGCGGTCGATACCGTCGGCGGAGCGGTGCTCTCCGGCGTGCTGCGTTCGATGGCGATGCGCAGTACGGTGGCCATCTGCGGTAATGCCGGCGGCGCCGAGTTTACCGCTTCTGTCTATCCATTTATTCTGCGCGGCGTGACGATGACCGGCGTCGAGTCGGTGATGGTGCCGCGCGAGGAACGCCTTGCCGCGTGGGATCGGCTCGCCCGCGACTTGTCACCGGAACTGCTTGACCGAATGACGACGGTCATTCCCTTTGCCGAGTTGCCGGCCTACGCTGAACAGATCACCAATGCCCAGACCCGCGGGCGGGTGGTAGTGGATGTGAACCAATGAGTAGTGTGCTCACTCGCACTGCGATGCCAGCCGATGCGGCGGCGATTGCCGAGATCTACAACCAAGGCATCGCCGACCGCATCGCCACCTTTGAGACGCGACTGCGCACCGCTGAAGAGGTGGCGGGTTGGTTTGGCGATCGCTTCCCGATCGTCGTCACAATCATCAATGACCAGATCGTCGCCTTCGCCGCCACCTTTCCCTACCGGTCCCGCGAGTGTTACGCCGGCATCGCCGAATTCTCGGTCTACGTCGCCCGCGAATGGCGCGGGCGCGGGATTGGCCGCTTGACCATGCTGGCGCTGATTGAAGCCGCCACCCGCGCCGGGTTCTGGAAGCTGCTCTCGCGAGTGTTTGTCGAGAATACCGCGAGCCGGGCAATGCTAGCGTCAGTTGGCTTTCGTGAAGTTGGCATCTACGAGAAACATGCCCAGCTCGATGGGCGCTGGCGCGATGTGGTGGTTGTCGAGCGATTGATTGCCGCGAATCTGGGTGGCGGGTAACATCGTCGCAACAGGCGCTGTCATTATTGTTACACAATATTTGCACGGTTTTGATACAGCCTTAGCTGGGAGGCAATCTTCTCATCATCTTCTCTTAATCAAAGCCGTTTAGACTGCATACAACGATGCAACAGCATCGTCAGCAATACCTGCTCAGGAGGATGCTCTGTATGCGGTCTCTGCGGTTTTTGTTGATCGTGACGATTGTGACGCTGGCGCTAGCGGCTTGTGGCGCAAGCGGTGGCAACACTGGCGGAACGAATGCCAATTCACCGGTCATTATCGCATGGTTGCCGAACGAGTCGGGAGCTGACCTGAAAGATGCCCGCGATGCAATCGGTGCGGTTGTGGGCGAAGCGCTCGGGCGCCCGGTTGAACATCGCACCACTACCGACTACTTGATCGCGGTGGAAGCGTTGGCTAACAACACCGCCCACCTCGGCTTCTTCGGCGCGGAAGGCTATGTCCAAGCGCACGACAAGAACTCGAAAGTCATTCCGCTGGTCGTGCCGAGTGGTTCGGATGGCACCCTGAAGACGGCAGTTTACTATAGCTGGCTGGCCGTGGCCCGTGGTCAAGAGGGCAACTACCAAGAGAACGGCGTCTACAAGATCGACAATATTCAAGGCAAGCGCTTCGCCTTCGTCTCGAGCAGCTCAACATCGGGCTTCCGCGTACCCTCATCGAATATCATCAAGTACTTCAGCCAGCAAGAGAAGTGGAAGAATCTCAATGCCGATGAGCTGATCGAAGGCGGCCCCAACAAATTCTTTAGTGAAGTGCAGTTCGGCGGTTCGCATCAGGGATCGGCGGTAGCCTTGCTGTCGGGCGCGGTTGATGTGGCGGCTTTCTGCGATACCTGTGTTTCCAATTATATCGAAATTGTGTCAGGTGAAGAGAATAAGCCCGGCGCGGTCTACCGCGTGCTAAAGAATGCTCCCGAACCGTTCGATAAGTTCCCCGGCGCCGAGTTTGTGATCATCTCGGCCACCCCGGTGATCAATCCGCCCATCGTTGCTAACAGCGGCCTGCTGACCGCCGATGAGATCAAGCGGCTGCAAGACAAGCTGACTTCGGATGAAGTAGCGAACAATCCACGTATCTTCGCGACCAAGGCCGAGATCGACGCCGGCTTTAAGCCACTCTTCCGCAAGACGAAGGAGGAGCGCTTCTTGGTGGTTGATGACGCCTTCTTCAACCCCATCCGGGCAATGCGTTAAACCAAGCCGATGATAACAGCAGTGGAGCTGGCGTATCGTACCGCCAGCTCCACTTTTGCAGCATGGAGTGCGGCAGTTCAACTGACGCATTCCATAAGAGCGATTGCTCCAATGGTTCAACCCCTGTGCGCACCGGCCACAGTAACGCGCGATCAGAGGCCCATTACAGAAATGAGGTTGCATGAGCCTGCTCGAACTTGATCAAGTGACCAAGCGGTACGGCGCCGAGACGCTAGCGCTCGATTCAATCACCTTTTCGGTGCAACCCGGCGAGTTTGTCGCGATTATTGGCCCTTCCGGGGCGGGGAAGTCAACGCTATTGCGCAGTATCAACCGCTTGATTGACATTACTAGCGGCGACATCCGGTTTGATGGGGTCAGCGTTCCCCAGCTGCGCGGCCAAACGCTGCGCCGCCACCGCACCCAGATCGGGATGATCTTCCAACACTATAATCTCGTCAACCGGCTGAGTGTGATCGAGAATGTGTTGCACGGGCGCCTCGGCTACAAGAATACCCTGCAAGGCATACTTGGCCTCTACAGCGAGGAAGAGAAGCGCGAGGCGGTACGCATTCTCGAAACGCTTGGCTTGAGCGAGCAGATGTACAAGCGCTGCGACCAGCTTAGCGGCGGCCAGAAGCAGCGAGTCGGCATCGCCCGCGCCTTGGTGCAGCAACCGAAGATGCTGCTCTGTGATGAGCCGATTGCTTCGCTTGACCCTAGCTCGGCCAAGGTAATTATGGATACCCTGCAAGAGATTAATCGCTCGACCGGGATTACGGTGCTGGTAAACCTGCATCAGGTTGATGTGGCGTTGCACTACGCCGAGCGGATTATCGGCGTTAACCGGGGCCGGGTGATTTACGACGGGCCGCCGCATGCGCTGAGCAATGCCCAAATCTACCAAATCTACGGCTCGGAAGCGGGTGAGCTGATCCTCGATCTGAAGGAGCGGTATGCAGCCTGATGCCTTTTTTCGCCGCCGCCGGATTCAGTCTGCGCTCTTTTTCCTCGCGATGGTTGCCATTACCTATGGCGGCATGGCGTTGACCCAATTCGATCTGGTACAGGGTTTGAGCGTTATTCCGCGCGCGTTTGCGTGGGGTATCGCCAATTTCGTGCCCGACGAACGAGCATGGGCGCGCTTGCCGCGCATTCTTGAGAAGTTGCAAGAGACGGTGCTGATTGCGGTAGCTTCCTCGACCATCGCCTCGATCTTTGGCTTGGGGCTAGCTCTACTCGGCGCCAACACCACCCGCCCGCACCCGTGGTTTAGCCTGCCGGCCCGCGCCATCGCTAGCATCTTCCGCAACATTGACGTGTCAGTGTGGGCGCTGATCTTGCTCTTTTCGTTCGGGCAAAGCGGCTTTACCGGTTTTTTTGCCCTCTTCTTCGTCACGTTCGGCTTCATCACCCGCGTGATGGTCGAGACGATTGATGAAGTGGGCATCGAGCCGGTCGAGGCGCTGCGCGCCACTGGTGCCAGCTACACCGCGATTATCAGCCAGAGCGTGATTCCGGCTTGTCTGCCACAACTGATCAGTTGGGTGCTGTACATGATCGAAACCAACATTCGCAGCGCCGCGCTGGTCGGCATTCTCACCGGCACCGGTATCGGGTTCCTGTTCGACCTCTACTTCAAGAACTTTAGCTACGGTTCGGCCAGCCTTGTGGTGTTGGCAACGGTCGCCGTGGTCTTGCTGATCGAAACGATATCGAACTATATCCGAAGGACGATCCTCTGATGGAGACGAAGCTGCCTTATGGCCAGATTCGGGTGCGCCCGCACAGCCACGCCAATACAGTGTTGCAAGCGACGCTGATCGTGTTGGCGCTACTGACCATCTACGGTTTGATCACCATTGACACCCGCAACATCAATGTCGTCACTGCCTTTGGCGACATGCTCAACAATTTTCGCGTCGTGCTGTTCGAGGCGCGGTTGAAAAATTTGAGCTGGCTCGATCTGTTTCGCGAGTTAATGATTACGGTTGCGCTTGGCCTGTTGACCACAGTCTTCGGTGCGATCATTGCCTTTTTCCTTGCCCTGCTTGCGGCCCAGAATCTGGCCCCGCGCCGGGTCAATGATGCGGTCAAGGCAGTGATGGCCTTCATCCGCGCGGTGCCAACCGTGCTCTGGGTGCTGTTCTTCGCCGTTACCGCCGGATTGGGCAGCGTGGCGGCAGTGATTGGCATGACGTTCCACTCGGTTGGCTATCTAGTGAAGGCTTACGCCGAAACCTTCGAGGAGCTGGATGCGGGGGTGTTAGAGGCCTTGCGCGCCAGCGGCGGCAACTGGTGGCAGACGGTGTTTCAAGCGGTGGTGCCTTCGTCGGCATCGGCCCTGCTCTCGTGGACGTTTGTGCGGTTTGAGATTAACTTTTCGGTCGCGATTGCGATGGGGGCGACTGCCGGCGCCGGCGGGATCGGTTTTGACATGTTTATGGCCAGCGCCTTCTATCTCGATCTGCGTGAGCTGGGCATCTTTACATACGCGGTGCTGATTTTTGCCATTCTGTTAGAATGGGGCGCAACCCGCTTGAAAGAGACAGTCGGCGTGAAGCGACCTGCGTAACGCCTATGGAACCGCGCAGCCGGCGCAGAAGGAGATCACGATGCTCACGACCTCGCATATTTTGAGTTGCAGTCCGCCCCACCTCGTTTGCGCGTTGGCCGAGCAGGTGCTAGAGCGGTATGACCGCAATGCAGTCACGTTCATCAGCGGCCCGCGCTTCGTGCTGGTGCAGTTGCGCATGATCGAGGGCGTGGCCGAGACGGTCTTCAACGGCGGCGAGATACTCGTCACCGAGACGCGGTTGGAACTGGCCGGCCAGTTTGGGTTTGGGATGGTGATTGGGCGCGACCCGGATCACGCGACGGCGTTGGCCGTGCTCGACGCGGCGCTGCGCATGCCGGGTGATCCGCACGCCGATTTGCGCCCGCGCATCGCCGAGCTGGGGCAGGCGCTGAGCGCCGCTTATGAACGCCGTTTCGCCGCCGCCGCAGCGACGCGGGTTGAGTTTGAGACGTTTTGAATGGGAGACGAATAGCCACGAAAAGACACAAAAGGCGCAAAGGGGGCCAAGGCGCAGAGGGGTTCAACGCAAAGGCGCTAAGGACGCTGAGGTCGCAAAGGGTGTTGGGAATGTTGATCCCCCTCCGCATCCTCTACGCCCCCTGCGGTAAAAGCACCCCCTCCCCCAGCGGGAGAGGGGCTGGGGGTGAGGGTCAATCTCCCCTCCCCCAGCGGGGGTGGGGGCCGTCTCATCCCAAACCGTAATTCAGATAACGTATTACTACAGAGGCCTGCCTATGACTATGACTATCGTCGCTGCACCACCCACGCCGATCGAACGCTTTAACGGCCTTGCCTTCCGCGTGCTGCTCGATTGCTTGGCCCGCCCCGGCAAGGTGGGTCACTTGCCGCCGCCGCCCTTCGCCGATCTGCCGCCGCTGCCAGACGGCACGCCCCCCAATGCAACCGCCGTTGCCGCCGGGATGAGCCTGCTTGACCAGACGGTGAGCTTTGTCCATGCTGCAGGCGAGGAATGGTTGCCGGTTGATCATCCGCTGACGCGCTGGATTGCCCTGCGTACGAACGCTCGCCCGGTAGAGGCTTCTGCCGCTGATTTCGCCCTCTTGCACGACCCAGCCGGGACGGCGCTGTTTGGTGAACTCACGGCGGGATCATTGCTCTACCCCGAACGCAGTTGCACCGTCTTTCTCTGTGTACCGGAGATTGCACCCAACGGTGAGACGCTGTGTCTGCGCGGGCCGGGGATTGCTACGACGGCCACGGTTGGCTTGCGCGGCGTGGCTCCGACCGAGCTGGCCGCTCTCGCGGCCCGGCCAAGCCAGTTTCCGCTGGGGATCGATCTGTTTGTGATCGATCAGCAGGGGCGGTGCTTGGGGTTGCCGCGCACAACGCAGATTGAAGTCATCTAAGGTGTTTTTACCGCAGAGGGCGCGGAGGATGGGGAGTAGAGAGTAGCGATAGCTGAAGGAGCCGGTATGGGATACGTTGCGGTGCGCGGGGGCAGTGAAGCGGTTGCCCGCGCCGAAGAGCTAGTCGAGTGTTTGCGCTTGCTTGGCGGCAGCACGCCGCTGCAATTGCCGCAGATTCGCGATCAACTGCGCCACGCCGTCAGCCGGGCCATGCACGAGGGTGCGCTCTATGCGCCGTTACTGGCGGCGTTGGCGGTCAAGCAGGCTGAAGGCGACAGCATTGAAGCGGCGTTTTTGTTGCGCGCCTACCGCACCACCTTGCCGCGGGTGATGGCCTCGTTGCCGGTGTCGGGGCGCGAGATGTTCTGTCTGCGCCGGATTTCGGCTTCGTTCAAGGATATTCCCGGCGGCCAGATTCTGGGGGCGACCACCGATTACCTGATCCGCTTGTTGCAACCGGCGCTGGCTCATGAAGACGCGCGGGCCGTGATTGCTGCTGCCGAACGCTACGCGGCGCTGGTGGAGGCCGGCAAACCTCAACCCGGCGCGTGGGGCCGTTTCCCCAAAGTGATCGAGTATATGCGGCAAGAGCAGATGATTGTGGATGTGCCTGCCGAACCTGTGCGCGCAGAGCCGTTTGACATTACCCGCGAACCGCTCACTTTCCCCTGCCCCCGCAGCGCCCGTCTGCAAGCGATGGCCCAATCCGATACCGGCAGCCTGATGAGTCTGGCCTATAGCAGCACGCGCGGCTACGGCGATGCCCACCCAACGCTGGTCGAGCTGCGCTACGGCTACCTGCCGGTGCAAGTCGCGCACCCTCTCACCGGCGAGCCGGTCACCATCGGCGAGATTGAAGCGACCGAGGCTGAAATCGCCTCGAAAGCGCATAGCGTGACGAATCACGCCGAACCGCCGCGCTTCAACGTTGGCTATGGCTTCGCCTTTGGTCAGAGCGAGCTCAAGGTGATGAGTATGGGCATTCTCGATAGCGTATTGACACAGGCCCGCGCCGGCAGCCTCGCCGGCGAGTCGGGGCCGGCGGCGAATGAAGAGTTTGTCTTGTTGCACACCGACGGGATCGAGGCCAGTGGCTTCGTCGCCCATTATAAGTTGCCGCATTATGTCACCTTTGCCGCCGACCTCAGCGTGCTGGATCGGGCGCGCGATCACCATGCGCAGCGCCAGAGCCGGCTCGGCCAGTTGGTTGATCAGGCGATCACTAGTGATTCACGCTAAGGTTGGAGGGTAACAAACCGCCGTGTCCCATGCTAAACAAGGACAGAGCACGCTATGAGCGAAACTTTCGATCAGCTCTACAATTTCGCCCTGCTCGATGAAGACGCCAAACGCGAGATCCGGCGCAAGCTGTTGAAGGCGGTCGCCATTCCCGGCCACCTCGTACCGTTTGCCAGTCGCGATCTACCGATTGCCCGCGGCTGGGGCACCGGTGGGTTGCAGATTACGCTGTCGATCATCACGCCAGATGATACGCTGAAGGTGATCGATCAAGGCGACGACGAGAGCGTCAATGCGGTCAATTTGCGCCGGCTGATCACCCGCACCACTGGCGTCGCTACCACCACCGACACCACTGAGGCGACGATCGTCCAAACCCGCCACCGCATCCCCGAAGAGCCAATGCGGGCCGATCAAATTCTGGTCTTGCAGGTGCCGATGGCCGATCCGCTGCGCTGGGTGGAACCGAACCTCGAACGGGCCACGATCATGCACAGCGAAGCCGACTACGGCAAGATGTGGGTCTATATGTACGAGAGCGTGGTGCGGGCCGGCGATCTGCGCATCGCCAGCCAGTATCCGGTGATCGTCAACCGGCGCTACCTGATGGATACCACCCCCATCCCGCGCTGGGATGTGCCGAAGCTGCACATGGCTGACACCCTCTACCTGTTTGGGGCCGGGCGCGAGAAGCGCATCTACGCGGTGCCGCCCTACACTATCGTCGAGCCGCTCCAGTTTGAGGATTACCCCTTCCGCACCGAGTACCGGCCCGGCCAGCGCTGCGCGCGTTGCGGGGCCGAACACACCTTTCTCACTGAGCATTTTGTCAGCGATAGCAACGGCGGACGGTGGGAAACCACCTGTTCCGACGCAGCGTACTGCGCGAAGCGCGTGGCGCAGATGGAGGCGATGGCATGATCGACGATTGGATTTTGCGGGTCGAGCAGCTCTCGAAGCACTTTGGGCCAACCTGCCCCGATTGCCGCCGCCTGACCGGCCCCGATACCGGTCGCTCGCAGTGCCCGCGCTGTGGGACGGTTTGGGCCTGTGTTGAGGCGAACTTGCAATTGAACGCGGGTGAAGTGTTGGGCATCGTCGGCGAGAGCGGCAGCGGCAAGAGCACCCTGTTGCAGATGATCTATCTGGCCTTGCGCCCCGACAGCGGCCACATCTGGTACCGCGACAACGGCGGGCCGCCGCGCGACCTCACCACCCTCGACCGCTACGAAGCGCGGCTATTCCGCAACACCAAACTCGGCATCGTCTACCAGCGCCCCGAACTAGGCTTAAACATGCGCTTTTCGGTGGGAGGCAACGTCGCCGAAAAGCTACTGCTGGCCGAATGGCGGCACTTTGGCCGCATCCGCGCCCGCACCGCCGAATTGATGGGCAAAACCGAACTGCCGCCGGAACGGATCGACGACGAGCCGCCGACCTTCAGCGGCGGCATGTTGCAGCGTGTGCAGATCGCCAAGGCGCTCGCCAGCCGGCCCAGCCTGTTGCTGCTCGACGAAATCACTAGCGGGCTGGATGTCTCGGTACAGGCCCGCGTGCTCGACCTGCTGCGCCGGATTCAGTGGGAAGACCGGATCACCATGCTGCTGGTATCGCACGACCTCGGCGTGGTGCGCCAACTGGCCCGCCGCACGATTGTGATGAAGAACGGCCACATTGTCGAAGCGGGGTTGACCGACCAGATCCTCGAAGACCCGCAGCATCCGTACACCCAACTGCTGGTCTCGTCAGCGTTGTAATCAAGGCTGCGCGCTATGAGCCACCCACTGCTTGAAATCCGTCACTTGTACAAATCCTTTACGCTACACCTGATCGACGGGCGCGAAATCACGCCAGTACGCGACGTCAACCTCAGCGTCGCCGCCGGCGAACACCTGCTCATCTACGGGCGCAGCGGCATGGGCAAGACCAGCATCCTCAAGTGCATCTACCGCACCTACCTGCCGACTGCCGGCCAGATCTGGTTTGACTCGCACCAATTTGGTCGCATCGACCTCAGCCGCGCTGCCGAGAGCGTCATCCTCAGCCTGCGCGAGCGCGAGTTCGGCTTCTGCTCACAATTCTTGCGCGTCCTGCCGCGCGTATCGGCGCTCGACACCCTCTGTGAGCCGCTCTACCGGCAGGGGATGGATCGCGCCACCGCGCAAGAGATTGGCCGGGAATGGCTGCAACGGCTCGGCATCTCACCGGCGCTCTGGCAAGCCAGCCCGCTCACCTTCAGCGGCGGCGAACAACAACGGATCAATCTTGGGCGAGCCTTTATCGCCCGCCCGCGCCTGCTGCTGCTCGACGAACCGACCGCCAGCCTTGACGAAGCGACCAAGCAGGTCGTGATCGCGATGATCCGGGCCGCCCAAGCCGAAGGCACCGCGATCATTAGCGTCTCGCACGACTTGGCCGGGCTAGGGGCGCATGCCACCCGGCAATGGACGTTCGCGTAGGGTGCGAGTGCGAGGAGGCATTTGTTATTGCTTCGGGGGCTGCGCCCCCGAAGCAATCTCCCGCGTCAGCGCCTACGAACGCTGAGCGGGATGGGTTGCAGTTCTTGCTGCGGGCGCGCCAGCGCCCGCAGCAATTTCCCCCTGCGGCGGAAAGGGACCGCTCCCGTGCGCGGAGGGGATTGCTTCGCCGCCTCTGGCGGCTCGCAATGACAGGAGGGGAGCGGCGGCGCGCGATGACAACAGGAAAGCGGCGACGCGCAAGGACCTACCAACACCAGCAAGTCTATATATCACATGATCACGAGGCAACCTATGCAATATCTCTTCACCAACGCGACTGTTGTCTTACCCGATCGGGTTGTCGAAGAGGGTTGGGTGGTGATCGACCGGGACCGGATTGGGGCGATTGGCCGCGGCGCGCATCCGTATGCGGCGACGATGCCGCAGTTTGACCTCAACGGGGCGTACTTGTTGCCCGGCCTGATCGACCTGCACTGTGACGCGATCGAAAAGCTTGTGCAACCCCGTCCCGGCGTTGAGATCGAAGCCGGGATCGCGCTCCACGCCGCTGACCGGCTCTTGCTGGGGTGCGGCGTGACGTGCCAATTCCATGCCCTATCGCTCGACGACGCCGAATTCGGTGTGCGCAGCGATCGCTTTGTCAGCGACTTCCTCCACCGGCTCAGCGCCGAACGGCACTGCGGCGCGCGCCATCTCGTCCATGCCCGCGTCGAAGTGAGCAGCGAACGCGGCCTTGAGGCGCTGAAGACGATGCTGGGCCATCCCTTGTTGCGGCTGGTCTCGATCATGGATCACAGTCCGGGGCAAGGGCAATACACTACCGAAGCTGCGTTTCGCCATTACGTCGCCAAGACCACCGGGCGCAGCGAGGACGAAATCGACGAATTGCTGGCCCGTAAGCGGGCGGCGCAGAGCGATGTGCCCAACCGGATCCGGCAGGTGATTGCATGGGCAACGAAGTATGGCTTGCCGATCGCCAGCCACGATGACGACACGCCTGAACGGGTGGCGCAATGGGTGGAGTTGGGGGTGAAGATTGCCGAATTCCCCACCACCTTAGCCGCGGCCCAAGCGGCCCATGCCGCCGGGATGGCGGTAGGGATGGGAGCGCCGAACGTGCTGCGCGGGAAATCGAGCGGCGGCAACCTTAGCGCGCTAACCGCGATCGAGGCCGGCGTCGTTGACTGGCTGTGCGCCGATTACTATCCAGCCTCGCTGTTGCCGGTCATCTTCCGCCTCGCCGACCGCGGCACCCTCAGCTTGCCCGCCGCAGTGGCGCTGGTCAGCCATCACCCGGCCCGCGCCGCCGGCATCGACCACCTGATCGGCAGCATCCAGCCGGGGCTGATCGCCGATCTGATCGTCGTGCGCCGGATGCCCGATCCGGTGGTGCAGCAGGTCTTTGTCAACGGGAAGCTGGTGTACACCTTGCAGGAGCAGAACGAACCGCTACCCTTCCCCGACCGCCACCGGACGGGTGAAGAATTGCCGGCCCCACGCGAACATCGTTAGCAACGACCAGCGGAGCAGCCCTTCGGGGCCGATGGCAAAGAGCAGCGCCAGCGGCACACCGCTCAGCCAGCGTCCCCATTCGGGAGGCGGCTGGCCATCAACGGCAAACATGCCGAAATAGCGAATACTGTAGCCGTTAAAAATCCCGATCGCTTCGAGCGCCACCACCGCTAGACAAAAGATCAACGCCGAAGCGCCCCACCGTCGGGTAAGCGCGCTGGTTGGCCAGAAGACGATCTCAAGCAGACTAGCCAACACATACACTGCACCCAGCACAAGGATGGTGACGTAACCGCTGCTCTGCAACGTCGAGATCATCCAAACCACAAACCGTTGAAAACCCTCACTATGGCCCAGCAGCCACTCGGTGATGAAAACGTTGCTCTGAAACCACCACCAACCGGCAAGGGGCAGCAACGCAAGGGCCAGAAGCAATTTCAGATGTCGCATAGTATTCATTCATGAAGAGTAAAAAACCGGCCCAATGACTATGATTATTATAGGGGCAAGTTGCAGATTGCGCGGATATGAGGGCTAGCTCTGGTATGCCACAGCCAAGCTGCCACCTTTTACTCATCCTTACCCTAGCGTTGATGAACGCCTAACCGGATGCTGTTATAATATGGAGAGGCGTTGTTATGTGACGTCTCTGCTTATTTTTTCCATGAGGTGAGTGCTGCCTATGTCTGCTATCACCGAAACGCTCGACCGCATGTTTGACCGGCTGCTTTTGTTGCCGCCGCAGCCGGCGCTGCCGGCCCCGCCCACAGAAACGGTTGATGAAGCTCAGGAAGAAGAGCTTAACGACGCGCCGCCGGCGACGCCGGGCGAACGCGCCTTCAGCATCTCGCTCTTCATCTCGGCCACCCGCTGTACCCTGCAATACGTGCTCTTGCCAATGGTGTTGCCACTGATCGGCCTTGCCACCAACATCTCATTGCCGCTGGTCATTCTGCTCGATCTCTTAGCAATCACGATGCTAGTACGCAGCTTGCGTTACTTCTGGCAAACCCGGCACCCACGCCGGTTCGATATGTTGCCGCTCTCATTGGTCATCCTATTTATCATCTTCTTCTCGTTAGGCTTTGATATTTGGCAATTAATCGCTTAACCATATCCGGCTACACTGCTGCCTGCCGGCATTCCTTTGCAGGAAAAGGCTGCCGGCAGACGCTTCTTTCGCGGCTGCAACGGAATGTAGTAAACGCGGTATACTGGGCCGCAGCAGAATCCACAAGACGGCATCCGGGCACACAACGCTTATGATTGACGATACTGCATCTGCACCCTCTCCCCTCTTAAATGGTGATGTCGTAGCTGCGACTCTCAACACGCTGCTGGAATGTATCGCCGAGATAGTCATCATTCTCGCACCCGATCATACTATCCGCTTTGCCAGCCCTTCCCTCACCAACCTGCTCGGCCATCCGCAATCCCTTGTGGTCAACCGCTCCCTCTATGATTTCGTTCATGCCGACGACCACGACCTTTTGCAACAACATCTCTCCCAACTGAACGATCGACCATGCCAACTCCAACCGATCCGGGCGCGACTACAGCATGCTGAAGGCGGCTGGCGGATTTTTGAGCTGCGGTGCTGCAATCGGCAGCACCAACCTGAGATGGGCGGGATCATCCTCAGCGGCTATGATGTGACGGCGTTGCTGGCCGCCGATTATGCCCTGCGCAGCAACGAACTTCGCTACCGCCAATTGCTCGAATTGGCCCCGCTGCTGATCATCATCAGCAACTTTCCAGAGGGAATTATCCGCTACTGCAACCCAGCCGGCGCACGCATCTTTGGCGTGGATGATCCAGCCGAGCTAGTCAACCAACCGCTAACCGAATTTCTCTCTGGCGAGGATCACGACCTGATGCGCAAGCGCCGTCAAGCTCTCCGCAACGGCCAACTCCTCCAACCGGCCCGTTACCGGATTTATGCCCGCGATCAGATGGTGCGGGTGGTGGAAATGCAAGGCACGTTAATCGAAGGCTCCGGCGAAATACAGGTCTTGACGATCGGCTACGACGTCACCGATCGGGTGGAAGCGGAACGGCAATTAAACTTGCGGGCGCGGGTGCTGTCACAAATTAACGAGGCGGTGATCGTAACCGACCGCAGCGGCACGATTGTCTATCTCAACGAGATGGCAGCGTACCTCTACGGCGTGCAACCGGAAGCGATCATCGGCCAGCCGCTGAGCCGTCTGTTTACTGCCGAATCATTACCGCACCAGCCGGTGCAACCTTCGGTGCAGAGCGCCAGCACAGGCTGGCGCGGTGAATTAATCCATCGATTGCCAGACGGGCGAGCTATGATGGTTGATATCAGCATTGATCCGCTGCACCACGACGAACTGGTCAACGGCGGCGCATTGATTGTGGTGCGCGATATTACTGCGCGCAAACAGGCCGAAGAACGGCTGCGCCTGCTCGAGTCGGTCGTGGTGCATACCAACGATGCGGTGCTGATTCTCGAAGCCGAACCGCTGCATGCACCCGGCCCATTTATCCGCTACGCCAACGCGGCTTGTAGCCGGCTGACTGGTTATGCGACGAACGAGTTGATTGGGCGCAGTTTACGCATCTTGCACGGCCCGGCCACCGATCCGGCGATGCTTAATCGCCTGTGGGTTGCGATGGAGCAACATCAACCGGCGCGCCTTGAACTCCTCTATTACACGCGCGCTGGCGAACCGATCTGGTTTGATGTGAGTCTATCGCCGGTCACTGACAACTATGGCAAAGCAACCCACTTTATCGCTTTGCACCGTGACATCAGCGCGCAAAAATTGGCTGCCTTCCTCGAACATGACCGCTCAGAGGTGTTCGCCCTTCTGCTCCAGCACGCATCGGTTACAGCCGTCCTCAACCAGTTGGTAACACTGATTGAACGGCAACGACCCAACTGGCTGGTATGGGCTGAATTGGATGGGCACGCTACTGCTGCTAGCCAGCCATTAGCTGATGAGACAGCCCAGATCGGGCGGCGTTTGCGCCAGATTGTAGCTCGGCATAACCAAAAAGCGCCAATTACGCTCGACCTCCATGCGCATTGGGATCAACTGCGCCATTTACGGGTCAGTAGCGGCTGGATCTGGCCGCTAGCCGGCACGCATGGCATACTCGCCATCTTTCACCCGCAAACCGATTGGCTCAGCGAGAGCGATCAAATGCTATTGCGCGTCGTGACCGAACTCTTTAACTTGATCGCCGATCACGCCAACCTCAATGCGCAGCTCCACTATCAGGTGCGGTATGATGCGCTAACCGGCTTGCCGAACCGCAATCTGTTGCAAGAGCGGATCGATCTCGCCCTGCGCGATGCGCGCGAACGCCTCCATATTGTGGCGTTGCTGTTTATCGATCTCGACGGGTTTAAGCAGGTAAATGATACGCTGGGCCATCCAATCGGCGATCGGTTCCTTAAACACGTGAGCAATGCCTTCGCTGCCTGCGCCCGCCCGCAAGATACGCTTGGCCGCATGGGAGGCGATGAGTTTCTCTTGCTGATGCCTGATCTGCCTGATGCGCGTTTGGCCGATATTGCCGCTCAACGCTTGCTTGATGCATTGCAAACGCCGTTTCTTTATGATGGGCATGAATTACGTTTAACCGCAAGCATCGGGATCAGCCTCTTTCCGCGCGACGGCGTTGATGGGGTGACCCTACTCAAGAATGCCGACAGCGCCATGCACCGCGCCAAAGAACTTAAACGCAGCAGTTTTCTGCATTACCGGCCCGAACATAGCCGGCTCGCCCATACCCGCCTCGCGCTGGAAACCCAACTGCGCCGCGCGCTTGAACGGCGCGAACTTGCGGTGTACTACCAACCGCAATATGACTTGGTCAGCGAAGGCATCACCAGTGTCGAGGCGCTGGTACGCTGGCACCATCCGCACCGCGGCCCGATTGCCCCCGGCGAGTTTGTCCCGATTGCCGAACAGAGCGATCTGATTATCGAGATTGGATCGTGGGTGCTGCGCGAAGCCTGCCGGCAAGCAATCGCATGGCAACAAGCTGGCTATCCGCTCTTGCGCATCAGCGTCAACGTCTCGGCCCGCCAACTGTTGCGGTCTGAGTTTGTGGCCGAAGTGGCCGCCGTCTTGCATACCACCGGCCTGCCAGCCCAGTATCTCGAACTAGAGATTACCGAAGGCGTGATGCTCAATGACCCGATCTACGCGGCGCGCCAGATTGACCAGTTGCGCCACATGGGGGTGCGCATTATGCTCGACGATTTTGGCACCGGGTATTCGTCGCTGGCCTATTTGCGCCAGCTCCGCCTCGATGCGCTCAAGATTGACCAAGCATTCGTGCGCGCGATTGATGAACAGCATGGGATTGTGACGAATAGCCGCGCCTTGCTGCGTGCGATCATCAATCTCGCCCATAGCCTTGGTCTCACGGTGATTGCCGAAGGGGTCGAAACCGACAGACAACGTGCTGCGCTGCTCAGTATGGGGTGCGATGTATTGCAAGGCTACCTGATTGCCCACCCCGTCCCCGCCGATGAGGTATGGCCCACGATTATGCGGTTGCAAGGGCGGCGTACGCCAACTGATTGAAAACGCAAAGAGGCAAAGGCGCAGAGGTGTTACACACAAAGACGCTGTAGCGCCGGACGGCTGTCCGGCTCCGCACAGGGGCGCAGGAGTTCACCAATTCCCCCTGCACTTCTGCGGTAAACTTTATTCTCCTCTGGGAGCGAGGATCACACCCCCTCTACCGGTGCTGGGATTTGGACGAGGATGCGTTCGAGGATCGCGGTCGCAGTCTGCCCGCGCAGCCGCACTTCAGCGGTGAGGATCAGACGGTGGTTGAGAGCCGGCGCCACCATTGCCTTCACGTCATCAGGCAACACAAAGCTCCTCCCGGCCATCGCTGCCCGCGCCTGCGCCAGATGAGCCAACGCCAGCGAACCTCGTGGGCTAGCACCTAGTTCAATATCGGGATGATCGCGGGTGGCACGGGCAATCGCCACCAGATACTGGCGCACCGGCGGGCTGATCGCCACGCTGCGCACCACTTCTTGCAAACTGCGTACCGTCTCGGCGGCCACCACCGGCGGCAGCGCGGCAACTGCACTTGGCGCCAACGAACGCTGCACAATCTCCTCTTCTTCAGCCGCGCTCGGATACCCCATCGCCACTTTGATCAAGAACCGGTCGAGTTGCGCCTCCGGCAAGGGGAAAGTGCCTTCCAGCTCAATCGGGTTTTGGGTGGCGATAACCAGAAATGGGCGTGGCAGCGGGCGCGTCTCGCCGTCGATCGAGACTGTCCGCTCTTGCATGGATTCAAGCAGCGCGCTCTGGGTGCGCGGCGTCGCCCGGTTGATTTCATCGGTCAACACGATCTGGGCAAAGATCGGGCCGGGCCGAAACTGAAACTCGCCCAACTTTTGGTTGTAAAACGAGAGACCGGTCACATCAGAGGGTAACAGGTCGGGGGTAAACTGGATGCGCTGAAAGGTGCAGCCGAGCGCGCCAGCCAACGCCCGCGCCAGCGTCGTCTTGCCGGTGCCGGGCACGTCTTCAAGCAAAACATGCCCTTCGCAGAGCAGCGCTGCCAGCAACAGGTCAATAATCGCTTCCTTGCCGACGATGATCTGACCAATCCGAGCGCGAATGGCGGTTGCAACCCGGTGAATCTCGGCAATGGCGGTTTCCGAAACGGTGGACACGATGCAACTCCTTGCCGGTCAAAGGCTATCAATGGTATCGTACCACGATACGATCATCGCCGGAGCGCCGGTTGATATGGAGTGCGGCAGTGCAACTGCCACACTCCACACAGGTGTCATAGCGCATCAACCGGTCACGCTCACCACCCCGTCTGAAACTGCCACCGATAGGTAAACGGTCGCCCATCATAGCTACCAGCCACCATCACCTCAATCTTCGCCCGTGCCGGCAGCGGTTGCGCGGGCATGATCACGATCCCCTTATGGCCACTGGGCAAATCGGTCGAAACCGTATTCGGCAACATCGCGCCACCCACCACTCGTAGCTCGGTCGCCGTGACTACTGGAACATTGCCGAAGTAGCGCCAATGCAGTGTGATCGGGTAGATGGTCGCCGGCACCCCTCGTTGGTTAGCCCCCGGATAACGCACCGGCCAGCCGGGATAATCGATCCCTTCGTTGAAGTACGAAAGTACATCGAGCGCCGCCTCATTCTGCCTACCGCTGGACGTAGTGTAGAACCCAAACCCCGTGCGCTGGAGCGTTGGATAAAGCATCCAAAGCCGGTGACTAACCGACTCCATCCAGCCATCAATCGCATCGGCCGGTTGCCATGAAACACCCCCTCCAATCCACGCATTCCCCTTCTGCGCGCAGATTTGCCCCGCCGGCGAGGCATACGGCAGCGCCGGATTCAAATCATGGGTCAGGTGATTATTTTCCGCCATATAGCGGGCATGTTGCCAACAGTTATCGCTCAGTGCCGCCTCTTCTTGCACTGGCGCTAGACCGGCGAAGGCGCGATAGGCATTGAGCCGATCCAGCTAGTGGTTTGGCAACGCCGGCGGCGGTACAAATGCCTCGCGGCCAAGCAAGCCCAGCAACACCACATCTGGCCCAAGCTGCGGAAGCAACTCAAACCGCGCCCGCTCGAACCACTGCGTAAGCACCGTATCGCCCGACGAATTGGTCTCCATGCGCGGTTCGGTCAACGGCAAACCGAAGAGCGCCAAACTTTCTGCCTCGCTAAAGCCGGGCTTGCCGTCAAAATCAAGCCCATGCGACTGCCAATAGCGCAGAAACGCATCGCAAACGAGATGCTGGGTTTCAGCGAAATAGCGGCACCCAGCCTGTTGTGTCACCGGCGCTTTCGGTTCGTTTTGCCACGGCGTTCCCCGCCGTTGCAGCAGATCATCACCCAACCGGCCCAGCAGCACGTCGTAAGGCCGCGCTAATTCGGGATGCAGTTCGAAGCGATTGCGCTCGAAGAGTTGCACGAGCCGCGCCCGCCCTTCGACCACTTGGGTAAAGGCGGGCGAGATCGGAAAGCCGAACACTGGCAACCCACCGTTTTGCCGCCAATACTCGGCAAAGCGGCCTTCAATGCAATCGGGTACTTCGGCGAAACAGATACGGGATTGGGCCTGCGCGGGTGGTGTAGGCAACAACGCTAAGATCAGCACAACACTGGCGATCAGGTTGCTCAGGCTGGGCCAACGCCACATTGCAGCCTCCTCACAACGCGTTCAACCGGCAAGTATATAAGCTATTGTACCAACCCAACATTGGCAGAACTAGCCTGACTTTGGTATGATGTAAGTACCGTGATGACGCCCTCGCCTGCGATCATCGCTGTTCCCAGCCGCATCGGAGCGGTTTGGCAAGGTGGCACGACAAGGAGGGAACCAATGACTCAAACCACGGAATTTGCGACCCGGATCGACATTCCGCTTGAGCAGCGGCGGTCATTAATCACGATGCTCAACCAGCAACTGGCTGATACGTTTGATCTGATGAGCCAGACCAAGCAGGCCCATTGGAACGTCAGAGGGCCGCATTTTATGGAGCTGCACGAACTGTTTGACGAGTTGGCTGGGCATCTGAATGGGTTTGTCGATGCAATTGCCGAGCGAGTGACGGCGCTTGGCGGCATGGCTATGGGAACGGCGCGCCTCGCCGCGGCAGCATCGCGCTTGCCGGAATATCCCATCGACATCACCGACGGCATGGCTCATGTGGCAGCGTTGGCCGACCGCTTTGCCGCTTACGGCAAGACTACGCGCCAAGCGATTGATTTCGCCGCCGAAATGGGTGATCAGGCGACCGCCGATTTAATGACTGAGGTCGCCCGCACCATTGACAAAGATCTCTGGTTCCTCGAAGCCCATTTGCAGGGATAGTACTGTGACCTTTCGCATTGCCCGCGCCGCGGCGCTGATCTGCGTCGCGGCGTTGATCTGCGCCGCCTGCGCTGCCCCGGCGCCCGCGCCAAC
>NZ_DAOTWH010000025.1:0-10805 GCF_034435895.1 Chloroflexus sp.
CTTCGCCCGCCTCGCCGTCGCCATCCCGGCGGTGCGCATCGCCGAGCCGGCGTTTAACGCCGAACGCACCATCGCCCTCGCTCGCCGCGCCGCCGCCGCCGGCGCAGTGCTCGTCCTTTTCCCCGAACTGGGGATCTCGGCCTACAGCAACGACGACCTCTTCCAACAAGCCGCCCTGCTCGACGCCGTTGAGCAGGCGGTGGCCGCGATTGCCGCCGCTTCCAGCGACCTCAACGCGCTGCTGCTGGTTGGCGCGCCGCTCCGCCACGAAGGCCGCTTGTTCAACTGCGCAATTGCGCTGTGCAACGGGCGAATCGTAGGAGTAACCCCAAAGAGTTATTTACCTAACTATCGTGAATTTTACGAAAAACGCCACTTCGCCGCCGCCCGCGACGTGATCAACGACACGATTCGCGTCGCCGGTCAGACCGTGCCGATCGGCGCCAATCTGATCTACGAAGCGCCGGCCATCCCCGGCTTGGCCGTGCATGTCGAAATCTGCGAAGACTTGTGGACGCCGCTGCCGCCGAGCACCTTCGCCGCGCTGGCCGGCGCGACCGTGCTCTGCAACTTGTCGGCTTCCAACATCACCATTGGCAAAGCCGACTACCGGCGAGCCTTGTGTATGGGCCAATCGGCCCACGCCATCGCCGCTTACCTCTATTCGGCGGCGGGGTTGGGTGAAAGCACGACTGATTTGGCGTGGGATGGCCATGCCCTGATCTGCGAAAACGGCGAGCTGCTCGCCGAATCGCAACGCTTCTGCGACGATGAGCAGATCATTGTTGCCGATGTCGATCTGGAACGGTTGCAGCAAGATCGCATGCGCCAAACCAGCTTCAGCGACAGCATCGGCGACTACCGCGAGCGGCTGCAGGCCATGCGCAAGATCACGCTACCGCTCACCGCGCCGATTGTCACCGATCTGCGCCGTGAAGTGGCGCGCTTTCCCTACGTGCCCAACGATCCGGCCACCCGCGACGAGCGTTGCTACGAAGCGTACAACATTCAGGTGCATGGCCTCATCCAGCGCATGCGCAGCGCCAAGGTCGAAAAGGTGGTGATCGGCGTATCGGGCGGTCTCGACAGTACCCAAGCTCTGATCGTGGCCGTGCGGGCGATGGATCGGCTCGGCCTGCCGCGCCGGAACGTCTTGGCCTACACCATGCCCGGCTTCGCCACCAGCAGCCAAACCCGCGCGAATGCCCACGCCCTGATGGCCGCACTCGGCGTCGGCGCGCACGAAATCGACATCCGGCCTTCGGCCTTGCAGATGCTGCGCGACCTCGGTCACCCTGCCGGCGAAGGCGCGCCCGTCTACGACGTCACCTTCGAGAATGTGCAAGCTGGCGAGCGCACCTCGCACCTCTTCCGGCTAGCCAACTACCACAACGCAATCGTTGTTGGCACCGGCGACCTCAGCGAGCTAGCTTTGGGATGGTGTACCTACGGTGTTGGCGACCAAATGGCGCACTACAACGTCAACGCCTCGGTGCCGAAAACCCTGATCCAGCACCTCATTCGTTATGTCATTCGCAGCGGCGAATTGGGTGAAGAAGCGAACCGGGTGCTGGTTGATATTCTCGCCACCGAAATCTCGCCCGAACTAGTGCCGGCGACGGCCAACAACGACGACAGACCGGCCCAGCGCACCGAGGAGATCATCGGGCCATACGCACTGCAAGACTTTAACCTCTACTACATCACCCGTTACGGCTTCCGGCCCAGCAAAGTGGCATTCTTAGCCCTGCATGCGTGGGGCGATGCAACCGTGGGGGCATGGCCAGAAGGCCTGCCCGCCGCCGACCGGCGGGCCTACGACCTACCAACCATCCTGCGCTGGCTGCGGGTCTTCCTTTACCGCTTCTTCCAAATCAGCCAATTCAAACGCTCGGCCATGCCCAACGGCCCCAAAGTCGGCTCAGGCGGCGCCCTCTCGCCGCGGGGAGACTGGCGCGCGCCGAGCGACGCTAGCGCCGCCGTCTGGCTGGCTGAGATTGATCGCCTGATTGCTGAAGTAGGTGTGGGATGAGTGCAACACCGCAAGACACCAGCCGTAAGGTCGTAAGCTGGCAAGGCCGTGATGCCCATATATTGCGGCTTAGCGTGTATATCGCCTGCCTCATCGCCATTGCGCTCTTCAGTGGCTGCAACCGGCCTGCCCCGCCCGACCCGGTCGCCGAAGGGCAACGGCTCTACACCATCTACTGCCTCGGTTGCCACAGCCTCGACCCGGCGGGGCCAACCGCGCTTGGCCCGCCGCTCGCCGGCATCGGCGCCCGCGCGGCAAACAACAGCGAAGGCCTCAGCGCCGCCGAGTGGCTGCGCCGCGAGATCGTTGATCCCGATGCCGTGCTCACCCCCGGCTACCCAGCCGGGTTGATGCCACGCACCTACGGCAACGACTTCCGCCCGGCTCAGATCGAGGCGCTGGTGGCGTATTTGTTGGGGGTGGAGTGAGGTTACCGGCGCCGTATCAGTGTTTGCAACCAGCGCCGCACAGCTAGACCGATTTTAACATAGGGATGCGACTCCAGTTGGCGCAACCGCGCCAGCGCAGCATCACGTTCGGCGCGGATTGTAAGGAGGTCCATATCACGCAAAAGTTGCTGATTGGCTTGATCAGGATGGACAATCGCAATCCAGCGTAATCCTACCGGATGCGGCCATTGAATTGGCATGCAAGCCAACCCTTGTTCGGCAATCAATGAACGCAAAAAATCCATCGTATAATAGGAACCGCCGGGATAAACCCACTCATCACCTTCATAATTGACGTTGCTTTCAACAAAGTTAGCCACAAAGATTGCATGAGGTTCCATTACTTTTCGCGCTGAAGCAACACAAGCCCGAATTTGCGCAGCAGAAGCGTGTGAAAAAATTGATTGCGCCAATAAAAAATCAAATTTTCGTCCAAAAACCTCAAGATTAAATGAACGATCATGAACGAAAGATGGTTTTTTTATCGTAATAATCGACTCGCCCAACTCATTTCTAATTCCCTCTTCAATTAACCAAGCCTCTGGTTCAATCCCGAAATAGTGATTCGGTAACAGATAAGGAATAAATAAGCGCCCCCCCCGCAGTGAACCGCACCCAATATCAAGCAAATAATGATGTTCTCGCAACCCAAGCGCGGTTAACAATGTGAATTGCAAGGCAGCCACGATATCATAATTATCAGGATGACTCACAAAAGCCCGATAATGGCGATCACCCGGCTGTAAATGCTTCCCCAGTTGTGCATCGATTGGTTGAAGACTCATGGACACTCCTCGAAACAAGATGATGTCGTATAATAGAGCTGCTGGAGCGTATAGTACCAGCAAGGAAAGCATCGTGCAAATTGCAAAGCAAGGACTGCATTACCTTGAGCCTCTCTGTTGTTATTCCTACTTTACATTCACCAATCATTCGTGATGTAATCCGCTCGCTTGAACAACAAACGGCACGTGAGACTATCGCTGAAATCCTCGTGATTGGTCAAACCGACCCCAATGCAATCACGACGCCAGCCCAGCTTATCTTTACAAATCACCCAGTGGCGGCAGCAACTGCCCGCAATCTCGGCGCCCAGCACGCAACTGGCGACATTTTATTATTTCTTGACTCTGATTGTATTGCTCACCCAGAATTAGTAGCCCACCACCTTAACCGGCATCGTAAAGGCCACACCGTCGTTGGGGGCAGCATTGCCATCGAACCACATGATGCCTACTGGCGATTATGCGACAATCTCCTCGCATTCACGCCATTTCTCGCTATGATGCCAGCCGGCGAACGTCCCTATTTGCCGAGTCTCAACTTTAGCCTGCCACGCACAATCTTCAACGCTATCGGTGGGTTTGACGAACGATTTAGCGGTGCTGCCGGCGAAGATGTTGATTTGAGCTTCCGGTTGCGCGCCCAAGGTCATCGGCTTTTTTTTGCGCCGGAAGCGCAAGTGATGCATTATCCGTCACGTGCTAACGCCACTACGGTTGCGCGTCATCTGCGTTCCTTCGGACGAATTCAGGTTATACTGCACCGGCGTTCGCAACGCTGGGATCGCATTACTCAATCTCGTCAGCTTCGTGCTTGGGCTAGCTTACTCCAAGCAACTGCCCCCTTGTTAGCCCTTATCGATGCGTTGCAATTATACAGCCGGTACCCGCCGCTCCGCCGTTATTGGCATTGTCTGCCGGGGATCGTATGGGGCAAAAGTGCATGGTACTGGGGTTACAGCGAAATGTTGCTGATTCAAGCAGGAACCAAACACCTATGACAACGTCCTCACGAGCCGAAAAGTTGTTGGTCATCGGGCTTGATTGCGCAGCGCCCGAACTCATCTTCTCGCAATGGCGGCATGATTTGCCAGTACTGCGTTCGCTAATGGAACGGGGCCGATCTGGTCGCATGGAGAGTTGCATTCCAGCGATTACCGTACCGGCATGGGCCTGTATGATGAGCAGCCAAGATCCGGGCCAACTCGGCATTTACGGTTTTCGCAATCGGGCCGATTACAGGTACACTGCCATGACCACAGTGACGGCGCGCTCAGTCACCGTGCCCCGCTTGTGGGATATCCTTGGCGCACGCGGGAAACGGGTTGGCGTCATCGGTGTGCCCCCTACCTATCCAGTCACGCCAGTGAACGGCGAAATGGTAAGCTGCTTCTTAACGCCAAACGCAACTAGCCAATTCACGTACCCGCCCTCGTTACGTGACCGTATTCACGATTGGCTCGGCGAAGAATTCTTGGTCGACGTACCCGATTTCCGATCCTTGGACAAACAACGCATCTTGCACGACATTTATCGCTTGGCCGCACAGCGCTTCACTATCTGTCGCCGGCTATTAGAGCAACAAACTTACGATTTTATAATGATGGTCGAAATGGGAGTCGATCGGATTCATCATGGATTTTGGAAAGATATGGATCCGGCTCATCCCAAGTATGTGCCCAATAGTCCATTTGCCCATGCTATTCATGACTATTACCAATTCATCGATCAACACATTGACCAACTACTTAACACCATTGATGATAACACAGCGGTATTAATCATATCCGATCATGGCGGAAAAGCCATGAAAGGAGGCGTCTGCCTCAATGATTGGTTGATTCGTGAAGGATACCTTGTTCTAGAAGAATACCCATCGCAACCAACCCCGCTGGAACGATGCCGGATCGATTGGTCGCGCACTCGGGCATGGGGTTCAGGCGGTTATTATGGCCGGATTTTCTTGAATGTGTCCGGTCGTGAACCGCAAGGTCGCGTACCCGCGTCAGAATACGATCACTTACGCGACGAGCTGATGGCCAAACTTCAAGCGTTGCCGGATCATCACGGCCAACCGATGGGAAATCGGGTATTTAAGCCAGATGCAATCTACCGTCAAACACGTGGAATTGCCCCTGATCTTATCGTCTATTTCGGCGATCTCGATTGGCGATCAGTTGGGAGTGTTGGCTACCCTGATATCTATACGTTTGAAAATGATACCGGCCCAGATGATGCCAACCATGCCCAGTTTGGCATGTATATCTTCTATGACCCGCGCCAGCAACTTACTACGCCCGTCATTGAAGATTTGAATATTTACGATGTTGCCCCAACCATATTACAATATCTCAACCAACCAATTCCCGAAGATATGATTGGTCGCGCGCGAGACTGGTAATATGCGCATTTCTGTTATTATTCCCAATCTAAACTCACCGATCATCAATGAGGTGTTACAGGCTTTGCACCAGCAGCAACCTCTGCCATACGAAATGATAGTAGTTGGCCGTGATGAAGCAGGCCTGATCACCACGAACGATCTCGTACATTTTATTGAAACGCCGGCTCCAGTGAGTGCAGCCGGCGCGCGCAATATCGGCGCGCACCAAGCGCACGGCGATATTTTGTGGTTTCTTGACGCCGATTGCCTCGCATACCCACACTGTTTGGCCTACCATCTCCAAGCCCACCAACGCGGCGAGGCCGTTGTTGGCGGGAGCGTTGCTTTTGATGATACACGGTACTGGCATCTCTGCGATAACTTAGCTGTCTTTGCCCCTTTTCTGGTCACGCGCCCAGCCGGAGAACGCCCTTATCTCCCCAGCCTCAATCTAAGTATTCGCCGTGAACTCTTTTGCCAACTGGGCGGGTTTGACGAACGCTTTCCCGGCGCATCAGGCGAAGACACCGATCTCTCGTTTCGCATCCGGCAGCGTGGTTATCGGCTCTTTTTCGAACCAGCGGCGGTCGTCAATCATCGCCATCATCGGATCACTAGCGGCGACCTCTGGCGTCATCTCTCAGCGTTTGGCCGCAGTTATGCCGCTATTTATCCACGCTACCCAGAATTGACTGGACGCCACCGCCGCACTGATATTGCCCAAGGCAAACCCGAACGATTACGGGCAATCGCTCCGCTCTTAGCGGTTATTGATTGTATCGAACGTTATATCCAATACCCTGAATTGCGCGCCTACCCTCATGTGCTGCCCGGCCTGCTTTTCAGCCGGCTGGCTTGGTATGATGGAATGGCGAACGGACTGCGACCATGAGCCAGTGGCAGCGGCTACCGCTTATTCGACAGTTTTCGGAATGGCGTTGGGCCCAACAACACCTCTATCCCGGCGGACGGGCGCCATGGGGCGCTCTGATCCAACGGACGATCGCATGGTATTGGCTCCGCTGGAGCGGACAATTAGCACAACCGAAAATCATTCGAATCCAATATCGACCTGCGATCGAATTACTCTTCCCTTCGCTTAAACAGGAATACCCATTGTTTGTGTATCATACACCGCTATATGAAGCGGAATTCTTTTTACTGCCCTCACTCGTCAAACCCGATATGATTGCTTTAAATATAGGCGCTCATGTCGGCATATATACTCTAGCTCTAGCCCAACTCTTGCCGCGTGGCCATATCTACGCTTTTGAACCGGCTGCAGAAACATATCAACAATTACAAATCAATATTTTATGGAATCAAATGCGTCAGCTTGTGGCGAGCAACATTACAACCTATCGCTTAGCCCTCGGCGACACCGATGGCGAGGCATTGCTCTTTCAGGGTTCATCACCCATGCAAGCTTCTCTGTTATCCACTGCCCCAGCACAACCGTATGAACAGGTGCCAGTTGTGCGACTCGACTCATGGTTAGCGACTTACCGCATTGATCGGGTCGATTTTATCATTATCGACGTGGAGGGAGCAGAAGATATTGTCTTGCAGCATGGAACTAATCTCTTACAGCATCATCAGCCGATCATCCTGTGCGAATTGAATCGTAAATTTGGCCGGCAAACCGCCATCTGGCATCTCTTAAGCCAATTTGGCTATCGCTTCTGGCGATACAACCCGCGGCGTAACCGTATCGAGCCAATCTCGAATCCGCACGACCCTTCAATCTACATTCACCAAACCCACCAAACTGGGAGAGGATACGGCAACGTTATCGCTGCGCCTGCGATGTGGACTCCTCCTCATCTGGTAGGCATTCATTGACGAAGGCGGGCTTGTTATGCAATCGTGGTTTGGGCGCGCTATTCACGGAACTGGGTTAGCAGTTTTCGCTGAAATTTTAGCGCGGATGTCAAATACAATATTCTTTATCTTATTGACATGGCAAACTAATCAAATAGAAGCCAGTACGTTTAGCGTTGGATTTATCTATACCGGACTGCTTGCCGCATTCTGCCTTGGTGGCTTGGAACAAGTACTTAATCGCGAGGCATCACGGAATATTACCGAGAGTCAAGTAACCTTAGGCAATTTTTTGCTGGCGCGAACCGTCACGTCCCTGCTTATTTTCGGGGGATTATGTGTTTGGCTCTTTCAATTCAGTACCTATAACGCCCATACGTTGGCGGTTATTATCCTGATTGGCTCAACGTTAATCCCGGAAAGTCTTACAAACCTGTTTCAATCTTTCTTTATTGCTGCTCAACGTCTTTCGTACATTGTTACTATTAATACAATCGCTGGCATAGTACGAGTCGTATTAGGCGGAAGTATCATTTGGATTGGTGGCAACAGTGTATCAGTCGCATTCGTCATCTCAATCACAAGTTGGTTGAGCATGCTAGCCTACTTCATATTGGTCGGCAACCTCTTTTTCTGGCCTGCGATTTCGCTGCAACCTCATCTTTGGAAGCAATACGCCCAAGCCGAAATACCACTCTTCATGATGGCGCTGATGGCATCGCTCGAAAGTAATTTCGACGGTCTGCTTCTCTCTAATGGCGGGCGTAATGATATTGTTCTAGTTGGGGCGTATAATGCAGCAGGCACTTTGTTGAACGCATTGCTTATCATTCCAAATAGTTTTCGTCAGATTATTTTATCAATATTTGCATCCATTTATCATAAGGATCGCAAAAAAACATATATCATCTATGAACAATCAATACGGTTATTGTTATTTTTATCTTTATTCATATGCTTAATCGTAACTTTCTATGCAGAACACTTTATATCATTACTCTATCGTCGATCGTTTTCCGCGGCAATACCAGTACTACAAATATTAATCTGGTCATTTCTCTGGATGATGTTGCTGGTTCCAAACGGTCGCCTCATGTTGACTGCTGGTATTCAACACAAGGCCGTGTTGCCGCAATTGGCCGGAATGCTCCTTAATATCAGTCTCAACCTCGCGCTCCAACCACATTACAACGTCGTCGGCGCCGCGATCGCTAAAGTCAGCTCAGCAACACTTGTTTGTTTGTGGTGTTGGTGGATTGTATGGCGCGATCTACACGCTTGGCAGGCATTGCCGGTGCTTTGGCCAGCCATCGGCGCCAGCCTCGCAACCTTCAGCTTTTTTTTACTCAGCCTTCCCGTACAGCTGCCTTGGATACTGGCTGCTATACTGACGACACTCATTTATCTTGTGACCTTATATCTTCTCGGTGGTATTCGAGCTGCTGAGTTGCAAGCGTTACAGCGCTGGCTACGACTGCGTAACCAACATAGCATTCTGGGAGGAAAATGATGAATCGTATCTTGATTGTCGGGCTTGATGCCGCCGATCTCGATTTAGTTGAGCCATGGGTGACAGCCGGTTATCTGCCCCATATCAGAGATGTGTTGGCACGAGGATCGTTTGCACCCCTGCGTTCCACCATCCCGGTGATGTCGCCACCGGCATGGATGTCGCTGATTAGCGGGTTGAACCCCGGCAAGCATGGCATTTTTGATTTTGTTCGGTTAGCGCCGGGCAGCTACCACCTCATGAGTACGCGCCGTGACCAAACCACCTTTAAAACCATGTTCGACTATGCTAGCGAACATGGCCAGTTCGTGCTAGCGCTCAATGTACCACTGACCTATCCACCAATCCCCGTTCATGGCATTATGGTCGCTGGCCTCGGAGCGCCGATGAGCGGACAGTTTACCTATCCTCCCCAGCTCCGGCAAGAGTTGCTTGCGTGGGGATACCGGATTGAACCAGAGACCGAATTTGCTCCCGGACGTGAACAGCAATGGTTGCTGGATTTGGCGAACGTGACGCGCAGCCAAACTGATGCAATGCTGCGCTTTATGGAACGGACGCCATGGCAGTTAGGCATGATCGTCTATCGCGCAATCGATGAGGTCGAGACGTTTTTCTGGCATCACATGGATCCAACCCATCCGTTGCATGATCCGGAACAGGCGCCCCGCTTCGGTGCTGCGATCTTGAAAATTCACCGGTTGCTCGATGAAGAGATCGGCCGGCTGCTGCGCGCGGCTGGCCCCGATACCACCGTGATTCTCGTCTCTGATCATGGCGGCGGGCCACTGCATCGGGAAGTCTTTTTGAATGTCTGGTTAGAACAGAAGGGATGGCTCAAACGACGCCAACGCCCATCGCACGAGGAAGCATTACGCCGCCTAGCCCTCAGCCTTGGCGTATCACGCGAACGGCTGTCGCCGAAGCTGAACAATGCTTTCTGGACGTGGCTGCGCCACCGGATACCAATTCATTGGCAGCGCCGTCTCACTCCTTCAACCACCTTGTCACTAGCTGAAACTGTAGATTGGTCGCAAACAAAAGCGTACAGTTTCGGTAACATTGGCCAAATTTATATCAATTTGAAAGGCCGTGAACCAAAAGGCATCGTATCGCCGGGGGCAGAATATGAAGCCTTGCTCGATGAGATCACAGCCGCTCTGTATGAATTAACCGATAATGGCCAACCAGTGGTTGATGCCGTCTATCGTGGTAAAGACCTTTACACCGGCCCGTATGCCGGCTATGGGCCAGATCTCAATATCATTATGCGTGGGATGAGCTATGTAGCCCAATCATGGCGCGAGATGGCCAGCCAACAGATCTTCGCATCACCCGGCGCCTATTTTACCGGCATCCACCGTCCGCTCGGCATGATTGCGATGTGCGGGCCAACAATCCCGCAACAAGGTAAGTTGCCGGAAGTGCAGATTGTCGACGTTGCCCCAACCATCATGCATCTGCTGGGTATCCCGCCATCAACCGAACAAGATGGCCGCGTGTTGGCAGAATTCCTGTCCGCAACCAATCAACTTCACCAGCCAGTTGCCCCTGCTCCTGCCGCCGTTGGCGAAGACACGCTTCGTCCGCTTAACCCGACCGGTTGGGAAAATGAACAAGCTGAACAAGAGGTACTTGATCGGTTGCGTAATTTAGGCTACCTTGACTAGGGCTAGCCTATTGGTGAATTGACATTAATCCTTTTGGGTTATTGGCGGAAGATGCATACTATGGTATAGTGCATACTGCTTAAGCCTGTCACACAGGCGGTGTTCGACACAATAAAGGAGGAAACAATGCGAAGAAGGATCGGGATCAGTGTGCTTTC
>NZ_DAOTWH010000026.1:0-2853 GCF_034435895.1 Chloroflexus sp.
GATCCGGCGGCGTGCGCGATTGCCGGCAGTGCGCTGGTCATCACCGGCAATGATCGGGCCGAACGCGAACGGATGCGGGCCTTTGCCCGCCAGCAGATCGCGTTTTATGCCTCGACGCCGACCTATCGCGCTGTGCTGGCTTGCCATGGCTGGGAAGAGGTAGGCGAAGAGCTGTCGCGCTTGGCGGCGCAGCAGCGGTGGGCCGCCATGCCCGGCCTGATCGATGAGACGATGCTAGCGACCTTTGCTGTCGAAGCCGATCCGGCTGATTTGCCGGCAGCGTTGCGGGAACGGTACGAAGGTCTGCTCGACCGGGTTGCGCTCTATATGCCGTTTGTGCCCGGCGAACGCGATGCCTTTTGGCGCCATCTTACCAGCTCGCTCAACGGGTGATCCACGATGGCCGGCGTTTTTGCCCAGCTCGATCTCACCCCGAACCGGCTGGAACAGGCCCGGCAGGCGCGCGCGGCCCGTGGTGATCTGATCGATTTGACCAGCAGCAACCCTACCGCGCAAGGCTTGCTCTTTCCGCCTGAGGTGTTGGCGACAGCCGCCGCTGCCTACTGGCCCGCCCGCCGCTACCGGCCCGATCCACGCGGCGATCTGGCAGCGCGTGAAGCGGTTGCCGCCTATTATGCGCGCCGTTCGCCGCCGTTGGCTGTGACCCCCGATGATATCTTTCTCACGGCCAGCACCAGCGAAGCCTACAGCCTGCTCTTCGCCTTGCTGGCTGATCCCGGTGACAATCTGCTCGTGCCGAATGTCACCTACCCGCTGTTTGAATACCTCGCCGCGCTGCGCAATCTTGAACTGCGCAGCTACCAGCTTGACGAAGAGCGCGATTGGCGGATCAATGCTCGCTCGCTCCGCCGCGCCGCCGATGAGCGCACGCGCGCGATCTTGATTGTCTCGCCACACAACCCGACCGGCGCGATCGTTGATCGCCCTTTGGCGACGCTTGATCTGCTCGGCATTCCGGTCATCTGTGATGAGGTCTTTGCCCCCTTCACCTACGCCGCGCCGGCGACCCCGCCGCTTGCCGCGCTCCACCCCGATCTGCCGGTCGTTACGCTCAACGGCATTTCCAAACTCTTCGCCCTGCCCGACCTGAAGTTAGGCTGGATCGCGCTTAATCGTCCGGCGCGCGCCTTCGCTCCCCGGCTCGAATTGCTCAACGATACGCTGCTCGGCGCGAATGCGCTCAGCCAGTTTCTGTTGCCAACCCTGTTTGAAGCGGGCGAACCCTTTGTGGCAACGATGGTGTCCCGTGTGCGTGCGAATATCGCCGTTGCCTTGCGCCAATTCGCCGATCATCCGCGCATCCATGCCCGCCCGCCCGCCGGCGGCTATTATCTCTTCCCGGCCATCAGCGGTTGGGACGACGAAGAGGCGCTGGCCCTCTACCTGCTCGAACAGGGGGTATTTGTCCATCCCGGCTACTTTTATGGCGAGGTACACGGCTGCCACATCATGATTTCGGCTCTTACCGAACCGGCGCTCTTTGCTGCCGGGATCGAGCGCCTCTGCGCTGCGCTTTCGTAGACGCTTTGTTTTACACTTCATGGGAAATGATCGCTGCGCATGGCTCATTCTATCGGCCAGACTATTGCAGAGCGCTCAATCGTCGTGTATAATTCTTGCAATCGGTAAGCAAGTTGGTTGACTACAGAGCGCAAAAAAGGCGGATTCGCTCGTTCCTCAAAATGAAAGCAGGTTGCGTGCGTTAGAGCAGCGGGTGCGTGCTCGCGCAGATCCACCGTTCACGCTAGGCAGCAGAAACGTTACAACGATGACCACACTTCCGCAGCGCCGCTCTGCTACACCACGGTCGTCGCCGCCGCCGGTGCAGCGTGTCAGCGACCACGAATTGCTGCAAGAGTTGCTTCTCAACGACCTACCGGGCCGGCGCGACCCGTTGCGTCCGGCGCAACTGCGTTCGCGCGCTGCGCATCGTGAGCAAGCCCTGCGTGGTTTCTTGCGGCGCACGTGGGTTGACCGTGCATTGCTTGTCGCTGAAGTCGCCCTCTTTGTGGCGATGATCGCCGTCTTTGCCTATTGGCTGATCGACGGCTATGGCCGTGATTGGTGGCTGGCATGGCGTGGCCAAGCGCAACCGCCGGTCGCCGTTTCTACCCAGCCGCCGCCACCGGGGCCGGTTGCGCCTCCTGCTGCTGCGCCTCATCTACCGGCGTTGCCGTTTACGGCGCCGGAAATGGCGGTCGAACTGCCCGATTATCTGGCCCCGCAACCGCGCGTGCAACCCTTGCCGGAAACCGATCCGCGTCCGCAGCGGTTGCGCATTCCCAGCATCCAGCTTGATACGTCGATCTACGAGGTCTTTGTGGTTGATGGCGCTTGGCAGGTCGCTGAATATGCCGCCGGCTATCATCATGGCACTGCGTTGCCGGGCACGGTGGGCAATACGGTCTTGTCTGGCCATGCTGGTCTCCGTGGTGCAGTATTTCGTGATCTGCCGGCGCTTAAGGCGGGAGATGAGATATTCTTAGAAGCAGGTGGCTGGCTCTACCGCTACCGCGTGCGTGAAACGCGCAATGTCTGGCCCACCCAAGTCGAGGTGATGGATCCGACGCCGTCACCTGTGCTCACGCTGATTACTTGCACGAACTGGGATACGCAACGCCTGATCGTTGTCGCCGATCTGATTGACTCGCGCCCGCTCAGGTGAGACGAGGAGGCTCTATGCCGCCGAAACCGTCGCGCTCCGCCAGTTTGCCCCCCGGTCGTGGTCGTGCTCCGGCGCCGTGGACGATCTGGGAACTCATGGCGATTGCGGTGAGCGTTCTGATGATTGTGGTACCGCTGACGCTCGAAGCGCTCAACTGGCTGCGCCCG
>NZ_DAOTWH010000027.1:0-3902 GCF_034435895.1 Chloroflexus sp.
GGCGCCGGCGGCAACGCCGCTTCCGGTTCAGGATAGGGGCTATCGCTGCGTTCGGCGCCAAGCGCGCGCAGCCACGACCACAGCAACCGGCGCCGCTCGGCGCCATCGTTAGGCAACACGAGCGGACGCCCGCGCGCATCAATGATTAATCCGAGCAGGCTGCCCGGCACCTCAGCCGGATCGCTCTCGACCGGCTCACCGGGAGCATCGCGCCCAACCCGCACCCCAGCGACCGGCTTCACCTTCACCTGCGCGTACCGTCTCGGTGATAGCGGCAGACGCGCTATCTCGCCATAACGCACCTGTATCGTCTCACTGCCGCCGCCAACCGTAATCAGCTCAACTTCAGCCACCGGCTCACCGAGATGACTGCCGCCTTGCAACACGATACATGTTGCCAACGGCGTATTCGCTAAGAGATCGTGGTCACACACCGACAGCGCGGCCTCGGCGCTTATAGTAGCCAATGCGCCACACACTGCCAACAGGCTGAGCGTATCAAGATGCACATGCAACAGCAGACCGGGCAGATCGTTGCCGGGTTGCAAGCCATCGAGCAAGGCTAGCAACGCCATACCGGGATGCGGGGCATGAATGAACGGCCCGCCGCTGGCGAATAACCGGCTATACTCAAGGTCAGGCGCTGCGTCGCGCAGGTCAGCAATCCCCAGCGCCAACGCCTCACGGGTGAGCGCCAGATCGAGATAACATTCCTCGCGCGTCGCCGGCATCGTCTGCGGGCGTAACACCCGGTTGAGCAGCCGTTCCACCAGCTCTGATTCATTAATTGCAAACGGCAGCCAACGGCTCATTGCGGCTGGCCCGACCTCGTTCAACAGATTGGCAACACCATAGGCTGTACCACGAACGCCGTGGATCGCTGCATGGATCTCACCGGGCGCGGCAGCCATCAAAGTAGTCACCGTTGCCCCCACGTCAACGAACAAGACCGGTTGTTGCCGCCGCTCGGCCAGAAACCGGGTCATTGCATACTGCGCCTCCACCACCGTGCAGAGCGTGAGATGGCCACGATCAAACTGGCTGAGACCGGGCAGATCGGCCAATTGGCGCGCATACCGGGCTAGCAACGCCTGCCGCAACGGCGAGAGCGATTCGCGGTCAAGCGCCGGGCGCACATTGGCCACGGTCAGTACATCGGTATTGCGTTCACGCAACGCCATCTGCACCTGCGCTTGCGCCGCGGTATTACCGGCATAAATGACGGTAGGTAACGGTTCACGAATGGTTTCACTAAACAAGAGTTTGAGTTTAACCAGATGGGCCAGCCGGCTCATCGCCTCGACGGCGCCGCCTTCAACCCCGCCGGTCACGACAATCACATCGGGCACAAGCGGCAGCAGCGTTTCGAGTTGGCGTTCGATCCACGATTGGTCATCAGTCACTGGCGGACGGCCCAGCGTATCGTCGAGTGTCAAGACGGCTAACGTGACGCTTGGCACGCCACGCACTGCGTGCAAGGCGCTGCGGGCCGAGACATCAGCAGCCACCGCCGTCACGACCACCCGCAACGGTTCTAATGCTGATGCCATCACTACCACCGCATCGATCCCGTCGCCGGCGCTGGTTTGCGGAATCAGTAGGCGGCCATCGCGCAGCAACTGGCGGCTGGTGAGATCAGCCAACTGCGCCGTCGCTTCTTGCACGGCGAAGAAGATATTTTGATATGGTAACTCGCGGCTGGTAAGCGTCTCGGCCTGAGCAATCAACCGGCTCTCGCCATCAACGCGATCGATCAGCGACACGCGCGTGGTGACGCTGCCAATTTCCACGACCAGCACCGCGCGCACAACCTCAACCATGCTCGTTATCCTTTACGAGCTATGCACCCAACACGGCCCGCACCCATTCCACAATGAATAGCAACCGTTCGTTCAACGCGGCGAGATACGAACTGACACTGCCGGCTAAAAAGAAGCCAAAGGCCAGCAATAGCACCCACCGCCCCACCCGCGCTGCGCTATCAATCCAGCGCTGGCGGTTAGGATCAGGCGAACGGGTTAGCGTAAACGAGAGCAGCGTTACGATCGAGCCGATCAATAACACCACGCTGCCCAGCACAGCAGCCGGAGAGGACATATCTTGGCGGGTGGCATCAAGCACTTGCGGCAGAATCGTCCCAATCAACGCGCCACCAACTACCAACGCTGCGCCAACGCCAAACACCAGCGCCAGTGGGATATTTGCCAGCCACGAAGCGGTCTGTTGGCCGCTCACGCGAGTGAGCAACAACGCCGCCAACACAAATGGGATCAAACGCAACGTCGCCAATACCGGCTGGCCGCTCACTGCCAACACATCGATCACCGCCGGACGCAGCACCTGATGGTAGATAACCACTACCGCATAGCCTAGCGCCACGCCAACAAAGAGATATTGGACAAAACGAAACGCCGGCGTATCACCCACTAAACGGCTAAAGACCAAGAGGGTCAGCAACACCGGAATCAGCGTCATCGCAACATCCATCAAGCTTTCCCTCGCGCTGCGGGCCGTAACCGGCCACTGACCACAACGAGACCGCCCAACATTAGCACGACCACAAACGCAATTGTCGCCCATGTCTGCACTGCAAGCATCGTGGTGGCCGCTTCATCAGCGACTCCAGCAGCTAACAGATCGCTCGCACCACGCTGACCGGCCACCGCATAGACGTTTGGCAAGCGCAGATATGGCAAGACTTGCGGATAAACCTCCTGCGGCAATAAGAAGGCAATCGGCACCTCTGGCGCCACGCTATGGATCTGCTCCATCCAAGCTTGCACATCTTGCACCTGATCGGCCATCACCACAATCAACGCTAGATCGGCCAGCGTTTGCACGCGCGGCGAACCATCAGGGCGGGTTGCCAGCAAACCAGCGGTCGCATCTTGACCGATATAATCACGGCGCAGCTGCGCGCGCAAATCGATTGCCATACTACGCAACGCCAACTCACCACCCGGACGGTACCCCAGCAACACGTAATCACGCCCGCCAAAGGTGACGCCATTTTCGTTGTTATACCCAGCCGCGCGGAGCGGGCCGATCAGATCGAACGAGAGCAACGCACCTTGCAGATCGGTGCTGACAATGATCAACTTAGTGCGATCAACGATTAATTGATCGAGCAACGCCTGCTCAAGCGGGCGCAATTCAGCCACCCGCTGCGCGCCCCATTCATACGCAACTAGCACCACATCATCGCTGCCCAAAGCAGCCAACCGTTCACTGAGCGCAATCGCTGCTGGCGAGGGTTGCGCCTGCTGCACAAACGGCCCCATCAGATTCGGCAATAACGTGCCCACCAAAACGACAATCAGCAGTGCCAATGCGAGCAACTGCTCCATCGACGGCAACCGGCGGCGTACAACAGCCGGTTGTTCCACCGGCGCCGGCATTGGCAATGGCGACTGGATCAGCCGCTCGAGTAAGGCCATCGCTGCAACCTGATCTGCCGTGCGTGGCGTAGGGGCCGGTAAGGGTGGCTTGATGACTGCAACCTCTGGGGCTGCAACTGTCTCCTCTTCAATTTCCGCTTCACGATTGCGCAAACGCTCCAACCACGTGATGGAGGGAGAGACGGTCGATTCAACCACTCGTTCAGGAGAGGCGCGCAACCATGGCGGCAGTTCTGCACCGCTAAAGAATTCGTCACTCGTTGAGCTTGTCGTCGGCGGCGGTTCAGAGGCTGCCGGCAATCCCGCTAATTCGGCTTGCAGCCACGGCATCGCGTCTGATGGCGCTTCTACGTTCAACCAGTCAGGGGTTTCAATGTGACCTGCTGAAGCGTCTTGCAACCACGCTGGCACCTCACTCGCCGCGGCTGGCTCCTCCGCCCGCAACCACGCTGGCACCTCACTCGCCGCGCCTGGCTCCTCCGCCCGCAACCATCCCGGCACCTC
>NZ_DAOTWH010000028.1:0-17241 GCF_034435895.1 Chloroflexus sp.
CCAGCCACACCCATACCGGCGCACGCCGGCGGCGCCGGCGCAGGGGCCGGCGCGTCCGTGGCCGGCGCGGTTCATCGGGGGACAGCTCATCGCTGGGTGGCGATTCACGTTGCGCCGCCCGCCGGCGGTAGATCGGGCCGTATTCTTGATAGTAGCGATTACTCGGCATAGCAATGCAGCGAACCTGTCATGGACACCTCTCACATTGTACAAAACCTCGCCGGTTACGACAAGTTGACAATTTTGGCAGGTTGTTGTATATTCTCAGCGGGCCTCTAGCTCAATTGGCAGAGCAGTTGACTCTTAATCAATCGGTTGTGGGTTCGAGTCCCACGGGGCCCACCACTACACCACCGGCGCAAGCGCCGGTGGTGTTCGTTTTACCGCCCTGCCCACCACGCTGCGGTTTCAGCAAATAACCGGTCATCAGGGGCCAATGCCGCCGCCCGCTTCAGATCATCACCGATCGCCGGGTCAGCCGGATCGGCCAAAAACTTGCCCCAAGCTTGGATGAAATAGATCGCAGCCCAATCAGGCGCCACTGCCAGCGCCCGTTCCGTTTCGTCGCGCAGATAGGCGCTCAGCTCTGACTGCCAGCCATCAGCCACCGTACCGGCAAGCAACGGCGATGCAGGATTGAAAATATCGCTTGGCGCATAGCTACGCATCAGCTCAACCGCACCGGCATAATCGCCGTAGAAGACATAGTTCAATAACGGATAGGCACTAGTTGCTATTGCGTCACGCTGCGCATCGTGGATCAACTGGATCAGGCGCTGGTTCCAGCGCAACGAGCCGGCTGCGGTTGGCGGATCGGCGGCGCCGGCCTGCGCCACCGCCGCGTTAATTGCCGCCAGCGCATCTGACCACAAATCGGCTTGGGCAAACGCAACCGCCTGCCGGTTGAGATCAGCGAACGGCGCCGTTTGATCGGCAGTGAGATCGCTGATCGCTAGCGCAACCAACCTGTCGTTTTGCCATGTGTAGACCTGATAAAAGGGGTAATACACGCCACAGGCATAGCAGAAGACGTATGGATCAGAGCGATCGAGCACGACTTCATTCATGCCATCGCCATTCAGATCTTCAATCCGGCCCACGCCGGGACTCGGCGAAGAGGCGGCCAATTCGCGTTGCAACGCTTGGCCGTCGAAACGAAACAGATAATAACCACCACCATGCGCTCCCATCCCGCCCTCGACCTGAATCCATACCTCGCCGGGGACAATCGTGACCTGCCGCACATCGCCGAGATAATCGATCTCGGCATCGGGACTGGCGAGCGTGACGCGGTCGAGTTCGCGCCAGCTTCCGCCGGCCTCCTCATAGATCGCGATCACATGCGGGACGAGTGGGTTCAGGTCAAAATTACGCATCTCGCTGCTGTACACTACCCACAGGCGGCGATCATCGGTCGTGCGCAACGGCTGCGCCACGAACTGCGCGAAGGCGTTCGCCGGCAATGATGCCCACATCGCCGCAAACACTTCGCTCAGCGGATCGGCGGCGGCTTCGGTAGGAGTGACCTGCGGCAGATCATACCGCTCGCCGGGTCGGCACTCGCCGCGGAAGAAGGCCCATTCTTCGCACACCGTGCCATCGCTAAACCGGCACACCCCAATCTGGCCGCTCTCGGTAGATTGGATCTCAAGCTGGCCAGCCTGTTCGATACAGTAGGTTGAGGCAGGGTTTGCGAGACCGGCGACCGGAGTAGCAGTCGGCGGACGCTGCGGCGATGTCTGAACGGCTGTGGCGGCTGGAGTGGGTGATACGGCAGTAGGTTGACTGCATCCGGCGACAAACACACTCAGCGCGATCACGAGGCTGAAGAGGCCCCGGTTCAGAAGTGATGATGAACGCATACGACACCTGTGGATACAGTTGGTTGGAGTACGCTAGCAGCATTATAGACCCTCAACAATTGTGATAGCGTTACAGAGCATTAAGGCTCTCGCATATAGAATGAAGATTCAATCCAGCAAACCACAAGGGCATCCGTTATAATACCCGCGCGCTGCCGCCGGCAACTGACCGGCAGGATTCGCGGCGAGCAGGTATGGATGAGGTTATCGAACTCGACATTGACGGGATCGCGCAGGGTGGCGACGGCGTTGGCCGGCTCGACAAGCTAGTGGTGTTTGTGAGCGGAGCGTTACCGGGAGAGCGGGTGCGCGCGCTGGTGCGCGAGCGCCATCCGCGTTTTCTGCGCGCAACGGTGAGCGAGGTGTTGCACGCTGCACCGGATCGGGTGGCGCCGCTGATCAGCCCCGGCGATCACGTGCCATGGCAACACATTGCGTATCCAGCGCAAGTGCGCTATAAAGCGGCCATTGTCGCCGAACAGATCAATAAATTTCTGCCCGGCGTTGCAGTGCCGATCCAGCCGGTGATCGCAGCGCCGCAGCCGTGGGGTTATCGCAACAGCGCCCGCCTGCACGCCGATGGCGCAGCGTTAGGCTACCACGCCGCCAGCGCCAAGACGGTGGTTGATCTGGCCGATGATCCACTCTTATTGCCGGCCTTGCGCGCAGCGCTGGCCGGGTTGCGCCAACTGCCCTTTGCCGGCCTCATCAATGAGGTACTCTTACGGGCTAGTGCGACGTACGGCTACGCTGCCGCCCGGATTGATCCCGCCCCCGGCGCTGATCGCACCGCGTTGGCCCGGTTGGCCGCAGCGTGGATGGCCGTCACGCCGGTGTTAGCCGGGGTCACGCTCGGCGACGAACCACTGGTGGGGGCTGATGCGATCTATGACGAATTAGGCGGGGTAGTCTTCCGGCTGAGTCTCAGCAGCTTCTTTCAGGTCAATCACGCCCAAGCCGAGCGCATGGTCGAGGTGGTACGCGCGGCGTTAGCGCCGCACGGCGGACGCTTGCTCGACGCCTACAGCGGCGTGGGGAGTTTTGCCTTGCCATTGGCCGCTGCGTATGACGAAGTGGTGGCAGTGGAAGCGTACCAACCTGCGGTAGAGGATGGCCGCCAGAGCGCTGCCGCTAATCAGATAACAAACGTGCAATATATTGCCGGCGCTGCCGAGCGGGTGGTAGGACGCTTGCCCGGCCCATTTCAGGCCGCAATCCTCGACCCGCCGCGGCGCGGGTGTCATCCGGCGCTGATTGGGGCGATCATTGCGCACAAACCCGAACGAATCGTCTACATTTCGTGCCATCCCGGCCTAATCGGGCGCGATCTGGCCCCATTAGCGACTGCCGGTTATCATCTTATTCTGGTGCAGCCGATTGATCTCTTCCCGCAAACCCCGCATATCGAGACGATCATTGTGCTTCATCGTGCATAATCTACGATGACTAGTAGAACATATTGTCAAAACATGTTATTTCTGTGCGGTTACGATACACTGCAAAATTTTCATCTAAGAAGCTAGAACTGTTTTCAGTTTATTGGCAATCTTGCATGAAGAACCGCCCTTATTTACAATAGAAGTATAGTAACCTTCTTCGCAAAGCAGCCATGGTTTAACCTTTTTAACAAAATGTATGCCGTATCAACCCACAAATAAACGAACACGCCTATGTTCAAAGAATAGAGCGATATTGACCTTGCCTCAAAATCACGCCACCCGCAATGAGAGTAAAGCGCACGCCATTGCTACAATACAGTAAGAGAGTCGTGTTATACTACAGGCAAGATCCATGGGTGGAAATAGATTGGAACTGTCTTCACCAATAGCAGGCGCCGTGAATCGACTTACTGCGAAAATCTGTTTGCTGGGAGAATTTTCTGTCGGCAAAACTAGCCTGATCCGCCGCTTCGTTGAAGGCATCTTCGACGAGCGGTATCTGAGCACGTTGGGCGTGAAGATTAGCCGCCACAAGCTACAGGTCGACCAGCTTGAGATGGATCTGATTATTTGGGACACCACCGGCGGCGAGCGGTTCGATCAAATCGTGCAGAACTATTATCGCGGCTCAGCCGGAGCGCTGCTCGTCTGCGATCTCACTCGCCCTGACACCCTGCCAATTCTTAGCGAATACGCCACCGCATTTCATCGCGCTAGTCCCGCGACGCCATTAGTTATTGCGGCAAATAAAGCCGACTTAACCGCTCAACGGCGCATTGCCGACGAAGACATTGACGCAGTAGCGGCGACGATCTCGGCTGAGTGGCTCTGCACCAGTGCGCGAACTGGTGAAGGGGTACAGGAAGCGTTCCACATGCTGGGACGCCGGATCGGACAACAGAAGGGCAGATGCTATGAATGACGCCAACGGGACGAATTCTCCCGAAGAGGCCGAAGAGCTAGAACGGGTGCGGCAGATTATTTTAGGTTCGGGCGCGCGCCAACCGCGCCAAGCCGAAGTCGATCGGTTGCGCGATATCATCTTCGGACCGCAGATGGAGGAATATGCGCGCGCATTTAGCGACCTGCGTCGCCAAATCGAACACCTCAACGACGATGTGCGCCAACTGCAAGACCGGCTGAGCGAGGTTGAGAAGGCGATGTTGCGCCGGTTTGATGCGCTTGATGTCGAGACGCGCCGGCTGAATGACGAGCTACGGCGCGAGGTTGAACGGGCGCGGGCGCGCGAGTCGATCTTGCAGCAGGTTGCGGCGCAAGTGCGCCAACACGAAGCGGCGTTGAACGGGTTGGGCGATGGGGTGAGCGAGCTGCGGCGGGTGCAGAGTCACCACGACCTTGAGATTCGTTCGGGCCGCGCGAACCTCGCTGAGACCCGCGATCTACTTGAGCAGCGCACCCAAACCTTGCGCCGCGAATTGCGCAGCGCCGAAGACACACTCCGCACCGAGCTGCGCCGCATCGCCGACCGGCTCGATAATCAGAAGACCGATCGCAAGGCGCTAGCCAGTATGTTGATCGAAATCGCAACCCGGTTGGAAACCGGCAGTCCGGTGGCTGGCTTGCTCGAAGGCCTCTCTTCGGCGAAGGATGAATAATAGGCGATTATGGCTACCGAACCGCAGGCGCATCGGGAGATCGAAGAGCTGCGGCGTGTGTTGCTGAAGCCGGAAGCGCTGGTCGACAAGATCAGTCCGGTGATCGCTGACATCTTGGCCGAGCAGATCCATACGTCGAAAGACGAGATTGCCCGCGCACTGGCGCCGGCGATCGGTGAAGCTATTCGCCAGCAGGTCTACAAGGCGCGCGAAGATATTATTGACGCGCTTTACCCAGTGATTGGCGCAATGATCGCGCGCGCCGCCACCGAAGCTATCCGCGATTTGGCCGCTCAGATTGATACCCGCATCCGCACCGGCCCAAGGCTGATGCTCGATCCCGGTTACTGGAAGGCGCGCGCGCAAGGCGTGTCAGCCGGCGAGTATGCGCTGCGCAGCCAGCTCCCCTTTTCGGTGCAGGAAGTCTTCCTGATCCAGCGCGACTCTGGGTTGCTGATCTGCCATATCGCTGCTTCCGGCACGCCGGCGAGCGACCGTGATTTAGTGAGCGGGATGCTGACGGCGATTCGCGATTTTGCCCGCGATGCGCTCGGCGAAGGCGATGAACTCGGCGCGATTAGCTATGAGTCGCGCCAGATTGTGATTGCCAGCGGCAGCGCCACATACCTCGCCGCAGTGATCACCGGCGTTGAACCAAGCGGCTTTCGCGAACAGTTGCGCCAAACACTGGTCGCGATCCACGAAGGGCGTTACGACCGGCTCCGCGCGTTTTCCGGCGATGATGATAGTTTGGTAGCCGAAGCTGAGGCGATTATTCGCCAACAAATCCCGTTAGCGACAGCCCAACTGGACAAACCCAAACCGGCTAATTCCTTCTCACAGCGCGCCATTATTGCCTTGCTGCTCTTGATTGCACTGTCACCGATCTTTTTCTGCGGCTGGTGGGTGATCAGCGTGGAAGCGCGGATGGCGGCCTTGTTTGCGCCGACGGCCACCCCAACCGCTACCCCGACGCCGACGGCCACCCCAACCGCTACCCCGACGCCGACGGCTACCCCAACCGCTACCCCGACGCCGACAGCGACGCCGATTCCCTACGATGGTGTGATGACGGGGAATGTCTATCTCTACAGCTTCCCCGATGAGGCCAGCGAGCGTAGTCCGATCGTCGCGCCGCGCAATGCGCCGGTGGTTGTCTTAGCCCAATATGGCGATTGGTATCAGGTGCGCGTCGATGTGCGGATTGATCAACGTCCGGTGCAACTGATTGGATGGGTGCCATCACGGTGGGTAGGCTTGGTGCGACCGATCCCGCCAGCAATCGTGACACCATTCCCACGGCCTTGAGAGGAGAGTGCTGCGCTATGACTCTGACGGTTGAACAACAGGTACTCATTGAAACCGGCAGCGCCTACCTCATCGCCGGTCCTGATCTGCGAGTCCAGCATGCCGGTGGCTTATTAGCGCTGGTTGGCGGCGAACCGCCGATCGGCGTTCACCTGATCGAGCTGCTGCCAGAACTGTTCGGCAACGAGCAGGCGCTGGTCGAGATACTCAGCGGAGATCGCGACCGGCTGAGCTTGCCGTTGATCAACCGTCAATTGCCCGATGGTTCGGTGCTCTATCTCGATCTGCTGACAGTGCCGCTGATGGATGAGCGGGGCAAGATTACCGGTCTCATTCAGATCATTACCGATACGACCCACCGCAGCGTCTCAGAACGGCTGCTCGCCCAACGCCGCAACGAATTGCAATTGCTCAAAGACCGCATCCAGCGCCAGAACGTCGAGCTGGCCCGCATCAACGCCGGCTTGCTGCGCGTCACTAAACTGAAAGACGAGTTTTTGGCCAGCATGAGCCACGAGGTGCGCACGCCGCTCACCGCGATCCTCGGCCTCGTTGATGTGCTGCGCGCGCAATTGGTCGGCCCATTGAGCGATGAGCAAATGGGTGCGATTAATGGCATCAAGCAGGGCGGCCAGCATCTGTTGGCGCTGATTAACGATTATCTCGATATTGCCAAAATCGAAGCCGGACGGCTTGAATTAGATATCGGCCCCGTCTCGGTGCAAGATGTCTGCTATTCGCTGCGCCCGATGGTAGCCGATATGGCCCGGCGGGCCAAACTCGAACTGATCTATGATCTGGATCCCTCGGTGCAAGTGATCTTGGCTGATGCGCGCCGCTTGCGCCAGATTTTGATCAATCTGCTCTCGAATGCGATCAAGTTTACTCCCGCCGGCGGCAAAGTGGGCTTAGAGGTGCGCGGCGAGCCGGAGCGGGGTGCAGTGCGTTTTACCGTCTGGGATACCGGCATTGGTATCGCCCCTGAAGATGCCGCTCGCTTGTTTGAACCGTTCCAGCAGATCGAAAACGAACGCCAACAAGAAGTAACCGGCAGCGGCCTCGGTTTGGCGCTGGTCTCGAAGTTGACCCGCTTGCACGGCGGCAGCGTGAGTCTTGAAAGTGAAGTCGGCGTTGGCAGCCGGTTCCACATCTTGCTACCATGGGAACCGGACGAGCAGCAGCGCTTGTTGGAATGGTTCGCTGATGAGCGGCAAAAAGAGCGCGAAGCTGACGTGCCGAACGATTTGCCGTCCGCTTCGCCACTCGCCGGTGATCGGCCCTTGCTGATGGTTGAAGACGACGTAGCCACCGCATCGCTCTTTGCCCAGTACCTGACGCGCTGCGGCTACCGGGTTGTGCATGTCGAGTCGGGCGAAGAGGCGTTAGCTTACGTGCAGGGCGAACTGCCGTGTCTGGTGCTGCTTGATGTGCGGATGCGCACGATGGATGGCATCGAAGTGATGCGCCATCTCCGCACTGATGTGGCTACCCGCGACCTTCCAATTTTGGTGTTGACGGCGTTGGCAATGCCGGGTGACCGCGAACGCTGTCTGGCCGCCGGCGCTGACGATTATCTGGCGAAACCGGTGCGGCTCCGCCAACTGGCCGAGCGAATTGGGGCGCTGCTTGAGCAGAAGGGGTAAGCCCCGTCTCGCTCGCTAGCGCGGGAGCGGGGAGTAGGGAATGGGGCGGAGGAAGGTAGTAAGTATCCTTCCTCTGCCCCAATTTCAGCCCTTTGTGCCTTTGCGTTGAGCATGCCCACGTAAAGGGCCGGGCTAGGGCTATGAAGCTCGCTACACGGGCTGATGGCCTGCTTGGGGCGGGTTCAAGGGCGGACAGTATACAATGAGAAATACAGTTTATGGCTTTGAGATGAACTGTTTCACCCTCACCCCCAGCCCCTCTCCCACTGGCGCGGGAGAGGGGAGCAGATCTCAGCTTTGAGGCATTGCACAACGATTAACAGTTGTACTCCACCAAATTTCTGTCCGCCCCTCAAATAGGGCGGAAGCGAGGGTGGCGGAAAGATACTCTCCCTTCCCTGCCCCATTGCCACCCCTTTGCGCCTTTGCGATCAGGGAACCCGGCCCTAAAGGGCCGGGCTATCTTTACGAAGCCCGCTGCGCGGGCTGATGGCCTGCTTGGGACGGGAGCGAGAGAGGGGGAATAGGGAATGTTGTTGATAAGCCGATAAGTATGCTACGATATTAGAGAGTAGTGAATGACCCTGATCCACAGCTTCGCGTCTCAGCGTTAACCAATATGCTCCAAGCACACGAACTGCGGCTAGCCAGTGAGATATTGCCTTTTCTGCGCGATCCAACGGCGGCGATTGCCCGCGATTTCACGGCGCAGGCGACGCTGTTGCGCTTGCCGGCGGGAACAACCATCTTTGCCGAAGGCGATGAGTGCAGCGCGTTTGCGGTGCTGGCTGGCGGGCAGGTGCGCGTGTTTAAGATTGGCGAAACCGGACGCGAAATCACCCTCTACCGCTTTGGCCGCGGTGAAAGCTGCATCCTCACCACCAGTTGCGTGCTCAGCCAGCGCAACTTCCCGGCGATTGCCACCGTCGAGCGCGATGCCTCCGCTTTTGTGGTGGGCCAAACGACCTTCCGCGATTGGATCGATCGCTACAGTCCGTGGCGCGATTACGTGTTTCAATTGCTCTCGCAACGGCTGGCTACCGTGATGGCGATTGTTGATGAGATCGCCTTCCGCCGGGTTGATGTACGGTTGGCCGAGTTTTTGCTGCGCCACGCCCAAGGTGACCCGCCGACCGTTAGCGCCACTCACCAGCAGATTGCTGCTGAACTGGGCACCTCGCGCGAAGTGGTGAGCCGGATTTTGGCCGATTTTAGCGACGACGGTCTGATCAGCAGCGGGCGCGGCCAGATTGTCGTGCGCAATGCCGCCGGCCTGCGCCAGCGCGGTGAGCTGCGGTTAGGGGTGTGAGGCGCGTCTGCCCGCTCTGTGCAGTGTAGCCAGTTTGGAATGCGGCAGTTTGCCGACTCCGTAGCAGGCGCTCAGGGACGCTAAATGGCCTCACCAGCAGCGGGCGCGGCCAGATTGTCGTGCGCAACCCCGCCGGCCTGTGCCAGCGCAGTGAGCTGCGGTTAGGGGTGTGAGGCGCGTCTGCCCGCTCTATGAAGCGTAGCCGTTCCCCATCGCATGGAATGCGGCAGTCAAACTGCCGCTTACCATAACTTAGATGGAAAGAACCTTATGCGCCAGCCGGCTATCATCACGTTTCTGGTTATGGCTGCCGTCTTCTTCGGCGGGGCAATTGGCGGGTTGGCATTGACCAGCGCGCTGGCGCCTGACTCTCACCTCTTGCGCTGGTTTGGCTTGGGCGCATTGCCGCTAGCTTTCGTTACCGGGGCTTTTCTCCGATTAGCGATTGCCTTTGGTCGCGGACTCGTGCATACATTCCGCCGGCGCAAACTACCCGCCTTTGCCGGCGATCAGGCCATCTGCCGGGAGCGGCGGCCTTTGTGTTTACCTCAACCGGGATCATGGCGCTGTTTGGGGTGCTGATCGCGAGTGCGCCCAACCGGTTCGGTTTTTGGCCAACCCTTACGCTTTGTATCGGTAGGGGAGCCGGCTACGGTCTGATCTGCCAGTATTTGGCCCGTCACGGCTATCTGCCGGTGTACGATCTGGAGTCAGAACGCTAGTGCGGCGAACACAAGAAGGAAACCTTCGTGAACCAACCACCACCAGAACCGATCGCCCAACAGGCGTATGACCTGCTGGCCGAAGCATACGCCGAACAAGTGGCGACCAAACCGCATAATGCCTATTACGAACGCCCGGCGACCCTCTCGCTGCTACCTGATGTGCAAGGCAAGCGCGTGCTCGATGCCGGTTGCGGGCCGGGTATCTACAGCGAACTGCTGCTTGAGCGCGGCGCAGCGGTGGTGGCGCTTGACGCGAATGCCACGATGGTGCGGCTAGCGCAACAGCGGCTTCAGGGCCGGGCGCAGGTGCTACAAGCCGATCTTGGCCAACCGCTCACGTTTCTGCCAGACGATTCATTTGATCTGGTGATCAGCCCGCTCGTGCTTGATTATGTGGCTGACTGGGAGCAGGCCTTCGCCGAATTTCACCGCATCTTGCGGCAGGGCGGCCATTTCATCTTCTCGATAGAACATCCACAGACTAAATTCCTCCAGCACCGCGCCACCAGCACCTACTTTGCCATCGAGCAGGTAGCATGCGAATGGCATGGTTTTGGCATCACGGTGCAGATGCCCTCATACCGCCGAGCGCTCAGCGCCGTGATCAACCCGCTGATCAAAGCTGGGTTCACGCTGGAGCAGATTCTCGAACCGTTGCCCACCCCTGACTTTGCCGCAAAAGACCCCGAACATTACGCCGAATTGATACGCGAACCGGGGTTTCTCTGCGTGCGCGCGGTCAAGGGGTGAGGTTGCCCTATAGATTTCCTCCCGCCGCCTGCCGGGCAGCGCGGGTGTAGGGATGATCCGGCCCCAACACGGCGATATAGATCGCAATGGCGCGCGCCATGTAATCACGCGCCACCGCTTGATCGCCAAGCGCGGCGGACACCTGCCCCATGCGCAGCAGGCTGCGGGCGGTATAGGGATGGCGTTCGCCTAAGCGCAGTTGATGGCAACGCAGCGCCTCGGTCGCCAACAGGCGCGCTTGTGGCAGCCGCCCATTGGCCAGATAGAGCATCCCGATATGGCTGAGGGTATTGGCCGTGTCAGGATGCAGCTCTCCAAAGATACGCCGTCTGATCCGCCATGCGGTGCGGAAACAGCGGTAGGCAGCCGCGTTATCACCTAACGACAGGCGCAGCAAACCCAACCGGTTGAGGTCGCGCGCCACATACCAGTGTTCAGACCCGACCATCCGCCGGTGAATATCGAGCGCCTCGGCCAACTGGCGTTGCACCTGCGCCTTATCGCCCATATCAAACGCCAAGATGCCGAGATTGCCGAGCACATTGGCGGTATACGGATGTTCACGACCAACCGTGGCCTCTATCATCGCTAAAGCGGTTTCTAACTCGACCGACGCCTGCGCATACCGGCCCTGACAGTAGTACACCCGCCCAATATGGTTGCGGGTCATCCCGATATAACTTGACGTCGCATAGATTTCTTGTCGAATAGCCAGCGCCCGGCGCAGATATTCCAGCGCCAGATCGGAGTCGGCGCGAACGCGGTGGAGATAGCCCAAATTGTTGATCGCCATCGCCTGCAATGAACGGTTCGGCTGCGGTTGCGCGTCCCAAATCGCCACGGCGCGTTGGGCGTAAGGCAACGCCGCGTCAAACTCGCCCAACACACCGAGCAAAAAACTCAGATGGTTATACAGTTCGGCGGCCTGCGGGATCTCAGGGCCAAACACACGGCTCCGGATCGCCAGCGCCTGTTCGTAGTAGCGGTGCGCAGCCGGATAATCACACATGCGCTGGGCCCTTCACCGGCGTACAACAAACTTGTTGCCGTATCGGGATGATCCGGCCCTAGCCAACGTAAGCGGATCGCCAACGCCTGCTCGTGATAGTGATATGCGCGAGGATAATCACCCAGCCAATCAAGCAGCAGGGCGTGGTAGTGCAAATTAGCGCTGGCCAGCAGCGAATCGGTGCCAAAGAGACGCTGGCGCAGTTCGAGCGAATGCTGATTGTAAGACAGTGCGGCATCGAATTGTTCAATCTCGCCCAAATGGTGGCTCAGCTCGAAGGCCAACGCTGCGGCCAGCGCATCACCGTGCGGCAGTGCGGTCTGCGTCACCAGCCGCAGATGGATTTGCAGTCGCAGCAAGGCCGGCACATCGCAAGCGTCATTCAGCCGGCGCACGTGCGTTAGCAACGCGGCTTCGGCAGCAATCTGCGCCTCACGAGCATCGGCAAGCCGGCGGAGAAAAGCGACCACAAGCCGGTGCAAGCGTACCATAGCCATCCCTGCATCAACCGGCAAGAGCAGACCGGTATCGAGCATCCGTTGCACGGCGGCCTGAAACCGCATCTGCTCGACTGAACTACGCAGCATCGCGCGCAGCAAGTCCAGCAGGATTGGTTCGCCGGGGGCAAACCACGCCGCCGCCAACAACAACCGCTAGGCCAATCCCTCAACTGGATCGCGACGATCTAATCGATCAACACTCAGCGCGACAATCTGTTCAAAATGATTGAGATGGCCGGTCGGCGCCGGCAAAGATCGTCCGCGCGGCCCCTGACCGCGCAAGGACGGATGGGGCGGAGATTGTTCATGTCCGGCAAGGCTCTGGCGCAGGTCAGCAAGATATTGAGCCGGTGTCACCGTATCGATCCCGCTCGACAGGTAGCTCCCGGCCAAATGCAACGCCGACGGCAAATCATCGAGTTCGGCTGCGATCGCAAGCAACGCCTCATTATGGCGCTGGCCGAGCTGGCAATGCTTCCGCAGCAACTCGACACTCTGGGCACGGCTGAGCAAGCCAAGCGGCAATAGCGCCAACCCAGCCCGCTGACTCCACAAATGGCGGCGACTCGTGACTAACACCCGGAACCGCCCCGTTGCGGCAACCAACGATAGAGCAACGACTCATCCTCACAGCTATCAAAGATGAGGAGGCGCGCCGTATCTTCGGCCCACGCTTGCGTGACCAGCCGCACCTGATCATCAAGGGTCAAACGCTCAAAATGGGGATGCAGATTCATCACCGTCCCGCACAGCGCCACCTCACCCGGCGCCGCTTCAGCGCTCGCCAAACTCAGCCAAAAAACGCCGCCGGGAAAAAAGCGGCCAAAGCGATAGGCAAACTCTATCGCCAACTGGGTCTTGCCGACACCACACTGGGCGAGTGCGGCTGGAGATTGCCTCCGCTCAACGCCGCCAGCCAGTTCTGATACAATCAACGCACTAATCACGACGATGACTCCCTTCCCCATTGGAGGTCTCCCATGCCCATTCATGTCTGTTTAGCCGGCGCGACCGGTTGGGCAGGTTCGGCGCTAGCCCGTGCCATTGCCACGACGGATGATATTGTACTGAGCGCCGCAGTGGCCCGGCGCGCCGTTCGCCAGCGGTTGGGTGCGGTGTTGGGCGAGCCGCGGCTCGATTGTCTGGTCTACGCCACCGCCGCCGAGGCGCTAGCCCAGCCGTGCGATGTCTTCTTTGAGTACACTAAGCCTGATATGGCCAAAGCCAATGTGCTGGCGGCGCTGGATCGCGGCTGCCACGTAGTCATCGGCACGTCAGGGTTGAGTGACGACGATTACGCTGAGATTGCGGCGGCGGCGCAGGCGGCTGGAAGAGGCGTACTGGCAGTGGGTAATTTTGCTCTCACCGCAGTGTTGTTGCAGAAGTTTGCCGAGGTTGCCGCCCGCTACATCGACCAGTGGGAGATCATCGACTATGCCCGCGATACTAAACCCGACTCGCCGAGCGGCACGGCCCGCGAGCTAGCTGCGCGACTGGGCCGCATCCGGGCCGCCGAACTGACCGTGCCGCTTGAGGCGATGACAGGCGTGCCAGCAGCGCGCGGCGCGCGCCTCAACGGGATGCAGGTGCATTCAGTGCGCTTGCCGGGGTACTCCATCGCGCTTGAGGTGGTGTTTGGTATGCCCGACCAACGCCTGACTATTCGCCACGACGCCGGCGCCAGCGCCGAGCCTTACGTAGCCGGCGCGCTGCTGGCCATCCGCCGGGTAGGCGGGTTGGTTGGCCTGCATCGCGGGTTGGATAGCGTATTGGAGCTGGGATGAGTGATCACGCAACGGTGTGATATGCACCTTGCCCCGGTAGTTCAAGGGCGGACAGAACGGATAAGCATCGACACGGTTGATGGCGTTGGGATGCGCTAGTTTGCCCCACCCCCAGCCCCTCCCCCGCTGGGGGAGGGGTAATGGGGAGTGCAGCACGGGGCTTTATGGTGTCGCACAGCGAGCCAAGATTGTAATCGATCAAATGGTCGGTCCGCCCCTCAAGTCCCGGTGGGGGGTTGGTATTACCGCAGCGGACGTAGAGGAGGTTCGGCAATTCCGTTGACTTGCCTGCGCTCGGTTTATGTTACCGTAGCGGAACGCAGCGGATTGGGTAGGTGGAAGGTTGCGGTGAATCGATCTCTTTTAAGCGCGAATGGCAGGCCAATGTAGAATGGTAACAGCCGTATGATATACCTTAGTTGTACCGAATGGTAGCGCATGCTTAAAACGGGCAAAATCCTTGATTATATGTTAAAATAGACACTAACTTCGCTTCTATAAACTTTATTAACGATGAACTTCCTCGACACCGCGTATCACGTGTTACAAGCAGCCGGCGAACCACTCCACTACAACGAGATTGCCCGGCGCGCGCTTGAGCAGAAACTGATAAATACCGAAGGCCAAACCCCCGAAGCGACGATGGGGTCGCGCCTCTACGTCGATACCCAATCGCCCGATTCGCGGTTTCGCCGGGTAGGCCGGGGCGTATTTGCGCTCGCCACCGCAGTGCAGTATCCGATTGCTAGCCAGATCAACGAATTGAACCAAGCGATGCGCGCGCAATTACGCCAACGTTTACCCGCTATGCGGCCCGATCGCTTTGAGGCGCTGATCGGCGAATTGCTGATTGCCTTAGGATTTGCCGAAGATACGATCCACGTCACCAACTATTGCAAAGACGGCGGAGTAGATGTGCGCGGCGTGCTCAAAGCCGGCGCTATTGCTGAAAGCAAAGTGGCTGTGCAGGTCAAGCGGTGGAAAAGTAATGTACAGGTCTCAACCGTGCGGGAATTGCGCGGTTCGTTGGCGGTCGATGAACAAGGGGTGATCATTACCACCAGCGACTTCACTCCTGAAGCGAAAGCAGAAGCACAAGCGTTATCCAAGACACGGATTAGTCTAGTAAATGGCGAGCAACTGCTTGATCTGCTGATCCAGCATCAGCTCGGCGTCAAGATTGAGACGCTCACCATCTTATCGCTCGATGAGGAATGGTGGGGCGATATTGCCGGCGTAGAGAGCAATGGCCCCAAGCAGCCGGCGTCATCAACCACGAAACCTGTACCGCCACCGTCGCCACCTCCGAATCCTGTGCCGCCGTTGCCAATATCACGCGGCGGCACGGTGGCCCAAATGTTAATCGAAGCGGCTGAGCGCGCTATCCGCGAGGGCCGGATTGATGTGTATACCCGGATCGAAACCGGCCACTCGCGCTATTTAATCAACCAAGAGCCAATTCATAAAAATGGCCGTGAATTCTTCAGCCCGCGCCAATTGTCAAATGGTCTGTACATCGAAACCCACGCCAGCAAAGACTACGCTAGCAGGCAAATTCAATTATTGAACGCAAGGAGGAAGGAGCAGTAGGGGTAGTAGGGGCAGAGTGCCGCTCTGCCCCTACTGCCCCTACGTCACCGCTGGCCGGTTATCGCGGTATTTGAGATACCGTTGCTCGACCACGGCTTGCGCCATACGCTCGACCGCGGTGTGGATGTCGCGGAAGCTGGTGTAGATCGGGGCAATGCCGAGCCGGATATTATCGGGGGCGCGAAAGTCGGGCAACACCCCCAGCTCGTTGATCAGGGCGAGATCGATGCCCAACCCTTCCGGGTGGCCGAGCGAGATGTGCGAGCCGCGCCGGGACGGATCGCGCGGCGAGTTGAGGGTATACCCCAGCGGGGCCAATCGCTGCTGCCACAACTCGATCAGATACCCCGTCTGCGCGATCGATTTGGCCCGCAGCCGGTCGATCCCGGCGGCCAGCAACAAGTCTACCCCCGGCTCGATCAGCGCTAGCGACACCACCGGCGGCGTGCCGGTGAGAAAGCGGCGCAAGCCGGGGGCCGGTTCGTAATCGAGATCGAAGTTAAACAGGTTGCGCTGCCCCATCCAGCCGGCAATCGGGTTGATCAGTTGCTCTTGCAGATCACGCCGGATGTAGAGAAACGCCGGCGCCCCCGGCCCGCCGTTGAGGTATTTGTAGCAGCAGCCAATCGCCAAATCCGCCCCGCTCGCGGTGAGGTTGATCGGGACAGCGCCGACCGAATGGCTCAAATCCCACAACACCAATGCCCCCACCGCGTGGGCAGCGGCGGTCAGGGCCGGCATGTCGTAGAGGAAACCGCTCTTGAAGGCGACATGCGAGAGGGTAAGCAAGGCGGTGTTGTGGTCGAGCAAGCCGAGAATTGTTTCGACCGGGCCATGGATGCCGTCGCTGGAATAAGCCATGGCGATTTCGTGCCGCCCGCCGAGCAGATCGGCTACTCCCTGCAAGATATACAGGTCAGAGGGGAAGTTGAGGTCATCGCTAATGATCCGTTCGCGTCCGGGACGAGCGCGCAAGGCAGCGATCACCAGTTTGAACAGATTGACCGACGTGCTGTCAGCGACGATCACCTCATCTGGTTCAGCGCCGATCAGGCGTGCAATCTTCGCCCCAATCCGCTCCGGCAGTTCAAACCATCCCTCATTCCAACCGCGAATCAGGCGCGTGCCCCATTGCCGGCGCACTAAATCGGCGGCCAGATCCGCCGTCGCGCGCGGCAACCGTCCAAGCGAATTGCCATCGAGGTAGATCAGGTCGGGTTCGTCATTGACAAACTCCTGCCGCAACCCGGCCAGATCATCGGTGGCATCGAGCTGATCGGCGTAGGTGGCATCGAGCGGGATGGTCATCGTCGTTCCTTTCTAGAGCGGTTAGGGCGCACCGGAGTGTAGGGCACGCTTGCCGGGTGCGCTTTGCGCTTGGATCATGAATAGCCGCCCTCTTATGCGGTGCTCACGGCGCCGGGGTTGGGAAGAGGGTTGGCACCGGAATGCGGATCGGGTCGAGCAACAGCGGTGGGGTTGGGGTTGCCACCGGCGTAGGCGCCACATCGCTGCCCGGCACAATCAGCACTTGGCTAACCAGCACAATCAGCACGAGGCTAGCGATAATCAGCGCCACCAATTGCGGTTGCAGACGGAATTGGCGGGTCAGGTCTTGCAGCCGCTTGATCGGCGCACCCACACTCGTGCCGGTCGGCGCGAACCGTGGCCGCGGCGCGGTGGTGGTCTGGCGCAGCGGGCGCACT
>NZ_DAOTWH010000029.1:0-18241 GCF_034435895.1 Chloroflexus sp.
CCCGCTCTACGATCCCTGTCGCGTAACCCCTGCGGCTCCCCCTCGCCCGCCGTCAGGTGGGAGCGGGGGCCGGAGGTGAGGGCGTAAGACAAAGGCGCAGCGGATGTTTTACCGCAGAGTTGACAGCCCACAGCCGCTTTTCTGGTATAATAGTTCACGGAAATTGTTTCCGCATGATGAAAGGAGGGTTGCATGACCGCCGCCCAACTCCCTGCCGGAGTGACGATCACCGCCCCGATCACACCCGAATATGCCGAGATTCTGACCACGGAAGCGCTGGAATTTCTCGCGACTCTGCATCGCCGCTTTAACGCGCGCCGGCTTGAGCTGCTGGCCCGCCGCACCGAGCGCCAGCGCGCGCTCGATGCCGGTGAACGGCCTGATTTTCTGCCCGAAACCGCCCACATCCGCGAGAGCGACTGGACGATCGCACCCTTCCCGCCCCAGCTCAACGACCGCCGGGTCGAGATTACCGGGCCGGTTGACCGCAAAATGGTTATTAATGCTCTCAATTCGGGCGCGAAGGTCTTTATGGCCGACTTCGAGGACGCCAATACCCCCACGTGGCAAAATCAGATCGAAGGCCAGATCAATCTGCGCGATGCGCTCCGCCGCACGATTACCTATACCAGCCCCGAAGGCAAATACTACGCCCTCAACGCCAATCCCGCCATCTTGTTCGTGCGCCCGCGCGGCTGGCATCTCAACGAGAAGCATGTGCTAATTGACGGCGAGCCGATGTCGGGGTCGATCTTCGATTTTGGCCTCTATTTCTTCCACAATGCCCAAACTGCGATCGACGTGCAAGGCGGCCCGTACTTCTACCTGCCTAAGATGGAGAGCCACCTCGAGGCGCGGTTGTGGAATGACATCTTTGTGCTGGCGCAAGAGCGGCGTGGCATTCCGCGCGGGACGATCAAGGCTACCGTGCTGATCGAGACGATTCTCGCCGCATTTGAGATGGATGAAATCCTCTACGAACTGCGCGAGCACTCAGCCGGCCTCAACTGCGGACGGTGGGACTATATTTTCTCGTGCATTAAGAAGTTCCGCAACGATCCCAACTTCTGCCTTGCTGATCGGGCGCTGGTGACGATGACAACTCACTTTATGCGTTCGTACTCGTTGCTGGCGATCAAGACCTGCCACCGCCGCGGCGCGCATGCGATGGGTGGCATGGCGGCGCAGATTCCGATCAAGAATGACCCGGTCGCTAACGAAGCGGCGCTGGCCAAGGTGCGCGCCGATAAGGAGCGGGAAGCGAATGACGGCCACGATGGCACATGGGTGGCTCACCCCGGTCTAGTGCCAGTGGCGATGGAGGTCTTCGACCGCCTGATGCCGACCCCCAACCAGATTAGCCGCCAGCGCGACGATGTGCAAGTCACCGCCGCCGACCTGCTCGCGTTCGGCCCCAGCGAACCGATCACCGAGCAGGGGATGCGGTTGAATATCAACGTCGGTATCCAGTACCTCGGCGCATGGCTGGCCGGCAACGGCTGCGTGCCCGTGTTTAATCTGATGGAAGATGCCGCCACCGCCGAGATTTCGCGCGCCCAGATCTGGCAGTGGATCCGCAGTCCGAAGGGCGTGCTCAACGATGGCCGCAAGGTGACGGTTGAACTCTTCCGCCAGATGTTGCCCGAAGAGCTGGCCAAAGTGCGCGAGATTCTGGGGCCGGCTTACGACGATGGCCGTTACGAAGAGGCCGCCGAGCTGTTTGATGAGATCACGACCGATCCTAATTTCGTTGAATTTTTGACCTTGCCAGCCTACGAACGGATTCCGTAATCTTGAATGGGAGGCAATGCTGGAGGGGGCGACGGATGCGTCGCCCCCTATTCACCATTTGCCCACCGTTTGTCAGGTAAATTTCCGCTGGCAACTCCACCTAGAGGGTGTTACAATGAGCAGTAACCTGCTGCACTTACACAGACAAGCACCGCTTTCGCCGATGTGCAGCCTGCTTTAACAGTCGGGCGGTGTCAGGGCAGTCACCCGCCCCCACACGACGAGGTGACCTATGACGAATTATCTGATTGCCGGCGCAGCGGGATACATCGGCTCGCGACTGGCCGCGCGGCTCCTCGCTGCTGGCCACCGTGTGCGCGGTCTTGTCTATAGCGCCGAAGATCCGGTGGTTGAACGTCTCGCCGCTCGCGGTATGGCGGTCTGGATCGGCGATCTCACCCGCCCTGAAACCATTGATGGCGTCACCGATGAGATTGAGGTGGTCTATAACCTCACCAACCGTATGCCCATCGATGGTTCGGCGCTGCTCCGTTCTCTCTACGTCGATGGCAATCAGCATCTGATCGCGATGTCTGTGCGCGCGCGCACAGTGCGCACCTACATTTGGGCCTCTAACGTCGCCCCGTATGGCGATCACGGCGAGCACTGGGTGGATGAAGACAGCCCTATCGCGCCCTCGTATCCCCTCGGCACAATCCTTGCCGCCGCCGAGCAGACCATCTTGCAAGCAGTGCGCGCTTACCGCTTCCCAGCAATGATTTTACGCATGGCCACGGTGTATGGCCCTGACCGCGATCCGCTTGAGGCGATTGCCAGCGGCCAGTTGACAATTTATGGCAGCGGGCGCAACTTTGTGCCGCATATTCACATTGATGATGCGCTGGAAGTGCTGATCCGCGCCCCCGAAGTTGGTCAGATCGGCGCCATTTACAACGTCGGCGACGATGAACCGCTCCGCTTAATCGAGATTGTCAGCGAGGTGCGCCGCCGGCTCGGTATGCTGCCACCGCGCACGTTCGATCCCAACGTTGGCTTGCGCGCCGGCCTCGACCGCTCGGTCGTTGGCGCCTTGACCTCATCGGTTCGGTTGAGCAATGCTCGTATGCGCCACGATCTGGGCATTGAGCTGCGCTATCCCAGTTTGCGCTACTGGATCGATGAGCGGCTGCCGCTCGAGTTGGCGATTGGCGCATGAGAGTAGAGCAGTGTACTCACCGTCCCGGCACTACAGTCGTTGTTGAAGGGAATGCGGCAGTGATACTGCCGCATTCCAGAACGTCGCACTGTGGCCACCCCTTACAGATGCGGCAGTGATACTGCCGCATTCCATAGAACCGCAATATCCTACCCACGCCGCGCCAGCCACCAACTATACGCACCGCGCCAGATCAGCAACAACGCCGCTACGGTCAGAAAGGTCACCAGCGCAAAGCTAAACGGGCTGGAACGACCGAGCTGCAGCCAGCGCAAGCCAAACCCGATCGGCAAGGCAATCAACCAAGCTCCAAGCGATAAGCCGGCCATCCGCAACGACGGTTGCGGACGAAACACGCCAAACCACGGCGCCACCAGCAGCCAGCCGATAAAGAAGGGCAACGCGACCCGCACTGCGGCCACCAGCGGGTTTTCATCAGCCAAGCCGTGCGAACTGCGCCCTAGCAGGGCGAACGCCACAAATACCATCGCGTCGCCGCCAAGCAAGATGGCGAGTTGTGGCCAAGATCCCGTCATTACGTGACGATTTGTTGTTTCCATAACGTGTATCGCTCTTGATTACAAAGCAGCGAGTCCGTATAATCCCTCAAACCTTATTATATCCGTTGCGCCTTTACGTTTGAAAGGTCTAAACTTTAACGCTTAAGCGCCTGCAATTCGCGCGCCAAACCCTGCTGTTGCCAGTTCGCCAAGCGCAAGCGCAACGCCAGCACGCTAGCAATATTCCACAAGACCGCGTTCCCCAACGCCGGGTCATCCTCGGCCAGCGCGCGCAACCGCTCGCGGCGCAACGCCAAGATTGTGACCCCCTCTTCACCGGCGCGCAGATCGGCACTGCGCCGGCCACCATCGAGCAATGACATCTCACCGGTAATTTGACCAACGACCACCGTGGTGAGCAGGCGCTGGCTATCCGGATCATCATTGATCGACGGGCTCCAAACCTCTAACGAACCATCCTGCACCAGATAGAGATCGGTCGATTCTTGGTTCGTGCGATCCACCAATGCACCGGGAGGGTAGCGTCGCCGTTCGAGGTGCGCCGCTAGCCGGGTGCGCTGAGCAAGGTTAAGACCGCTCCCGATCTGGGAATTAGCCAGAAATTCAGCCACCTGCGCCGTCACTTCCGCCGGCTGCACCAAGACATCCGGTTGGCTAACCAGCGAGGGCAAGCCAAGGTAACTGGCAATATACCGCATCGTGACCTCAGGCGTCTCGAAATGCGGCCAGTGTCCAGCCTTCGGCACAATTCGCAGGTCGGCATTGCACCATTCGTCAGCGACGACGCCAGCATCGCGGAGCGGCACGGTGTTATCTTCAGCTCCCCAAATCACCAGCGCCGGCGTCGACAGTTCGCGCAAGCGCCCGCTAAGGTCTTGATGGCGCATCGCGACAAAACATTCGGCTCGCACCCGCCCTTGGCCGGGCCGGCGCGCATCAGCGCGCAATCGCAAATAATCGGCTTCGCTAATCGCCGACCGTTCGGCGAATGAGGCCGGTTTCATCAGGCTATCGGTCACGTACAGCATTGATGGCTCAAGCAGTGAGAGCAAGCGACTAAAGATCGGGAAGCGCTCGAGCATGGTGATTGGCGAGACGAAGGTATTTATCCAGAACGATAGCCGGCCCGAAATAGTGGGACAGAGCAATACCATGCGATCAACCAATTGCGGGATTTGCAGGGCCAGCGTTGCGCTGATCATCCCCCCCATCGAGTGGCCAACAAGCACCGCTGGATGATCACTCAGCCCGGTGATCAGGTGACCAACAATCTGAGCATAGCGCCCAATCGTCGCTCGTTCGCGCAACGGCGGCGACTCGCCGTAGCCGGGCAGATCAATCGCCACGCAGCGAAAGCGCCGGCTGAGCAGTGGAATGAGCGGCGACATTGCAAACGACGAACTCGACCAACCGTGGATCAGCACTGCGAGTTGGGCATAGCGCGGCCCGGTATCAAGCGCATGGATCTTCGCGCCATCGATTGAAAAGACTTCCATAGCATTATCCGCCGCGAGCCATCGGTTTCGTGTGGTATCATACCATCATACGGCTGGTAACGTCTATAGGTATTGTGCCTGATCACAGGCGCATCGTGTATTACAGAACGTTTGCGAATGAACGAATTGCCTCATTCCTATCCTGCCCCACCCCTCTACATCGTCTCCGGCGGCGCTGGCGCGGTCGGTGAACAGGTGGCGCGCTTGACGCTCTCGCAGTTTGAGGGGGCGGAAGTGCCGTTAATCATTGTGCCGAATGTGCGCAACCCGGAACAGATTGCTGAAGTCGTCGCTCAGGCCGCGCAGCAGAACGGCACCATCTTGCATACGTTGATGGAGCCAACCCTGCGCCGTGAATTGATGCGGCTGGCGCGCGAGATGGGTGTCGCCGAGATCGATCTCGTAGGGAGCGTCTTGTCGCGCTTGGCTACGGTGTTGCAAAAAGAGCCGCTGGGCAAGCCGGGATTGTATCAAGCCCGCCGTTCGACCTATTTCGAGCGGCTGGAAGCGATTGAGTACACCGTTGCCCATGACGATGGCAACAAACCGCGCGAGCTGAGCCATGCCGATATTGTGCTGGTTGGCATTTCACGGGTTGGCAAAACGCCGCTTAGCATGTATCTGGCAGTGTTGGGATGGAAAGTCGCCAATGTGCCGTTGGTGCGCGAAGTGCCGTTGCCCGAAGAATTGTTCCGAGTTGATCCCCGTCGGGTGATTGGACTGGTTGTCGAAGCCGAACAGATTACCGCTCGCCGGCGTTGGCGCCAACGGCGGATGGGCATTAATCTCGGCGGCAGTTATACCAACCTTGACGCCGCCATCGACGAGGTGGAATGGGCGCGCCGGATCTTCCGCCAACATGGTTGGACGTCGCTCAATGTAACCGATAAGTCGATCGAAGAAAGCGCCGATGAGATTATTGCCCTGATTTCGCGCCGGTTTAGTGCGCCGGGGTAGGGTCAACAGCAGTTGCCCTGCACTGCAGTGGAGCAGGACACTGCTTTTGACAGTTGTGAGACGGCGCAGTATAGTTGCGCTATCTACTATTGTTCATGCTTATATCAGTTCAATACAATGATGTGCGATGGGGCCAATGAGGTGCAAGTTTAATCATATGCTCTCAGGGCTGGCAGCGACCGGTTGGATCACCGTGTCCAATTGTGATCATTCCCGCCGTTAGCGCATTCGCGCGCTAAGGCGCGTAACGGTATTGTCTCAAGCCGCCTTGTTCAAGGAGGAAACAGGTTATGTCTAAGAAGTGGGTTTACCTCTTCCGCGAAGGAAATGCTTCGATGCGCGATCTCCTTGGCGGAAAGGGAGCGGGTGTGGCCGAGATGACTCGCACCGGCGTGCCGGTGCCGCCCGGGTTTACGATCACCACTGAAGCCTGTAACGCCTATTACGAAAGTGGCCAGCAATTCCCAGAAGGAATGTGGGAGCAGGTGCTAGAAGGGTTGAAGGATATCGAAGCTCAAACTGGCAAGACCTTCGGCGATCCGAACAATCCGTTGCTCGTATCGGTACGTTCGGGAGCGAAGTTCTCAATGCCCGGCATGATGGATACGGTGCTCAACCTTGGCCTCAACAAGCAGACGCTGGAAGGGTTGGCCCGCCTGACCGATAATCCCCGCTTTGCCGCCGACGCTTACCGCCGCTTTGTCCAGCTCTTTGGCAAGATCGTGCTTGGGGTTGATGGCGACCGCTTCGAGCACGAGATGGACGAGGCCAAAGGCCACGGCCAGCGCCAAGACACTGACTTGACCACCGAGGAACTGCTCGCGCTGGCCGAGAAGTTCAAGGCGATTATTAAGGAAGATGTCGGGGTTGAGTTCCCCGAAGACCCCTTCGAGCAGTTGCGTGAGGCGATCGCCGCCGTCTTCCGTTCGTGGAATGGGAAGCGCGCGGTTGATTACCGCCGCGTGAACAAGATTCCCGACAATCTGGGCACCGCCGTCAACGTACAGGCGATGGTCTTCGGCAATATGGGCAACGATTCGGCGACTGGCGTGGCCTTTACTCGCAACCCCAGCACCGGCGCACCCGAAATCTTCGGCGAGTATCTGGTCAATGCTCAAGGCGAAGACGTAGTGGCCGGCATTCGCACCCCGCAACCGATCAGCAAGCTGGCTGAAGAGATGCCCGAAGTCTATGCCCAATTCCACGAGATTGCCAAGCAGCTCGAACGGCACTACAAAGACATGCAAGATGTCGAGTTCACCATCGAGCGCGGCAAGTTGTGGATGTTGCAGACCCGCACTGGCAAGCGCACTGGCGCGGCAGCAGTCAAGATCGCGGTCGATATGGTGCGCGAAGGGTTGATTGATAAGGCGACGGCGGTACAGCGAGTTGACCCGCACGCGCTCGACCAGTTGCTCCACCCGATGATTGACCCCGAAGCGCGCAAGCAAGCCCAACCCCTAACCACTGGCTTGCCCGCTTCGCCCGGCGCCGCCTCTGGCAAGGCCGTCTTTGATCCCGACGAGGCCGAAGAGCTGGCCAAGACCGGCGAGAAGGTGATCTTGGTGCGCGTCGAGACTGCTCCCGAAGATTTCCACGGCATGGTGGCGGCACAGGCGATTTTGACCGCGCGCGGGGGGATGACGTGCGTTGCGCCTGAGACGCGCATCTTAACCGATCGCGGCTTGTTGACGGCTGAAGCAGCGTTTGCCTTGATCGAGCAGGGTGCCGCGCTGCGCATTCTCTCATTCGACAGCCACACGCTGCGCCCGGTGTGGCGGCAGATCATCGCAGCCGGACGCCGTCCGGCTGAGGTCATTCCGATCACGCTCTCACAAACGGGTCGCGCTGACGATAACCAACTGCGCTTGACCGCCGATCATAAGATGTATGTGATCCACAATCGCCAGTTGGTGAAGAAGCGCCTTGACGCTGTGCTGGCCGATGAGGATTTCTTGACTGTGGTCGATCAAATCCCGGCGCTCAGCGAGACGGTCACGAGCCCGGCGTTGGCTTATGTTGCCGGTGCGATCCTTTCGGATGGGTCGATCAATTTGCGCGACACCAAAGGTTCGGTCACGTTCGTGCAGAAGGCGACGCCGGAACAAGCCGATTTCATCGCGGCGGTTGAGCGCCGCTTCGAGGAAGCGTTTGGCGTGCCGTTTACCTATCTGCGCGAGCGCACCTCTCACGGTGAGATGGATGGCCGCGTTATCCGCGGTACAGTCGAAGACCGCATTAGCTTCCGCCGCGAACCGGCTGTCTGCCTCGCCGAGATCCGCGATCATCTGGTGGATTGGGTGCTGAGCCTCGACCGCACTGCTTTGCTCCACTTCCTTGCCGGCTTTGTCGATGGCGACGGCACCTATGCCGAGGAGTCGATCCCAGTGCGCTTGCAGATTAGCGTATCGAGCAGCAAGCACGATCTGCTTGACGGGTTGGCGCTAGCCTGTCTGCGGTTGGGCATCGTGCCGCAAATTGTCAACAACCGCGAGAATTATGTCATCCAGATTACCGAGCAGGTAGAAGAGATTCTGGCCTTCACCGAACGGGTGCATGCCGAGCTGCCGCCGCGCCGTTACGAGAATAAGTGCTTGAGCATGCGGGCCATGTTCGCCGATGTGCAAGAATCGGTGAACTATATGGGCCGGGTGCGCGAGGCGGTGAAGCGCAACATTATGTTTGGGGTTGAGAAGATCCGGCGTGATCTGTTGCCGCTCTGCACCGGCGCTGTCGCCCGCGAAGTAGCGGCGCTGCTCGATGCGCCGCTGCGCTCGTTCCGCGCGCGTGCAGTTGGCGCTGCCGAGCCAACGCTGGTCTACAACTTCGAGGTTGATACCGCCGATGAGATCGATAAGAACTACATCGTTTTCTCGAGCCGGATGACACCGGTGCTGATCTCGAACTCGCACGCCGCAGTCGTGGCGCGCGGTATGGGCAAGCCCTGCGTGGCCGGCGCCGGCGATCTGCGCATCAGCTACGCCGACCAGCTTATGACCGTCAACGGCACAACGATCCGCAAGGGTGATTGGATTACGCTCGATGGCGGCAGCGGCGAGGTCTTTGCCGGCAAGATGCCGACTGTCGAACCGGAGTTGTCAGGTGATTTCGCGATCTTGATGGAATGGGCCGATGAGTTCCGCCAGCTCGGCGTGCGCGCCAATGCCGATATTCCACGCGATGCGCGAGTTGCTCGCCAGTTTGGCGCCGAAGGCATCGGTCTCTGCCGCACCGAGCACATGTTCTTTGAAGGCGACCGGATCGACGCGATGCGCGAGATGATCCTCGCCGATACGGTGGAGGAGCGGCGCGCCGCGCTTGCCAAGATCGAGCCGCTACAACAGGGTGACTTCGAGGGCTTGTTCCGCGAGATGGCCGGCTTGCCAGTGACCATCCGCACCCTCGACCCGCCGCTGCACGAGTTCTTGCCTCACGACGACCACGAGATCGAGGCGCTAGCGGCTAAGCTCGGCGTCAATCCGCGCAAGATCAAGGCGCGCGTCGAGAGCTTGCGCGAAGCGAACCCGATGCTCGGTTTCCGCGGTTGCCGGTTGGGCATCCTCTACCCCGAAATCACCGAGATGCAGGCCCGCGCTATCTTTAAGGCCGCAGTCAAGGTGAAGTCTGAGGGCATCGATGTCCATCCCGAAGTGATGATCCCATTGGTCGGCTTTATCAGCGAGCTGAAGCTGCAAGAAGAGATCGTCCGGCGGGTAGCCGCCGAGGTCTTCGCCGCAAGCGGGGTTGAAGTGCCGTATCTCGTCGGTACGATGATCGAGCTGCCGCGCGCGGCGCTGGTCGCCGACGAGATCGCGCAGGTGGCCGAGTTCTTCAGCTTCGGCACCAATGACCTCACCCAAACCACGCTGGGTCTCTCACGCGATGACTCGGGCCGCTTCTTGCCGGCCTACGTCGAGAAGAAGCTGATTCCCGACGATCCGTTCCAGACCATCGACCAGCGCGGTGTTGGCCAGTTGGTGCAGATCGGTACCGAGCGCGGTCGCTCGACTCGCTCGAACCTTAAGGTCGGCATCTGTGGTGAGCACGGCGGCGATCCGGCTAGCGTCGAGTTCTTCCACCGGGTTGGCCTCAACTACGTCAGTTGTTCGCCGTATCGGGTGCCGATCGCGCGCCTTGCCGCCGCGCAGGCAGCGCTCGGCGAAGCCAAGCGCGATAAGTAGCCGGTAGCCGTTCGTCGCGATCTTGTAACCAACAGTGGAGACGGTGCGATGCACCGTCTCTCTTTGTGTCGGTATAATTCAAGACAATAACGATACATGTGACCAATCGGGGAGCACCGTTGTAAGGCAACAGCTCTCCCAAAGCCAATGAAATCACCAGTAACGGCCTGAAATCATATGCACTGCATACGTGCCGGTTCCGGTGGATGCGGGTCTGCGACCCGCATTATGGTAGGTGTGACCCTGATTGCGGCGAGTCACCGTCCCGCTGACCGGAATCCGCCTGATCGAGATAATGAGGTCTCTGATGCCGCCATTGCCAATCGTTGCTACCCTCCTGCGTCGCGCCACTGCCGAACCTGAGCGACCCTGCCTCATTGTTGACGGGCAACCATACTCTTACCCAGCGCTCGCCGCCGCCGCTGCCGGGTGGGCAACGCGATTGCAGTCTCTCGGTCTTACCCGTGGCGATCGGGTGGCGCTGGCGCTGCCCAATACTCCAGCGTTCGTTGCGGCCTATTTTGGCGCGCAATTAGCCGGTGCCGCAGTGGTGCTGGTGAATCCGCAGTACCGCCACGCCGAGCTGAGCCACTTGCTGGCCGATTCGGAACCGGCAATCGTAGTGGCGACGGATGAGAATGAGGCGTGGTTACGCGAAGCAATGCCGGCAACGCTACCCCGCCTGATCAAACCGGACGCCACCGTCTTCGGCGCGCCGCCAGCCGATTTCACCGTCTGCACGCCACCCGATCCCGCTGAGATGGCGTTGATTGCCTATACCTCAGGCACCACCGGGCGCGCGAAAGGGGCCGTGCATACCCACGCCAGTCTGGCCGCCAACTGTGACGCCATCATCACCGCATGGCGCTGGACGGATCGCGATCGTTTGCTCTTGATGCTGCCGCTCTTTCACGTGCATGGGTTAGGTGTCGGCGTGCATGGCGCCATCCGCAGCGGAGCCAGTCTCGAATTGCATCCCCGGTTTGATGCTGAGATGGCCTTACAACGGTTGGCCGATCCAGCGATCACGCTCTTTTTTGGCGTGCCGACAATGTATGTGCGATTGGTTGAAGCGGCCCGCCGGCACGGTGTGCCACCGCACCATGTGCGGCTCTTTGTATCGGGGTCAGCCCCGCTCAGCCCGCAAACCTTCGCCGATGTTGCCGCCCTCTTTGGCCAGCCTATTCTCGAACGGTACGGGATGACCGAGACCGGCATGAACCTGACCAACCCCTACGACGGCGAACGGCGGCCCGGCAGCGTGGGTATGCCATTCCCCGGCCAAGAAGCGCGCATTGTCGATCGCGAAACCCGCCAGCCGTTACCGGTTGGGCAGATCGGCGAGATTCAGGTGCGCGGGCCGCACCTCTTCCAAGGCTACTGGCGCAACCCGGCAGCGACGGCGGCAGCCTTTACCACTGACGGTTGGTTCAACACCGGCGATCTCGGCTTCGTTGACGCCGATGGTTACTTCCACATCACCGGACGCAGCCGCGACTTGATCATCAGCGGCGGCTACAACATCTACCCCCGCGAAGTCGAGGAGGTGTTAGCACAGCATCCCGCCGTGGCCGAATGCGCCGTGTATGGCCAACCCGATCCCGATCTCGGCGAAGTGCCGGTTGCTGCCGTCGTCATCAAACCGGATGCAACCGTCACTGCTACCGCGTTGATCGACCATTGCCGCGCCAATCTCGCCGCCTACAAACGCCCGCGCGCAATTCGCTTTGTTTCGGCATTGCCCCGCAATGCGCTCGGCAAAGTGCAACGTCACTTACTGGCAACCGATCCACCCGTCGCCGGGGAAGGGCTATGAGCGATCTCGACGACTACGAAGGCGATCCGGAGCTTGACCGTGAACGCCTGAGCGAATTAATCACCGATCAGCTCGAAGAGCTAGCACGCGCGATCCATTCGCGTGACCAACTCGTGCGGGCGCGCGCTGCCAGCCGGTTGGTGAGGATAGACGTTGATCCGGAACTGGCCTTGCTGGCGCTCAACCATCGCCGGGCCACGGTGCGTGAAGTTGCAGCGGAAGCGATTGGCTACAGCAGTAAACCGCTGAAGGCAACGGTTATTGATGCGCTACTGGCCGCGATTGATGATCCTAAACCATTTGTGGCCGCCGCCGCGATCCGCACATTAGGCCGGCGCCAGATCAATGTGGCCCGCGCTCAGATCTCGGCCTGTCTCGACGACCCCGAACCGCCGATTGTGGCAGCGGCGATTGTTGCGCTCGCCCGGCTTGGCGACACTACGCTTGCGGTAGCGCTGCCCAACTTTCTCAATAGCCCGTATCTCACCATCCGTATCGCCGCCGCCGAAGCTGCCGGCATCCTCCACGCTCCGGCGACCGTGCCCGGCTTGATGCGTTTGTTGGAAGATTGCATCACCGCGTGGCACGACGCCCAACCGCGCATTCCTAGCCGGGCAGCGAGCGTGGCCATGCAAGCACTCGCCCGCTTGCGCGCCCGCACCGCCGTGCCGCTGCTGGTCAAGATCGCCCGTTATGTCGTTGGCCTACGCACCTTAGCCGTGCACACACTGATCCAGCTCCAAGCGGTGGAAGCAGCGCCAGCCATCGCCCCCCTGCTCAATGAAGACGGCAGCCACCTCTTACACGAGGTGATTCGCTTCTTACACATGGCAAACTATCGCGCCGCGCTCCCCGAACTGCGGGCCTTGTTGCAACGCTCGGCGCCTAATCGCCGGCCAGTGTTGATGAAAGTGATGCAGGTCTTGGCGGAATGGCAGGATCGGGAAAGTCTACCGCTGATCGAACAGATTGCCGAGAGTGATCCGAGCGCCGAGCTGCGCAGCTACGCCGCCCGCTGTGCGGCAGTCCTCGCCGCGTGTCCCCCCGTATTGCCGGCACACGATCCCGAACCGCCCCTCGAACTCCCCTTGCCGCCATCGTGCTACGAACGCTTACAGCAGCGCCGGCAACGCATGGCGAGTTTTACCGTTCCCAGCGTGGTGGAAGGCGTCGTCATACGCGTGCTCAGCTACGGCGCAGTCATTGATCTCGGCGGGGTCGAGGGGTTTGTCCATGTGCGTGACATTGACTGGGGCTGGATTAGCGATGCGCGCACCGCCCTTCACCCCGGCCAAACGGTGCGGGCTGCCGTCACCGGCATCGACGAGACACGGATGCGCGTCAACCTAAGCATCCGCCATCTCACGCCCGATCCGTGGCCTCATATCACCCAACAACTTGCCGTGGGGATGCAAGTCAACGGCACAGTCGCCGGGATCACCGGTTTCGGCGTCTTTATTGAGATCTTCCCCGGCGTGCAGGGATTGGCCCATACCAGCCAGATTCCACCCGATCCGCGACCGTTGCGCGAACGATTTCCGCTTGGCTGCCGGGTCAGCGCCACCATCCTGAACATTGATCTCGAACGGCGACGGATCGCACTGCGATTGCGCGACGGATTGCAACAAAAAGCCGCACATTAGTAATGTGCGGGAGCAGTGGTGGGGACGATGGGAGTTGAACCCACACGCCTTGCGGCACATGATCCTAAGTCATGCGCGTCTGCCATTCCGCCACGTCCCCGCTGGTGAGTATAGCACGAGATAGCGCTGCCGGCAAGCGGTTGCCGGGCAGGTTCGTGACATGATATACTAAAGGGGTCAAGGCAGCATCATTGTGGAATGACGCCCCTCCGCCGCGTAGCACCGTCGTCGCGGTATCGACAGCCAGCAGGAGCCGCCATGAAAGCCGTTGTGATGGCCGGCGGCGAGGGCACTCGCCTGCGACCGCTCACGATTAATCGCCCGAAGCCGATGGTATCGCTGGTCGATCGACCGGTGATGCAGCATATTATTGAGTTGCTCAAACTGCACGGAATCACCGATATTATCATTACGGTGCAGTATCTCGCCAACGTAATCCAAGACTACTACGGCGACGGCAGCGCCTACGGCGTGAATATTACCTACTCGCTCGAAGAGGTGCCGCTCGGCACCGCCGGGAGTGTCAAGAATGCCGAACATCTGCTGACCGAGCCGTTCCTCGTCATCTCTGGCGATGCCCTGACCGATTTCAACCTGACTCAAATCATCGAGCATCATATTGCCTCTGGCGCCACGGCCACCGTCACCTTAACTCGCGTCGCCAACCCGCTTGACTACGGGGTGATCATTACCGATGAGCAAGGTCGCATTCGCCAGTTGCTCGAAAAGCCGAGCTGGGGCGAAGTCTTTTCCGATACGGTCAACACCGGTATCTACGTCTTCAACCCCGACATCTTTAGCTACATCGAGCGCGGTCGCGTCACCGACTGGTCGAAAGATGTCTTTCCGCGCATGCTCCACCGCGGCGACCGGCTGCACGGCTATATCGCCAACGGCTACTGGACGGATGTGGGGACGATTGAAGAGTATATGCGCGCCTGCGGCGATTATCTGGCGGGCAAGGTTAATCTGCCGCGGATCGGCCACAATATCGGCGGCGATGTCTGGGTTGACCGCGACGCCGAAATCGCGCCTGACGCCCAATTGCACGGGCCAATCTATCTTGGCCATGGCGCCAAGATTAAGGGTGGCGTGATCATTCACGGGCCGTCGGTGATCCGTGATTATACGATCGTTGACTCGCGGGCAAATATCGATCGCTCGATCATTTGGCGCAATTCGTACATCGGCGAACGGGCCGAACTGCGCGGCGCTATTGTGTTGCGCCAGTGCAATATTCGCTCGCGGGCGATGATCTTCGAGGGAGCCGTGATCGGCGATGGGGTGCAGATCGGCGCCGGCGCGGTTGTGCAGCCTAATGTCAAGATTTGGCCTTCCAAAGAGGTCGATGAAGGTGCCACCGTCACCTCAAGCATTATCTGGGGCAATCAAGGCCGGCGCGTGCTGTTTGGCCGCTATGGCATCACCGGGCTAGTCAATATCGAGATCACTCCTGAGATGTGTGCCCGGCTGGGGGCAGCCTACGGCGCAACCTTGCCCCGCGGCGCAACCGTCACTATTAATCGCGATGCGCACTTTACGCCGCGCATGCTCAAGCGGGCAATTGTCGCCGGTTTACCTTCGGCAGGGGTTAATGTCTGCGATCTGCGCAATGTGCCAATCCCGCTCGCCCGCTATTACACCCACGCCAGCGGCGCTGCCGGCGGCGTGCATGTGCGGATCTCGCCGTTTGATAATCGCGTCGCCGAGATTAAGTTCTTTAACCATCTTGGTCTAGATATCAACAGCGCCACCGAACGCAAGATCGAGAGCACCTTCTTCCGCGAAGATTACCGGCGCGCCTACCTCGATGAGATTGGCCGCATCTTCTACGGCGAAGATGTCGAAGAGCGCTACCGCACCGCCTTTATGCGCGCGCTTGGCCAAGAAGCCGCGTTTGGCAAAGGCTTTCCGATCGTCATCGACTATGCGAACACCAGCGCCAGCACGGTGATGACCGAGATTTTACGCCGTATGCGGGCAGATGCGGTTGAGCTGAATGTGAACCTCGATGAGCGGATGGTGTTTCAGACCAGCGCTGACTTTGAGGCGGCGATGACCCGGCTTACCAAGATTACGCCAGTTGTCGGCGCGCAATTCGGCGTGCGCCTTGACCCCGGCGGCGAAAAGATCTTTCTCATCGATGATCATGGCCAACGGCTGCATGGGTTGCGCGCACTGGCTGCGATGACCGCACTGGTGATGCGCGTCCACGGCGGCGGCATTGTGGCCGTGCCGGTCACCGCCCCCCGCGCCTTCGAACAGATCGCCGCCCGTTATGGCGGCAGCATCATTCGCACCCGCGCAAATCTCGGCGCGCTCATGAATTTGGCCGCCGAACGGCCCGATCTATTGTTGCTTGGCGATGGCACCGGCAACTATATCTTCCCCCACTTCTACCCCGTCGCCGATGGGATCTTCGCTATTGCCCGCCTGATGGAGCTGCTCACCCTGAATCAAACTACCCTCAGCGAGGTGCTGGCTGATTTGCCGCCCTATTACCTCTGGCAGACGCGCGTCCCCTGCCGCTGGGAAAGCAAAGGCAAGGTGATGCGCATTCTCAACCAGCAGTACCACGAACGCCACGGCGAGCAGATCGATGGCATCAAGATCGAGCTGGGGCAGGAATGGGTATTGATTTTGCCCGATCCCGACGGGCCGTTCTTCCACGTCATCGCCGAGGGCAGCAGCGAAGAGCAAGCCCGGGTCTTGACCGAAAAGTACGCTGGTTTAGTGACGAGTTTACAATAACGAATAACACCGATCGATTGGCGACCGCTAGCTTGGCCGTATGCGAGGAGGGTGCGATGTCTACCCGCTCAAGGAACAATGATCCGCTTTACGACGCGATCGAGACGACCACCGTTCGAATTGGCCGGTTTGGGTACGGTCTCTTGCGGCTGCCGCTTGGCCTGCTGCCTGCCCAAAGCCGCACCCACATGGAACGCGCGCTCTACGAGCTGAGTCACGGCTTTGCTAGCCTGCCCGGTGATTTCGCCCGCATCGCCGAACACGAGATTAAGCGCTGGATTGACGAGACACCACCAGCCCGCCGTCGCCAACCGGAACCAGCACAGCATCTGACGGTGATCATTACCCCGGAAGAGGCCGTGGTCGAATCAGCCACCACCCAGCACGTTGCGATGACGATTGCGCCAACAGAGGTAGAAACTGAAACCGCTGCGCCAGTTGAGGAGCGCCTGCCGGTGACGATCACGCTGGAACCAACCATTGACGAAGAACCCATCGAAGAAGATGTAGCCGAGCTATTGACCGATGAGGTGTCCAAGTCGATCATTGACATTGAACGGCTAGTGGCTGAACCGCCCAATGTAAGCATTACCTACATTGAGTACGATCCGCCCGGCAATGATCTTGAGGGTGAATTTGTAGTGATTACCAACGCTTCCCACGAACCAATTGATCTCACGGGGTGGATGCTGATTGACGAAGGGTCGAAACACAGCTATACCTTCCCAGCTTTTACCTTAGTCGGCGGCGCCGAAGTGAAATTGTGGACGAAGGCTGGCGTCAACGATGCCAATAACCTCTATTGGGGATCGCGCCGGCCAATTTGGAATAATACCGGCGATACTGCCATCTTGCGAGATGCAAATGGCAACCTGATCAGTCGTTATACCTATGCAGCCGGGGCATAATGTTGGGTGTAGTGAAAAAAAATGCGGGTAGCACCGTTCACCCCGCTAGCGAGCGATACTTATGAGCGACGTGTCACTAGTTGGCCAGACCATCGGCCGGTTTGAGATTCTCTCGGAGTTGGGACGCGGCGGTATGGCGGTCGCTTATAGAGCGCGCCAGACTGATCTTGATCGGATCGTGGCGCTGAAGATTCTGCCGCCGAGCCTAACTAGCGATCAGAGTTATATCGCTCGCTTTCGCCAAGAGGCGCGCAGCGCGGCCCGGCTTGAACATCCGCATATTATGCCGATCTATGAGGTCGGTGAAGTGGCCGGCTATCATTACATCGCGATGAAGTTTATTAAGGGGCGAACGCTTAAGCAACTGCTTGAGCAAGAGGGTGCGTTGCCCGTCAACCGCGCGGCGCAGATTCTGGCACAGGTGGGAGAGGCGCTCGATTACGCCCACCGGCAAGGGATTATTCACCGCGATATTAAGCCCTCGAACGTGATGATTACCGATGACGGCTGGATCTACCTCACCGACTTCGGCTTGGCGCGTGGCACTGGTAGCAGTACCGGCGGTCTGACCATAGCCGGCACGGTGATGGGCACGCCCGAATATATGTCGCCTGAACAGGCGCAAGGGTTGCCGAATGTGGGGCCAGCTACCGATATTTACGCGCTGGGGGTGATGCTTTACGAACTCTTGACCGGGGCTTTTCCCTTCAAAGCCGAAACGCCGATGGCGATGCTGGCCGCGCGCCTTGTGCATGCGCCGATTCCGCCACGTGACGTGCGTGGCGATCTGCCGCCCGCAGTGGAAGATGTGATTATGCGCGCGCTGGCCCGCAAGCCGGAAGCGCGGTTTGCTTCGGCGGCAGAAATGGTGGCAGCGCTCCGGCAAGCGGTTGGGATGAGCGAGCATGACCTGAGCCGCCCGCTGACGCCGCAGCGGGGAATGCCGGCAGCAGCGAGTGGTACGCCCAACTGGCCTAGCCCTGCACGAACGGGCACCCCGCCGCCGGCCTATGGCACACCG
>NZ_DAOTWH010000030.1:0-2038 GCF_034435895.1 Chloroflexus sp.
AGCTCCAATAGGCGGGCGAGGATTTCATCGCGCACCTCGTCGGGCCAGCGGTAGCGGTACGGCTTCTTGCGCCGGCCCCACGTCGCTTCATCAATCTCGTAATCGAGCACGAACTCGCACGCCAGCGGCAGCAGATCGTCCCAGCCATAGGCCCGCAGCACCGCTGCGTCCATCGCCGCGTGCAGCTCGCGCAACCGCACGATCGCCGGGTCATCCTCGTCGGGGTCGTGGAAGCGGTTGTAGAGCGCGGTCAAGCCCTCGTTGCGCTGCACCATCAGCCCCGCCCGATACGCGTAGTACGCCTCGCCCGCCGCCTCCAGCGCCCCGTCCGTCTCCCACCCCGCCGGGAACGGGTAGGTCTCGAAGCAGTCGGAGGGCGTATACTGCATATCGTCTTTCATTGACGACGCGAAGAACCGCGCCCAGACTTCGTGCGGGCGAGCTTGCAGTGCGCAAAACGCCGCGTATCGCTCGAACGGGAAGATGACTAACGAATGGGCATAGACCATCCGCGTTGGCAGGAAGGTCACGGCCAAGTGCGTGCTCACCTGCGAGAGCGCCAACACCCGCCGCAGCGGGGCGATGGCGGCGTTGAGGTCTTTGGCTTTGTTGGGGTACTGCCACCAGATAGAGGCACGATGGCCGTGGTTTGACTTGCTGCGTTGCGTTGATTGTAATCGCTCCGGCTTGACCTTGCGCTCAACAATCGCCATCAGCTCCGGCCAGCGCGCCCAGCATTCGGCTTCGGCGCGTTCGCCGAAGTTGATCACGTAGCGGTGGTGAGCGTGGGTCGGGTGGCTGTTCAGCTCCTCACCGCCGATGTAGGGGAAGATCACCTCCCGGCAAGCCGGGTTGGCCGCGATCAGCCGCTCCATCTCGGCCAGCGGCGTCGCCACCCCCTTGGAATCGGTGTCGTCAAAGGTGAACCCCATCCCCAAGACCAAGCTGCCTATGAAACTCTTGCCCGCATTCTCGGCCAGTCGGGCCGGGTCGTCGTGGCCGCCGCGGTGGAACAGAAAGGCCGTGATCCGCTCCACCGCCCGCCCATCGAGGCAGCGCACCCCCGCATACGGCCCCTTCACCAGATGCACCACGCTCACAATCACCGCCGCCTGCCCCGGCCACGGCACTCGCTTGCGCGCCGCGTAGATGTCGCCGCCGTGGGTGCAGATCCAGCGCAACCCTGTCGCGCGGGTGTCGCCTTGGGCGATGGTGTTGGTCGCAATCAACCCCAGCGTCCCGCCCGCACGCAGCAGGTCAAACGCCCGCCGGAAGAAGAACGCAACCAGATCGCATTTTCCGGCGCTCTCTGGCACAGTTGCGCGCAACCACTCTGAATACCCCGCGGGGTTACCTTCCACCAGCGTCACGTGGCCCGCAAACGGCGGGTTGCCGACGATCACGTCAAACCCGCCCTTCTCGCGCTGAAACACCTCCGGGAACTCAATCTCCCAGTGGAACGGCACCAGCGCCAGCTCGCCGTGCCGCTGCGCCTCCAGCTCACGGCGCAGCGCCGCCAGCCGCTCCTCGTCGAACACCGCCAGCGCATACTCCTTCCGCCGCGCTTCCCGCTCCTTCGCCGTGCTGCCGGCAAAGAACGCCAGCACCACCAGATCGCCATACTCCCGCACCTGCTTCAGCTCGGCCTGCGCCTCCCGCCAGAGCGCGTGCAACGCCGCATCGCTCCGCCCCTCGTCCGCCTCCCGGATTTGCGCTCGCAACTCCGCCACCCGCGCCAGCCGCTGCCGGATCGCTTCTGTCTCCAGTGCCGCTTGCCGGCCCCCGGCCTGCCAGTGAAAGGCCTCGATCTGCGCTTGGCCCAGCCCCACCAGCGAATCGCCGTGGCGCAGCGCGTGGTCGAGGAACGTGAACGGGTGTTCCTTCGCCAGCGTCACCAACCACAGCGACACCTTCGCTACATCCACCGCCACCGGGTTTTTGTCCACCCCGTACAGGCAGCGCTGCGCCACCAGCCGCCGGGCCAGCGTCACCTCGTCTTCATCCGGCGGCAGCGGCGGAAGAAGACGAGGTGACGCTG
>NZ_DAOTWH010000031.1:0-17502 GCF_034435895.1 Chloroflexus sp.
GCTGCTGGCGCGTGCGGCGCGCTGCGCTGGGCCAATGCCCGCCCCAGCAGCGCGATCAGGGGCACCGTCAACGCGCTGATCACCGCCTGCACCAGCCGCAAGTTCTGCACCAACGAATCGACCACAAGGATCGCAGCCGCGAGAAAGAGCGGATAGAGCGGCGGGCGCATCAAGCGCAACTCGACGTAGCGCCGCTCTTGCAAGAGGGTGAGCGCCTGCGCCAAATATTCGGCCTCATCGCCTCCCAGCGGATACAGCTCGCGCCAGCGCCAGACCAACAAGCGCAACAGCAGCGCCAGCGCAGTCAGCGCCGCTACCGCAAGCCACCAGCGTCGATTGTGGCGCCGTTCAATGGCCATGCCAGACCTCAGTATAACGCCAAGATGCAATCCTACACTTCCCCTATGTCCTTGCGAGCCACCGCTCCCCTTTTGTCATTGCGAGCCGCGCGGTAGGGGCCGAGCGGCGCTCGGCCCTTACGCGGCGCAGCAATCCCCCGCGAGCGCGGGAGCGGAGCCTTTCCGGTCGCTCCCCGGTTGTCATTGCGAGGGCGCGCAGCCCCCGAAGCAATCCCCCGCGAGCGCGGGAGCGGCGCTTTTCCGCCGAAGGGGGAGATTGCTTCGGTCGGACGGCAGCCACCTGCGTTGGCCGCCGCCACTCCCTCGCAATGACAAGGCAGAACCCACCGCCCCCTCACCGCACCTCAGCCCAATCGAGCTGGAAGGCCAGAATCCGTACCTGCCCGACCTGCGGCCCTTGCCGGCGCACCAGATCGAGCGCATCGGGCACGAAGCCGGGACTGGTCAGCGTGATCACATAATCGGCCCCCGCCGGCAAGGCCGGCAATGGTACGCAGTATTCGCGCAACGAGCGTTCAGGCATGAACATCCCCAGCACCGTCTCACCCAGCGCCACTTGCACGGTTGGCGACGGCAGATCGGGCGGCCAGTTGGCTGCCGCCCGCACGCAGAACTGGCGCGGCTGGCCGGTCGCCGCCGCGGGGAAGCGCAAGCGGGAAGTCTCGCTCGCCCACCGCACTGTTGCCCCCAACACCGGATCAAACTCGCCGAGATAGAAGCCATCAATATAGCCGAGGTCGTTATCATCGGCTAGATCGATCCGGTCGCCGGGCAGGCGCGGCGGGTGCAGCCAGCGCCACGCCCACGCCGTCGGGTTCCAGTCATCAACCAGCGTCAAGCCCAGCCATTGGCGCGCGCCAGCCAGATCACCCATCTGGCGCAACAACTCGCCGCGCACTACCGCCGTTTGCCAAGGGTAGAGCGGCTGTCCTTGCGCTAACAATTCCAACCCCTGCGCCGGCTGGCCGCGCCGCACCGCCAACAACGGCTCGGCTACCGCCCGCGCATACTCCGGCAACGCAGGATCGGCCAGCGCCTGCGCCCACGCCACCAGATCATCGCGTTCGACCGCCGCTTCCAAGCGCACCGCCGCCTCATACTGCGGACGGCTTTGCCATGCGATCTGGGCCGCCGCCAGCGCCGACGGGTAGGGGCCAAAGTACGACGCCCAACGGGAAGGCGCGCCCGGCGTTAGTGGTTCAAGGTAAGCGTACGGCGTGGCGGCGACTAGCCACAAAACGAGCGCTAACAGGGCGTAGAGCTGTGTTTGCCAGCTTGCCAGCCATTGCCGCCAGTGCGGCAGCGCCGCCAGCGCGAACATCGCCAAGGGGAAGAGAAACGGCAGCAGTGGCGTGCGAAAGCGGTTGATCGCAAACAATAGCGGCGCGGCAGCGAGATTGTAGAGCAGCCACAGCCCAATCAAGCCAAGCAGTGCGCCGCCAGCATCTTTGCGCCGCAGCGTTGCCCAGCCTACTACCGCCAGCGGCAGCGTGATGATGTAGAGCGTATCATCGAGCAGCAGCAGCGCCAGCGTATACCAGCGCGGCAACCGCCCTAGTGCAAACCCTTCGGCCAGCCGTTCGGCGCCGCTGTAGTTGATTTGAAACAGATCAACCAGTTCAATCAGCGTCTTCTCGACGAACGCCCATGGTTTGGCCCAGATCAAGCACCACCCTTCGGCACTGAGTAAGCGTTGCCGCTCGGCTTGGGTGATCGCCGTTACCGGCTTCGCCAGCGCGGCGCTGAGGCGTAGATCACCGGTTTGGGCGAGACACGAACCGGCGGCCAGCGCCGCGCGCGCGCCATCATCGAGGGTGGGATCGAGCAAGGCCAGCGTGAAGTTGCGCGTCGGCGCATCGCTGCGCCCGCCGTCGTAAGCAGTGCGCCCGCCCAGCGCCAGATTGTACGCGCCGGTGGTATCGATCACGATCAAGCCGCCGTAGGTGCGCGAAGCGTAGAGCGCCCACGGCCCGATCAGCGCGCCAGCAGCCAGCAAGGGTAGAAGTGCCGCCATGAACCGCTCGCGCCAGCCGCCGCTCGCCCGCCAGCCGATCCAGAGCGCGGCCAGCGGCAAGAAACCGAGCAACAAGCCACGGGTGAGCGTTGCCAAACCGAGCAATAGCCCACCGAGCAGCAGATTCCGCCGCCGCTGCGGATCGGCCAAGAGCAAGAACGCCGCCAGCAGCAGCGTGATAAACAGCGTCTCGCTGAGCAAAAACTGCGGGTACACCGCCAATGGCAGCGCCACCGCGCTGAGTAACGCTGCGCCACCAGCAATCAGCGACGAACCCCCCAGCCGCCGTTGAGGTGCGGACAACACATGTGGTCGATCACAAGCGTTGATCGTGGTGCGATGCCTCAAAGCCCGGTGCTGCCCCCCTCTCCCGCGATAGTAGGAGAGGGGCTGAGGGTGAGGGCCATCAGCCCGCGAAGCGGGCTTCGTAACCATAGCCCGGCCCTTCAGGGCCGGGTTCCGGGTAAAATGTTCTGTCCGCCTCTCGACCAGCCGCCGGGTCAGGGCATAGACCAACCCGACATTCAGCAGGCTGAGCAACGTCTGGCTGGCGAAAATCACGGCCAGATTCCGCCCGAACAGCGCAACATGCGCCGCCAGAAACAACGGATAGAGCGGCGCCCGCGTCCAGAGATAGCCAGTATGCCACGCAAAGCCACGCCCATGGGCCAGCCAATCGGCGGCAGCCAAATACTCGGCTTCGTCGGAAATCAAACCGAGCCGCGGCAGATTGCCCCACAGCGCCACCCGCAGCGCCGCGCCGATCAGTAGGGCCAGCAGCAGCGGCCAATGTTGGGTATAGCGATTGTTATGAAGTGAACGCACAATAATGATGCAAAACGAGTTGAACGTCTACAGATAAGAATGACGTTTGCAGCTCTTGCGGCCTCTTCCCCCTCCCGTACGGGCACAGCGCTGCTGCGCCCTCAGCGCCGCCCCGCCCCCTCTCCCTCCCGTACGGGCACAGCGCTGCTGTTCCCCAGCCCTGCGCTGCTGCGCCCATCCCCAACCACCTCAATCGTCGCCAACCACAACCGGCCAGCACTCAACGCCCCCTCGCCGCGCACCGGCAACCGCCCCTCTGGCGACGGGTCAGACGGCCGGTACCAACCAATCAATAGCCGGTACTCCCCCGGCGGCAGATCGCGCGGCACATGCACCGTCCGGTCATCGCGGGCCGGTTTGCCCGGCAACCACGTGCTGGTCGGAAGATAGCCGGCTAACGGTTGGCCGTCATCACCGGCGACCGGCGGCTGGTCGCAGTCACGGCAAAGATGAATAAAGAGGCTGTAGTCTTCGGGTAATGGCCGGCCCACATCCCAAAATAGGCTGAGCGGAATATTGCCCCCGGCCCGATACACCCCCGGCCCAGCGGGAGTCGTGGCCTTGAGCGTGTACCCCAGCAACTGCAGATCGTCACCGAACGTCGCTGTCGCCGGCGTCGCCGGCTGTACCAGCTCGCCAGTAATGTACGCTTCCGGCGCTTCTTGGCAAAAGAGATGCACCCCTTGAAAACGCCAGATGCCGCACGGCCACGTGCGCTGTTCGCGGCTAAAGGCCCAGAAGTTGCCGACCAAGCCATACTCGTCGCCGGGCAGCGGCGGATCAACGGTGCGGGCATGGTCGGGTGCAATCAGCAGCAAGCTGCGCGTATAGCCGGCCAGCGCCACCCGCCGCTCGGCATCCCACTCGCGCTGGCTATAGTTGTTCTCGCCCGTCCAGAAGTTGGCAAAGGTGATCGGCTCTGGCGACGGGTCGGCGCTCAGCCGCGCCATGTAGTAGGCGTAGAGCGGGCGCAAGTAGCCGGGATGGATCACCACCGCATCGTCGGGATGCACCCGCCGGGCCAGTTCGGCGATCGCTTCGCGGTACTGTTCTTTGACCGGATCGCCGGAAAAGAGGCCAAAGCGCGGTTGGAAGAGCGCCAAACCGCTGGTGATCAGCGCACCGGCAAGAGCAAGAGCGCCCAACCCCCGCCATAATCCAACACCCGGCCCGGTGTTGCGAGGCGCAGCCCCCATTGCCAACACCACCACCCACACCGGAAAGATGATCATCAGGTAACGCGCTTCGTAGAGGCGGGTAAAGAACAGTTGCAACCCAAAGAGGGCCAGCGGCACGCCGCCCATGATCCCGATCACCAGCGCCGTTGGGCGCGGTGCGGCGCGCAAGGCGATCAATCCCAACCCAAACAGCAACAGCCACGGCACTAACCACCACCACGGCAGATCACCCGGCCAGCGGTCGAGACTAAACCGGGTAAAGGTCAACCACAGCGCCCGCAGCGGATCCGCCGCGATCGACGCCCCGCTAGCGGCGCGGTCGCTGCCTATCCCGGCGGCCATGGCCGCAATCATGCCCGCGCCAACTAGCAGCAAGCCAGCCGCGATCGGCCATGCGTAACAGCGCGGACGGCTAAATAGCCAAATCAGCGCTGCGCTCAGCGCCAGCAGCGCCGTCAGCCGGTGGATGAAGAAAGCAACGATCACCAGCCCGATCAGCCAGCCCCAATCCGCCAGTCGATCGCTCTGCGCGGCGCGCAACGCCAGCCAGAGCAGCGCGGCGCTAACGAGCAACACCAACGCGTAGACCTTAGCTTCTTGCGCATACCAGAGGGCAAACGGCGATAGCAAGCCGTTCAGCGCCGCCGCTGCCGTAGCGATCGTTCGTTGCGGTTCAGCGGGTGCGGCTGCCCGCGCCGCCAGCGCCAGCAATGGCACACTGAGCGCGCCGGCCAGCGCCGAGGGCAACCGCAACGCCCACTCGCTCGCGCCGGCCAGCTCGATCCACCCCTTCAGCAGCAGATGGTAAAGCGGATAGGCCGCATTGGGCAGCACCAGATCAAGTACCAATACTGGCAATGGCTGCATCGCCATCGCCCAACTGTTGCCCTCATCGAGCCAGAGGCTCTGCGCATCGAGCCGGTAGAGGCGCAAGCCCAACGCGACGAGACCAATCACCACCCAGAACGCAACCCAACGGCGGTTCATCACCCTCCCTCACCGCGCAGCGCGGCAGCAAAGGCAGCTTCGTAACGCGCCGCGGTCTTCTCCCAAGTCAATTCGGTGACAATCCGCCGGCGAGCCGCTTCTCCCAACCGCGCGGCCAGCTCTCGGTCGGCGATCAAGCGGCCAATCGCCGCCGCCAGCGCCCCCACATCGCGCTCCGGCACGATCAACCCATGCACGCCATCGTCAATCACATCCGGCACGCCGGCCACTCGCGCCGCCACAATCGGGCGCGCCGCGCCCATCGCTTCCAGCAACACGTTGGGCAGACCGTCAACACCATCGCGCACAATTGGCAACGCAAAGATATCCGCTGCCGCCATCGCCATTGCGGTGCGTTCGCGGTCAAGCTGGCCGGTAAACAACACCGCCGGCGCAATGCCCAACCGCGCTGCTTGCGCTTCCAGCGCCGGACGCAGATCGCCGTAGCCGACAATCACCAGCCGCGCGGTGGGATGCATCCGCAACACTGCCGGCCACGCATCAAGCAACACGCTAAACCCTTTTTTAGCCACCAGCCGGCCCAAACCTAACACCAGCGGCGCATCAGCCGGAAGGCCCCATTCGGCCCGAAACTGCTGCGCTGCCGCCGGATCAGGCCGGAACTGGGCTGGATTGACTCCATAGGGAATCACAAAGGTGCGGGCCGGATTAGCGCCCAAGCGCACGCCTCGCATGCTCAGATCGGCGCTGCACGCCGTCACTGCCGCCGCGCGCCGGAAGACAAAGCCGGCTAACGTTCCCATGAATCGCTGCGTCTCGGCCAGATAAATGTCACTGCCGTGCAAGCTGACCACGAGCGGCAGCCGCGCCGCTAACGCCGCCAACGCCGCCGGCGGGCCATTGGGCAACACCCAGTGCGCTTGCACCAAATCGAACGGGCGTCCAGCGGCGCGCGCTTGTCGCAATTCGCGCTGTAATGCCAACCACGATGCCGGCAACGCAAACGGCGCCGCCAGCCATGCCCGCTCGCGCACCTGCGTGTCGCTCTGCAACGACTGCGCATAGCCCCAGATATTCAACGCCGGGTGGGGCGCATAGCGAAAAAAGCGCAGCTCGATCCCGCGTTCGCGGGGTTGGCGGCGCAGTTCTGGGTGCCACGGCGCCACCAGCGTCACGTGGTGGCCACGCGCAGCGATGCCCGCCGCAATCTCTTCGATGAAGGGCGCGGTCGTCTCGCGAGGATATTTAGGCAATGACGAAGCCAGCATTAAGATGCGCATGGCGAGCTTATTCCATCACGAATCGGGAATGCGATAAATAAAGGCGCGAAAATCCGGCGTCGGGCTGGCATACAGCAACTCAAAGCCGTTGATCACCATGCCCGGTTGGTTAGAGTGATCCATCAGCGGCGCCAACAACCGGCCCGCGTCGCCCTTAACTCGCATTTGATTCTCTAACACCAAATATTTCGCCCCGTAATAGCGGGCAATCTCCAACAACAACGCGCGATCAGCCGTGTTCGGGATCATCACTGCTGGTCGTTCAGTATGCCAATTCACCTGCCACGGCAAGCGGGTCATAATCACCGTGTCCGGCGGCGTGTTAGCCTGTAACCATTCATAAGCCGCCAAATCTTGCTGCCAAATGCGCGGTTCGTTGCGCACTTTGTCTTCGATGTCGGCTTGTGAGCCAGCCACAATCGTCACGATCGCTGCCACCGCCAACACCAACCCCAACGGCGCCCAGCGCCGGTCGCCGATCGCGGCTAGCTTATCATAACCGGCCCAAATCATCCATGCCGCCAGCAACGCCAGCCACGGGATGATCATCACCCAATACCGTTCTTCGTTGGCGCGCCAGTAGGTGAGCATGAAGATGATGTACGGCGTGTAGGCAAACACCATGAGGCTCAGCCAGCGCCGCCGGTACGCTGCCGCAGCCAAGACGCCGGCCAGCGCCAGCCATGCCCCCAGCGGGGTGAGAATGTTTTTGCGCGCGTCGTGGCTAAATAGCGCCGCCAGCGGTTCGGGAGCGCCCGGCCATGCCGGCATAAGGTAGGCGCGCAACTCACGCACCTGCGTCTCGAATTTGGTCTGGGTCGCGTCAAACCCCCAGCGCATGATCCAACTGCGATCAGGTAAACCCGGCCCGCCCCACTCTGGAGCAAAGACACGGTAGATTTCCGACCACGCATCGCCGCTGACACCGCGGTAGTCGAGCACCCATGCATCGTAGCTTTCGGTGCTGTAGACTGGTTTGCCGAATAGGATCATGTTGCGGGCGAGATACGGTGAAAGGATGAGCAGCGCCACCGCCGACCAGACGACCACCGGCGCTAACCCTGCGCGTAGCCGTTGCCAACGTTGCTGCCAATCAATCGCCGTGCGCAGCTCATTGGCGATCAGCGACAGTTGCCAGAGACCCATACCGAACGCGAACATCGCTCCGCTCGGCTTTTGCAGCATCATCAACCCGGTGCAGACGGCTGAAACCAGTAGCCAGCGCCACCGCCGCGCCAGATCGGTCTGGCTGCGCAGCAAGGTCGCGATTGCGGCCATATTGAACACGACAAAACCCAGATCGTTGGTGACGTAGATCGACAGCCGGAAGAAGAGATAGTTGGTCAGCACGAAGATGACCGCCGTCACCCCGACCCGCCGATCCCAGAGCCAGCTCCCGACCGCGTAGATGAGTCCCGCCAAGATGATATCAAAGATAAAATTGGGTATCTTCGCCGCCCACGCCGTCGGGCCGAACAGAGCAAAGAAGGGCGCAATCCAGACTGGCTGCAACAGCGGCCACGTCTCTTGCGGGCGGGTGAGGCTTGCGTAGCGATAATAAAACTGGCTAATGTAATCAACCACCCATCCGCGCCCGCGCACAAGATTGCGCGCGACGATCGCATTATCGCTATAATCGGCGTGGCCCACGTAGGGTAACGTTGCGGCGACGACCGCTTCAAAACCCAGCCAGATCAGCGCAAACGTTCCAAGCACGATCCACGCGCCGCGCCGCGCCGCAAACCAATCGACGATCGCATCGCTCAGGCGCGGCAACCCGGCCCGGCCATAGTTCAACCCCAACGCCGCCAACGCCGTCCCCAGCAAAGCCAGCAAGAGCGAATCGGGGAAGGTCTGCCAGAACAGCCGCACCCCAGCCGCTGCCGCCCAATCGATGGCGTGCAACAGCACATACCCAAAACAGAGCAACGCTACCGCGACCAACCCATAACCGAGCGCGCGGCCTTGGCTGTAGCGCCGCACGAGCATCTGGATCAGCGCCAGCAACGGTTGGCGATAGGCGATCACCAGCAACACCAGCAAGCCGGTCATCGCCACACTCAAGATCGCCGCCATCCAAATCCGGGCCACTGCCAAACCAATCGCCGCCGCACCAATCCCCACCGCCGTGCCGCCGTACACCAGCGCCGGACTTAACCGCAACCGCGCCAACAAGATGTAGAGCAGCACCGCATTCCAACCGAGCAAGGCCACTGCCGGCCATGCCGGCAGCAAGAGCGTGGCCGGTTCGCTCACCGGTTCGATCCGCACCTCGGCCAGCCGCACCCCCTTTTGGCGCGGATCGCGGCTATCGGCCAGCGTCGCCGAGGTTTGCAGCGTGATCGTCAGATCGCCGTGCTGGTGGGCAATCCCCGGCACGGCAAAGGAATATTCGGCCCATGTGCTGGTTGGGGTAAACTCGCCGACAACCGAATGGTCAATCGCGACCGTCACCACCGGTTGCGCGCCAACCTCCGCCGGCCAGCCTTGCGCCACCAACGTCACCTGCAACGGCAAGCCAGCACCGACATTCGGCAGCACCACCACGGCCCGCTCGCGCGTCCACCGCGAGCGCGTCGTCGGCGAATCAGGCGTCAGTTCATCAGCAAACAACTCGCCGCGCCGCACCGGTTCAGCGCCCAACCCCGGACTAACCCCAACAAAGAGCCGGTCACCGGGCCAGCCGATCGCGATCCGGCCTTGCGGCGGCGCTTGATACGCCATCGCCCCAGCCAGCAAGGCCAGCGCCAAGATTAACAACAACGCGCGTACCGTGGCCCGAACATCTGTCCCTCTCACGGTCACGCGCACATACTCGGCTCTGGTTGAACGATCGCTAACAGCCATGACACTCCTACCCGTGCGGCCCAATGCCGACGGCCATTATACCGCCAATCGGTCTGAACTGCGGCTTATAGCGGGCTGATAATTGCTTAAGGCGCGACGCTGTAGCTTTTGGCCTATGGAGTGCGGCAGTGCAACTGCCGCACCTGAACAGGAATATGTTGTTATATGGCAATACGACTAAAGAAACGCTGTTGCGAGTGCTACAATAGAAACTACTTGCAAAGGAGGCGGTTATGAGCGACCAAAACACCTCTTCATCCTCCGCCAGTACCGTCACGTTAGACACAACCGAGCGAAAGCATCTGAGCCACATTGCCCATCTTGCCGCCTATCGGGCGTTGCAACGTTGCGCTGCTACAGCAGTCACCCAGATTGCCGAGACCGTTCCTGAGCAACGCCCGGTCGTGTTCGTTGATCGACTTATTGATGAACGCGACGCATTGTTAGTGGACTATATTCGCGCTCGGCTCAAGGCGTGGCAACGGATATCACTTCCCGCCCAGCGCGAGGTAAGGAGGTCACAAGATGGATTACCAGCAGAGGCTGATGTTACTACATCTAAATCAATCCTGAGCTTGGAGCCGATAAAATCTACTCTTGATAGTGTAGAAGAAATTATTAATGCACTGGCTAATGTCACAAATAGCCTCGCGAAGCTCACTGCCCTCTTTCGCAGTGAATTTACACTCTTCCCGGTGACAACTGCTATCGACAGCAACACTTTGCGCGCTGCATTAGCCTCTGCTTTTGCGCAGCGCAAATGGCAGACGTTACCGTTTCCGCTGCCGAATCCGAAAGCGGAAGATGAGCATCATCCAACCCTGTTCCATCTGATCAAAACGATCGCCGGCAATCTGGCCCAGACCCCGCCGGCTTCGCCCCAACAATTCCTCGAACTGCTCAAAGCATGCGACTCTGAGCTGACACAGATATGTACTCCTCCGCCAATAGTTACCACTACCTCGGACGGCGCCACTCCAGCTCAGACCGATACCAAGTCCGAATCATTACTAGCACGCGCACTTTTGGTTGAATGCCTGCGCCGCGCAGACCCGCCGCTTTACCAACTTGCTGCACGAATCACGCAAGTAGGCAGCGATATGATGATCCGGAAACATCTTTTCTCGGCTGATCGCCTGATCTTTATCGGCGGTTGCACAATTGAATATGTGCTGGCGAATCCAAATGGCGAAATTGTCGCCGCCAATCTGGTACAGAGTTCCGAACAAATTACGCTGAAGTTAGGCGTGAGGAAGAGTAAAATCAACTTCGAGATACTATCACAAACAAAGCACTAAGAGACAAACGGCAACTTCCCAAAGAAACAAGCACACTCTCCAGTCTGCACAGCGCACTCTACCAGCATAGCCCGGCCCTTCATGCCGGAGCAGGGATAGCCGCAAAAAGTACCCACTCCCCCTTGGCATTGCGAGCCACGCGGTAGGGGTAGCGTGCGGCTCTGCCCCTCGCACGGCGAAGCCATCCCCCACGAGCACGGGAGCACGCCGCACAGGGGCCTGTTTCCGCTAAAGCGGGAGATTGCTTCGGGCGCTGCGCGCCCTCGCAATGACATCGGGTGAACGCGCCACCCGCCCCCCATTGTCACTACGAGCCGCCGCAGGCGGCGAAGCAATCTCCCGCGAGCACGGGATACCATCACTCATCGATCAGCCCGCACCGCGGACTTCGCCACCACAGCCCGACCAGACACAACACCCACAAGCATCGTTTTGTGTTTTTTGCGTCTCTTCGTGGCTATTCATCCCCCTCTTTACGGCTTTGCCAGTTGCATCACGCCGCCATGCCTGTTATTATCAGACGCTATGATCTGGACAATTTCTGACCTCCATCTTTCGTTCGCTCGTCCCAAGCCGATGGACATCTTCGGTCCCGGCTGGAAGGATCATCCCGATCGCATTGCCGAAGCATGGCGCGACCGGGTGGCGCCCGGCGATTGGGTGTTAATCGCCGGTGATATTTCGTGGGCAATGAAATTGCAAGACGCGCTGCTCGATTTGCAGTGGATCGATGCCTTGCCCGGCACGAAGGTACTGATTCGTGGCAATCACGACTATTGGTGCCCGCGCAGCGTTAATTCGATCCGCCGCCACTTGCCGCCGAGCTTGCGCCTGATTGGCGCCGATGCGCTCGATATCGGCGAGGCAGTAGTCTGCGGCACCCGCGGCTGGATTACGCCGGAAACTCCCGGCTTTGCTGAGAAGGATCTGCCAATTTACCAGCGCGAGCTGGGGTTGCTTGATCGAGCGCTGAAAGCGGGCCGCGCTTTAGCGGTCGGTAAACCGTTGATTGTGATGATCCACTTCCCGCCGTTCGTTAATCGCCAGCCGACCGAGTTTGCCCGTCTGATCGCCGCTAGCGATGCCACCGCGTGCATCTACGGCCATCTCCACCGCCGGTACGACTGGGATAACGCTGTGCAAGGGCGGGTTGATGGGGTGTATTATCAATTGACCTCCTGCGATTATTTGGGGTTTGGGCCGGTAGCCGTGCGGGGATTCATCTAAACACGCACGGCTGTGCGTCTCTAAGACACACGGCCGTGCGTCGCTTTGCCGTGCGGGAATTCATGTAAAGACGCACGGCTGTGCGTCTCTATATATCACCGGCGGAATATATCCTGAATATCGCCGATGATCCGCTCGATAATCGCCCGCATCTCACCCACCGCCACGTCGAGGTTGTTGTCGGTTGGCGCGGCATCCTCATTCGGCATCAGTAGCCACAACACGATATAGAGCACCACGCCAATCCCGTTGAAAAAGATCAAGATCGCGAAGCCAAGCCGTACGAAGATCGGATCGATTCCGAAATAGTTGGCTAATCCACCGGCAACGCCGGCCACCATCCGGCCCGCGCGCGCTCGCAACAGACGTTGGGTTTGCGTGTTCATATCTCCTCCTCCCACACCAAACCTATCTCGCCTATGTGACGATGGCTAGCGCTTGCCAGTTGCATGGCTAGCTATGACAGTCTAGCATCTGTCTTTTGATATTGATGATGTTTGTGCGTTATGGTGATAAAGTACCAAATATTTTTATGCATTGTATTGCAATTAAACTATGTTTTGTAGTATTTTACTTAAGATTAAAGATCGATTACAATATGAGCAGGGAAGCTATGCTCACGCATTACATCGCTGACCAATCAACGATGACAAAGATCTCGTCGTCGATCACCTCGACCGGATAGGTGGCGATCTGCAAGCCTACCGGTGGCACGATGCTCTTGCCAGTACGCACATCGTAGGTCCAGCCATGCCACGGACAGGTGACAGTGTGTTCGATCAAAACTCCTGCCGAAAGCGGCCCGCCCTCGTGCCGGCAACTATCACTGAAAGCGTAGATCGTGCCGGCAACATTCGCCAGCCCGATCGGCAAGCCATCAATCTCAACATAGCGCATCCGTCCGGGAGGTAGTTCACTGAGATGGCACATTTTGAACCGTTCCATAACCTTTATTCCATTGACAGCCCTATCATCGATCCGTTACAGTACAGCTAATACACCATGATAAACGTCCTTAACCTCTTGCACGTAGCGCCTGTTGCCACAAATCGAGGTGATCGTATGCCGCCGCTCGCGATTAATCAGCGCCAACTAGAGACCCTTAGCCAGTTGCTTATTGCCGGCGGCCACCACGAAGTGGCCGATCTCTTACAGGCGTCGCTTGAGCGTTTGATCGCTTTCTGGCCGGCCCAAGCTGGTGCGCTGCTCTACATCTCGCCCTACGGCGAAACAACCAAAGTCACCCGTGGTCAGCTCGACGCCGAGACGCTCTCGCTGATCGAGCAGGCTCGCGATGGCTTTGCCCGCCGCGATGATAGCGGCGAACCAATTGTCGGTTCGTATTCGATCGACGACAGCCGCGATCTGATCGAGTTGCCGTTGCAGAGCGGCGGCCAAGGGGTTGGTCTCCTCCATCTGGTCGTGAGCCGCGCCAACCAGCAATCGAGCAGCACTCCGCCGCTTGATGAAGAGCTACTGGTACTCTTGGTGCGCGCCATTGGCGGTGAAGCTGATAAGCTCGCGATGCTGCGCCGCGCCGAGCGCGATCTGCGCGAACTCCATTTACTCTACGAAATCGGCCAGTCGCTGGCAGTCAATCTTGACCTCACTAGCCTGCTTAATGATATTAAGTTGCGCGCGCCAAAGGTGGTCGGCGCCGAACGCTGTTCGATCTTTATCCTTGACGAAGACACCCGCGAGCTGGTGTTAGAAATTCCCGGCGAGCAGCGCCAGTACCGGATGCCTGCCGACCGTGGCATTGCTGGGTGGGTGGTCTCGCACGGCGTGGGCCAGATCGTCAACGATGTCGAACACGATCCCCGTTGGTACGATGCGATCAGCCGCGAAGCCGATTTTGTCACCCATTCGATTGTCTGTGTGCCGATGCGGGTGAAGGATCGGGTCATTGGCGCGATGCAGTTGCTCAATAAGGCCAATGGCCAGCCGTTCACCGAGCAAGATATGCAATTGCTGACGACGCTGGCAGCGCAGGCGGCCATTGCGATCGAGAATGCCCGCCTCTACCAGCGCCTCAAGGAAGAGCGCGACCGGCTGTTGCAGAAAGAGGCTGAGGTGCGCTCAGCTATTGCCCGCGATCTGCACGATGGCCCTACCCAGAGCGTTGCTGCCATCGCGATGAATATCGAGTTTATCAAGCGTCTGTTCAAGGCGATGCCCGAACGGGTGCCCGCCGAACTCGATACGCTGGCCGAACTCGTGCAGAAGACGACGCATGATATCCGCACCCTACTCTTCGAGTTACGCCCGCTCGGCCTTGAGACGCAGGGGTTGCTGGTCACGCTGCAACAATATGTTGATCGCTGGCGCGATCCCTCTGGTCACGACACTAAGCTGCGCCTCGAAGCGCCATCACAAGTACCGCGCTTGCCGCCCGAAATTGAAGCCGCTGTCTTTATCATCATCCAAGAGGCGGTCAATAATGCCCGCAAGCACGCCCAGAGCGATCTGATCACGATTTACCTCTACGTCGAGGAAGATCACTTTGTCGCAAGCGTGCGCGATCGCGGGCGCGGGTTTAATGTCGCCGCCGTTGAGAGCGGTTATGCCAACCGTGGCAGCCTTGGCTTGCTCAATATGAAAGAACGGGCGCGCCTGATTGGGGCCGATCTGCGCATCCGCAGCGAAATCGGGCAGGGGACGACGGTTGAGCTGCGGATCCCCTTGAATCAATCACGGTGATCGAGCGGGGCGGGTTTGAGGCCCGCCCCCTGACTCGTAAGGGCGGGTTTCAAACCCGCCCCTACTTACAACCCGCCCTTACTGTGCTTCATCCCAACGCCGCGCGAGCGGCCAAGGCCTCTTTCACCAGTCCAGCAATGTCGGTCGGCATGCGGGCCACCCGTACCCCCACGCTCTCTAATGCAGCGATCTTCTCTTGCGCGGTGCCTTCGCCGCCGCTGATGATCGCGCCGGCATGGCCCATGCGCTTGCCGGGAGGCGCCGTCTGGCCAGCAATGAAACCGACGACAGGCTTGGTCACGTGCGCTTTGATGTACGCCGCCGCTTCTTGCTCGGCAGTGCCGCCGATTTCACCAATCAACACAATCGCTTCCGTCTGCGGATCGGCCTCAAACATCGCCAGCACGTCAATGAAGTTGGTGCCAATAATCGGGTCGCCGCCGATACCGACGATCGTACTCTGGCCGATGCCAATCCGGGTGAGGGCATCCACCGCTTCGTAGGTCAACGTGCCTGACTTGCTCACAATCCCCACTGGGCCGGGCATCGCAATATTACCGGGAATAATGCCAACTTTGGCCGCTCCCGGCGTCAGCAGGCCGGGACAGTTCGGCCCGATCAGCCGCACGCCGCACTCTTGCACAAAGGCGTAGGTGCTGACCATATCAAGCGCCGGGATGCCCTCGGTAATGCACACGATCAGGGGAATGCCGGCAGCAGCCGACTCACGGATGGCATCAGGCGCAAACGGCGCCGGCACATAAATCACCGCTGTGTTTGCACCCGTCGCCGCCACTGCCTCCGACACGGTATTGAAGACCGGCACCTGCCCATCGATCGCCGTCTGGCCACCCCGCCCCGGCACCACCCCAGCCACGACCTTCGTGCCATAGTCGAGCATCTGGCGGGTATGAAACTCGCCTTCTTTCCCGGTAATACCCTGCACCAGCAATCGGGTATTGGCATCGATCAGGATGCTCACGCGCGCCTCCTTGTGCTTTTTTCATATCTATTACTCGTGTCGAGCTACTATGTGTATCTGCAATCCCGTTTCTCTGTTCCCTGCCCCGGTTTAATACCCATCACTACTTGGCCGCTCCGGCGCGGCGCCTTCCGCTTCTTGCACGATCGCCACCCCCGCCGAGGTGCCAATGCGGGTCGCGCCAGCAGCGATCAGTTCTTGCGCCGCCGCCAACGAGCGTACGCCGCCCGATGCCTTGACCCCGATCGTCAGCCCGACCGCCGCGCGTATCAGGGCAATATCGGCCACTGTCGCCCCTCCCGGCCCGAAACCGGTGCTGGTCTTGACGAAATCGGCCCCGGCCCGCACGGCCAGCAGACACGCCATCACCTTTTCCACATCGGTGAGCAGGCCGGTTTCAAGGATGACTTTCACCAGCACGCCACTGGCATGAGCGGCATCGGTCACGGCCCGAATATCGTCAGCAACGGCATGGTATTCACGCCCACGCAGCGCACCCACCGCCAGCACCATATCGACCTCGCGCGCGCCATGCCCAATGGCCTGCACCGTCTCAAACACTTTAACCTTCGTCGTGGTTGCGCCGAGGGGAAAGCCGATAACTGTACAGACCCGCACCGGCGACCCGGCCAACGCGCGCGCGCATCGCTCGACATACCGTGGATTGACGCAGACGCTGGCGAAGCGGTAGCGCTCTGCTTCGTGGCATAATCGATCGATCTGATCGGCAGTCGCTTCGGGTTTCAACAGCGTGTGATCAATGTAACTTGCAATCGGCGTATCTGAAGCAGGCAGCGACGGCGGGTTCGGCAGTTGCGTCCCGGACGGCAACCCGACCAACGCTTCCATCTGCGCGCGCACCTGCGCAATCAGGTCTTCCACGACAACGCTCCTCTTGACGGCTGGCGCACTGATCCGGCATCATTACACCTTGCTATTGTAGCACAGGCAAGCAAGTGATTGGCTGAATAGCAATGATAGGCAATACTGCCTTAGGAGTTAATATGCCGCAATTTGATGTGATTGGGGTCGGGATCGCCAGTTGGGATCTGATTGGCGTAGCAGCCACACCACCGGTCTTAGGTCTGAAACAACCCCTCGCTGGACGCACCGAGATGGGAGGCGGCCCGGTGGCGACGGCACTGGCCACGCTAGCCCGGTTAGGGGCCACTGTGGCGCTAGTGAGCGCCGTCGGCACCGATCACTACGGCGATGCGATTCGCGCTGAACTCGCTCATTTCGGCATCAATACTTCGTTCATAGTCACCCGCCCCGGTTCATCACACGTGTCGTTTGTGCTGGCCGAGCCGGGCAGCGACCGCCGCACGGTCTGGTGGTACAACGAACCAGCCGTCTTTGCTGACCTTGTCTTCCCCCCAGAACTCGCCTCCCAAACCCGCGCTTTGCTGATTGACAGCCACTTGCCGGCGGCATTATCCGCCGCGCAACAGGTGCGCGCCGCTGGCGGGCGCATTATGATCGACGCCGAACGGGTCAAGCCAGCGGTGATGGAATTACTGCCGCTCTGCGATGATATCGTCGTATCGGCCAATTTTGCCCGCACTGTGACCGGCCTCTCTGATCTGGCCGCCGCGACACAGGTTTTATACAACCGTTACCGGCGCCTGATTGTCGTCACTGCCGGCGAAGCGGGGAGCTGGGCCTGCGACGGCGGTGACGTGATCGACACCCCCGCCTTCCCCACCCAACCGGTCGACACGACCGGCTGCGGCGATGTCTTTCACGGCGCATTGCTCTTCGCCCTCTTGCGCGGCGATCCGCTGCCGGCAGCGTTGCGCTTCGCCAGCGCCGCCGCTGCGCTCAAAACCCGCGGCCTCGGCGGG
>NZ_DAOTWH010000032.1:0-2422 GCF_034435895.1 Chloroflexus sp.
CTCAGCGGCGGGATCGTCGTGGTGAAAGACGACGGCGCGCCATTGCCGGCGATTCCCGGCGTGACACTCGTGCAGGCGGCCCATCCGACCCCTGACGAGCGCAGCGTTGTTGCCGGGCAGCAGATTGCGGATCTCTTGACTCAAGCCGATGAACGTGATCTGGTCATTGCCCTGATTTCGGGCGGCGGGTCGGCCTTGCTCAATCTGCCGGTTCCCGGCGTCACTCTCGCCGATCTGCAGCGATTGACCGCCGAATTGCTCGCCTGTGGCGCGCCGATTGGTGCGATCAATACCCTGCGCAAGCACCTTGACCGGCTCAAAGGCGGCGGGTTGGCCCGGTTGGCGGCTCCGGCGACGCTGATCACGCTGATCCTCTCTGATGTAGTTGGGAGTCCACTCGATGTGATCGCCTCTGGCCCGACGGTCGCCGATCCGACCACGTTTGCCGATGCGTTGGCGCTGCTCGATCACTACGAACTGTGCAATCGGTGTCCGCCGGCGATCCGTGCTTACCTGACGGCGGGTGCGCGCGGCGAACAGCCAGAGACGCTCAAGCCGGGTGATCCGGTGTTGGCGAAGGGGCAGCATATATTGATCGGGAGCAATGTGCAAGCGGCGCACGCTGCCTTAGCCGCAGCGCAGGCCGCCGGTTTTCATACTCTCTTGCTCACCACCTCGCTGGAGGGAGAGGCGCGCGAGGTGGGGAAGGTGCTGGCCGCGATTGCCCGTGAGATTGCTACCAGTGGCCATCCGTTAGCTCGTCCGGCCTGTGTGATCGCTGGCGGCGAAACGACTGTTACGCTGCGGGGAACGGGATTTGGCGGGCGCAATCAAGAATTGGCGTTGAGTGCCGCACTGGCGCTAGAGGGTTTGGCCGATGCGGCGGTGATTGCGCTGGCCACCGATGGCGGCGATGGCCCGACCGATGCCGCCGGCGCGGTGGCAACCGGTGCGACGGTAGCGCGAGCGCGGGCCTTGGGTCTTGATCCACTCGACCATCTGCGCCGCAACGATGCCTACCGCTTCTTTGCCGCGCTTGATGACCTCTTGCGGCCCGGCCCAACCGGGACGAATGTGAATGATTTAGCGTTGGTGGTGGTGGGGTAGGCGCAGGGTTATTGCTGGCTGAAGCGCTGGCTGCGCCGTTGCAGATCGGTGACGATTGCTTCGATCTCGACGAGATCAGAGAGGGTAATATATGCGGATAATGTTTGCAAGAGCGCCGTCATGTCTGGCCGATAGTATATAGATGAGGGTAGCAATATCGTTTTCGTACAACCCAATTCGGGCGAAGTTGCCTTGCCGGTAAAGCAAGGGCAGCGCATAAAGTTCAAGCAACAACAAACCCTCAGCAGTCACAATCGGCACGGTTTGTTCAAGGAGTGCAACCGGTTGGACATACCGGCGGTAGACATGCCGGAACAACGCATTGCGCGTCAAGAGAATATCCACCGGTAATTCGGCAAATATCGCCCGGACAAAATCGTTGTCTTGCTGCAAGATGGTCAGTTCCGGCAGCTTTTTCAAGGCCATCGCCGCCATTACAACATCGAGATCGTGGGTGTTGCCTCCTTGCACATAGTGCAGTAGCGCAACGCCGCCAGCCAATGCATACTTAATTTGTCGTTGGGTTAAGAGCGTGAAAAAACGCTAGCAATGAGTGAGCCTGCTGACACCATCTCGCCTTGCCAATCCCGCCAGCGTTGGGTATTGAACGCAAGCGCATGGTATACGATTTCGCCAATCTGGGTCGCGCTGGATAAGCCCATATTTCCCTGCCAGACCTTCTCTGTAAAATCGAAGGCGGGTGGGACGCGCAGGAATACGACAGTATGCATCCCTGCGCGTCATCATGTGCTTTTGCGATGCCTACGACAGTTCGCTGAGCGCCTCTTCCACCGTGATTAGATGGACTGGGCCGCCGATCGGGGCTTGGACGGTTTCTAACCCCAAGCCCAAATCGTGGATAGCCGCCGTCACCGAGGGGGCGAGATCGCGGCGGGTGATGAAGACCACGGTCGGGCCGGTATCGGTGCTTGCATACACCGGCACGCCACGGGCGCGCAGATCGTTGCAAAGCCGGAACAGCGTGATATTTTCCGGCTCCCACCCAATAATCTTCTGCTCGCGCGAACCAGACATCGTGACGCCGTGCAGGCGCATGCTGTCGAGTTCGGCCAATTGGCCGATGGTTTGCCAATCGCCGCGGCGGGCAGCGGCGATGCACTCGCGTACCTCCTCGCCGCGCGAACGCATCCATGCGCGGAAGAAGATACTGTTAGGCGCATCGTGATGAGCCTGTTCGGTCTTCAAACCGACCCGCGAGTCAATCGGCACCGTAATCAACGCGACATCCTCCAGCTCGTGGTCTTGGTCAAGGCGGACAGCGAAGCTTTCCGCCGGCGGAAAGCTTCGCTGTCCG
>NZ_DAOTWH010000033.1:0-12557 GCF_034435895.1 Chloroflexus sp.
CCTCTCCCACCTCACGGTGGGAGAGGGGCCGGGGGGGTGAGGGTGCTCTACCCGCTCTTTTACCCTTTACCCCACCCCCCTGCCCCCTCCCTGTTGACGGGGAGGGGGGATAGCCATGCAAAAACATTGAAATATTTTGTGTCTCTTTGTGGCTATTCTCCTTACCCCGCTTGTTCGGCTAATACGCCGGCGGCAGCGTTGATCGCCGCAGCTAACTGGTCGGGGTTGCGCCCGCCGGCTTGGGCGACTTCGGGTTTGCCGCCGCCGCCGCCACCGACGATCGCGGCCAGCGGCTTGACCAGTTGCACTGCATTCAAGCCGCGCCGGACAAGATCGGCGGTGACCATCGTCAGCAGTTGCGGCTTGCCGTTGATCTGCGCGCCGAGCACAATCACCGCGCTGCCCAGCTTGTCGCGCAGATACTCGCCCATCTCGCGCAAGCGCTCGACGGTATCGGCCTCGACCTCGGCGGCCAGCAACGGCACGCCAGCAACCGTCTGCATCCGGTTCAACAACGTGGCCAGCTGCTCGCGCGCCATCTTGCTGCGCAGCGCTTCCAGCTCTTGCCGGCGCTGCCGGTTCTCGGCCAGCAACGCCTCGATCCGCTCAGCCAACTGGGCAGGTTGGGCATTGATCCGTGCCGCCAGATCGCGCAGCGCTTGGGCCTGCTCTTCCACCCACGCCTCGGCCCCGCGCCCGGTTAGCGCCTCGACGCGACGGATGCCGCTGCCGATGCTGCCCTCGCTCACCAGCCGGACAAACCCGATCTCACCAGTGCGATTGACGTGGGTGCCGCCGCACAACTCAAGGCTATCGCGCGAAGCGTACTCGCCATTATCCAAGCCATTACCGCGCTCGATCGTTACCACCCGCACCGTATCGCCATACTTCTCGCCAAACAGCGCGATCGCGCCGCGCGCCATCGCATCCTGATAGCCAGTAATCTCCCAGCGCACCGTGGCATCTGCCCGCACCCACGCATTCAAGCGCCGCTCGACCTCGCGCAATTCTTCGGGATCCACCGGCTTAGTGTGGGTAAAGTCGAAGCGCAACCGATCCGGCGCGACCAGCGAACCGGCCTGGGCCGCGTGCTCGCCGAGCACATCGCGCAGCGCGCGCTGGAGCATGTGGGTCGCAGTGTGGTTGCGCTGAATATCGGCCCGCCGCACAAGATCGACCGTCGCTTGCACCTGATCGCCCACGCTGATTGTGCCATCAACCACCCGGCCATAGTGAACGATCAGACCGGGCAGCGGGCGGCGGGTATCTTCCACCCGCACCGACCCGTCCGGGCCGACCAGCACGCCGGTATCGCCGACCTGACCGCCGCTCTCGGCGTAGAACGGCGTGGTATTGAGCACAATCTGCACGTGCTTCCCGGTGCTGGCCGTGTTCAACGCATCGCCATCGGCCAGCATCCCAATCACCGTTGCCCGGTCGCTCAGCCGCTCGTAGCCGGTAAAATGGGAATTGGGCAAATCCAGCTCCACCCACAGATCGGCCTCGCCGCTGCGCTTGCTCGTCGCCGCCGCTCGCGAACGGGCCCGTTGCTCGGCCATCGCCGCCTCGTAACCGGCTTCGTCAACCGCCAACCCATGCTCGGCAGCGATCTTTTGGGTCAGATCAAGCGGGAAACCGTAGGTATCCTTCAACACAAACGCATCATTACCGGGGATCACCGTCTCGCCGCGGGAGCGCACCTGCTCGATCACCGCGTTCAGCCGCGTGATACCGCCGCTGAGCGTACGCAAGAACTGGCGCTCCTCTTGATCGGCGGCGCTGAGGATAAACTCGCGCCGCTTGACCAATTCGGGGTAAGCGTTGCCCATCTGCTCGATCACCGACGTGATCACCTCAGCGAGGAACGGACGCTCGAAGCCGATCGTGCGGCCCTGATACGCCGCGCGGCGCAAAATCCGGCGCAGCACATAGGCCCGGCCCAGATTGCCCGGCAACACGCCATCAGCGATCAAAAACGCAATCGCCCGCGCATGGTCGGCAATTGCGCGGTAAGCGCTGCGGTGAGCCTGATAATGCGCCTTATCGCTGCCGCGCGCGCTGATAATGCGATTGATAATCGCCACAAACAGATCGGTCTCGTAGGTGCTATGCACTCCTTGCATCACCATCGCCATCCGCTCAAGGCCCATGCCGGTATCCACCGACGGACGCGGCAGCGGCTGCATGGTGGCGCGGTCGTACTGCATAAACACGTTATTCCAGATCTCGACATAATTGGGGTCGTCGGAATTCACCCCCTCGGCATGCATCTGGCTGAGGTCATCGCCGATATACATCGTAATTTCCGAGCAGGGGCCGCAGGGGCCGGTATCACCCATCACCCAGAAATTATCTTTGCGGCCAAAGCGCAGCACCCGCGACGGATCGGCCCCCTGCGCGATCCACAGCTCGGCAGCCTCATCATCAGGCGGCACCTCATCATCGCCGGCAAAGACCGTAAACCACAGCCGCTCGACCGGCAACTGAAACTCTTCGGTCAACAACTTCCACGCCAGCCGGATCGCCTCAGCCTTGAAGTAGTCGCCGAAGGAAAAGTTGCCCAACATCTCGAAAAAGGTGTGGTGGCGCGGCGAGGGGCCAACCTCTTCGAGATCGTTATGCTTGCCGCTGACGCGCAAACACTTCTGCGCCGTCACCGCACGGGTATAAGGACGCTGCTCGCGCCCCAGAAAGACATCCTTAAACTGCACCATCCCCGAATTAGCAAACAGCAGGGTCGGATCATCGGCGACGACCAGCGACGAGCTGGGCACATGGGTATGGCCATGGCGAATAAAGAACGAGATAAACGTTTCGCGAATTTGGGCCGCGGTTAATTTTTGCATACGAATAACGCCTATTTAACGCCGAAAAGCTGTTCCTCGCGTTATTGTAGACGATGGTAGCGCCGACCGTCAACCGTTTTGGGAAGCATCTCGTGATACGGGGATAATGCGGTGCGTCATGGAGCGAGCCTAACGACCGCGCAGGCGATTGCCGGCAATCTGACAACATTGTCATTGACACCCGCGCCGCCATATGCTACACTTATTCTTGACGCATCGCGTCATTCCTTTCCCTGCTTGAAGTCATATCCGGCAACAATGGGGTTGCCCATTGCTCGATGCTGAACAGGAGGCATCTATGGCGCTTATCTCTCTTCCGGCCAGCCTCACCCGCATGATGCAGCAGGTGAATGTGCCGTTTGTTGACACATTCCGTGCCTTGCGCAGCATCACTCCGCAAGAAATCGGCCTGCTGCTGAAAAGCATCGCCGCCAAGCGGCGGCCTAAGCGCGTGCCGCCGATCAATAGCGATTTCTTCGATATTTTGGGCGAACTCTCACCCGAAGAGCGGCTGATCCAACAAAAGATCCGCTCGTATATGGAAGAAAAGATCCGTCCGCTGGCCAACAGCTACTGGGAGCGAGGCGAGTTTCCGCACGAGATCGTACCCAGCTTTGCCCGTCTCGTCGCTGAAACCTTCGGCACCCGGCCTTACGCCATCGACGCTCTTGGCCCGGTGCTCACTGGTGTGGCATGTATGGAGCTCGCGCGGGTCGATCCATCGATTTACACCTTCTTCGGCGTGCATTGGGGCCTGTGCATGGGTTCGATCGACCTCTTCGGCTCAGCCGAACAGAAGCAACGCTGGTTGCCGCCGATGCAACGATTCGAGCTGATCGGCTCGTGGGCCTTGACCGAACCCGACGTCGGCTCAGCGACCGCCGCCGGCCTCACGACCACCGCCCGCTTCGAGCGCGGCTACTGGGTGATCAACGGGGCCAAGAAGTGGAGCGGCAACGCGCCAATTGCCGATCTCAACATCATCTGGGCGCGGGATGTATCCAACAACCAAGTGCAGGGCTTCATCGTCGAGCGCAGTACGCCGGGGTACGAGGTCGAACGGCTAGAAGGCAAGATCGCCCTGCGCACGGTGCAAAACGCTCATATCCGCCTCGTCAATTGCCGGGTGCCCGAAGCCAACCGGCTGCCGAACGTGGGCGGCTTCCGCGGTATTGCCCGCCAGCTCGCGATCACCCGCGCCGCCGTCGCGTGGGCGATGACCGGGGTGGCAATGGGCGCGTATGAAAAGGCGTTGGCGTACGCCCAGCAGCGCATCCAATTCGGGCGGCCAATCGGCGGCTTCCAGTTGGTGCAGAACAGTCTGGTGCAGATGCTGGCCAACGTGACGGCGATGCAGACGATGTGCCTGCGGATGAGCCAGATCGCTGCCCGTAACGGCAAAGTCAGCCACGAGCATGCCTCGCTGGCCAAGGTCTTCTGCGGCGAAAAGATGCGCGAAACGGTGGCGCTGGCTCGCGCCGTCTTCGGCGGCAACGGCATCCTGCTCGAACACGAAGTGGCCCGCTACTTCGCCGATGCCGAGGCGCTCTATTCCTACGAAGGCACCCACGAGATGAATACGTTGATCGTGGGCCGCGCAATTACTGGGATGTCGGCGTTTGTGTAGAGGGAGACGCAAAGGGCGCAGAAATTTTTAACGCAAAGGCGCAGAGAACGCAAAGGGTTTTGGGGGAAGCATCGCCTCCCCATTTGTCATTGCGCGCCGCCAACAGCGCCACTCCCCGGTTGTCATTGCGAGTGGAGCGCAGCGAAGCGAAGCAATCTCCCGCAAGCACGCGAGCGGAACCTTTCCGCCGAAGGAGGAGCTTGCTGCGGGTGCGGCGCGCCCTCGTGATGATATGTTCCTCTCCCTGCGTCCTCCGCGTCCTCGGCGGTAAACATGCTCATTGACAACCACCCCGCTTGCTGCTATATTAGTGTGAAAGTTACACTATATAGCGAGGCACCTATGAACGGCGCGCAGCTCCGTACCGCTACCGGGATACTTTTTACCGACCAGTATCAGTTGACCATGGCCCAGCTCTATTTCCGCATGGGCATTCACGAGCGTCCGGCTCAGTTTGACCATTTCTTTCGCCAGCCGCCCAACTATGGCGTGCATTCCGCCGGTTATTGCATCGCCGCCGGCCTTGAGTGGCTGCTCGATTGGATGGAGACGGCGGCGTTTGGCCCGGTCGAGCTTGAAGTCTTGCGCAGCCAGCGGAATCGGGTGGGTAAGCCAGTCTTCGGCGAGGATTTTTTGGCCTATTTGCGCGACCATGGCCATTTTGGCGGGATCACGCTGTGGGCGGTGCCTGAAGGGCGGGTGGTGCATGCCCAAGCGCCGATGACAATTGTGCGCGGGCCGTTGTTGATGGCGCAGATTCTGGAAACCGCGTTGCTTAACCATCTCAATTATCAGACGTTGGTGGCGACCAAGGCGAGCCGTATCCGTGAGGCGAGCGGGGCGAGCACGGTGCTGGAGTTTGGCCTGCGTCGCGGGCAGGGGTTGGGGGCGAATGCCGGTACGCGGGCAGCTTTGATTGGCGGGGCCGATTTTACCTCGAACGTGGGCCTTGCCCATACTATCGGCCAGACTGCCAAGGGCACCCATGCCCACGCGATGGTGCAGTCGTTTTTGGCCCTCGGCATGAGCGAACTCGATGCCTTCCGCACTTATGCCGAGGTCTATCCTGACGATTGTTTGCTGCTGGTGGATACGATCGATACCTTGCACAGCGGGGTGCCGAATGCGATTCGGGTGTTTGAGGAGCTGCGCGCCAAGGGGCATAAGCCGGTCGGGGTGCGGCTCGATTCGGGTGACCTTGCTTACCTTGCGATTCAGACTGCGTTGATGCTGGATCGGGCCGGGTTCCCCGATACGGTGATCGTGCTCTCGAATGATTTGGACGAGCTGGTGATTTGGCAGATTCAGAGCCAGATCGCTCAAGAGGCGCGGCGCTACAATGCCGATGCCGATGCGATTATTCGCCGGTTGGTGTATGGCGTCGGCACCCGGCTGGTCACGTCACACGGCGAGGGGGCGTTGGGCGGGGTATATAAGCTGGTGGCGTTGCACGATGGCAAGGAGTGGCAGCCGGCGATTAAGATTGCCGAGAGCGCGGCAAAGCTGACCAATCCCGGTTTGAAGCGGGTGTGGCGGTTGTACGACGAGCGCGGCAAGGCGACTGCTGACCTGATCGCGCTCGAAGATGAAGACCCCACCAGCGAAGAGTGCATCCGGTTGCGTCACCCCAGCGACCATGCCCGCCAGCGCACGGTGCGCCGCTCAGAACTGACCGGGATCGAGCCGTTGCTCGAGCCGGGGATGGTGGAGGGCCGGCGGGTGGCTGAGCCACTGCCGCTGGAGCAGATGCGCGCGCGCCGCCATGCCGATGTCGAGCGGCTTGACCTCGGCGTACGGCGGATTATGAACCCGCATATCTACCACGTCTCGCTCAGCCAGCGCCTGTGGGATTTGAAGCAAGAGCTGCTAGCCCGCTTGCAACAGGTGTAGGCGCAGAGGATGGGAAACGCAAAGGCGCTAAGGACGCAGAGGGCGCGAAGGTTTTTTGGTAGTTATGAAGCGCGCTGGTGCCCAGAGGATAACATCCTTTGCGACCTTTGCACTCTTCGCGTCTTTGCGTTATGCGGCCTTTGCGTCTTTGCTCCCTTTGCGCCTCTGTATCGGTGTGCTATACTAGAATTGATGTTGGCGCATGACGCGCCGCCGCTGGGATTTCCCAGAGGAACTTCCCGACTCCCCGCCCGCCGCAAGGCGGAACGCCGCCCCGCGAAACAGCAAGCGGGGGCGCCGGTCGAGCAATCGGCCGGTGACGCAAGACGGCAACAGAGAACAGTCCCGCCGGATTTCCGGTAAGGGGTGAAACGGCCGGGTAAGAGCCGGCCAGCGCCGGCAGCAATGCCGGCGGCTAGGCGACTGCGCCGGCGAGGGGGAGCAAGGTGCGTGGGGCGGGCTCATCGGTGGGAGAATGCGGCTTGGCCGCGTTCGTTGTACCACCCCGTTCGCTCGCATCGCCGCCGCGACGGCAACCTGGGTAACACCCGGCGCGCTAGGAGCGGCCGCTGCTTGGCAGCGAGAGAGATGGCGGCAGCAAACAGAATCGGGGGTACGGTCATGCGCCAGCTCGTTCCCCTACAATGCGCGATATCGACACCACCGGCAGATCGCAGAAGAAGGTTGATCCTTCGCCGGGAGTGCTCTCAACCCCAATGTTGCCACCCATGTAGGTAATGAGGCGGCGGCAGATAGCAAGGCCAAGGCCGACGCCATGCACCTTCTGCCCGTTTGGCTGGCGGACGCGCTGAAACTCTTCAAAGATCCGCTCTTGATCGTCGGGGGCAATGCCCACGCCGGTGTCTTTGACGCAAATGCGCACCCATTCACCGCGTGGTTCAGCGCAGATTTCCACCCGCCCATTGAGACGGTTGAATTTAATCGCATTGCTGACCAGATTGATCAGCACCTGTTCCAGCCGGCCAGTGTTGGCCATCACTTTCGGCACATCAGCAGGGATATTCACCAACAACGCCAAATTGCGTTCGCGCGCCTGTGGCAACATCTGCCCGGCCACATTCTGAATAATCGCGCCCACCTCAACCGGCTCCACCTCCATCTCGAGTTGGCCGGCCTCCATGCGCGAAAACTCCAGAATATCGCTAATCAAGCGCATCAACGTGAGGCTCGACTGCTTCATATAGCCGAGCGTCTCTTGCACCTCTGGGCTAAGTTCGCCTAACACGCCGCGCCGCAACATATCGGTGTAGCCGATGATGGAGGTTAGCGGTGTGCGTAACTCATGGCTGACGGTGGCGAGAAAGCCGGTCTTGAGCCGGTCAGCCCGTTGCACTTGCTCGTAGAGGCGGATGCGGATGATCGCATCGGTAATCAATTCACCGATGGCAGTGACCAACTCGCTCAAGGTTGGCGTCATCGTCTTGGGCGCACTAGTCGCTAACCCTAAGATGCCAGTCGCAAGGTGTTCATGCCGGAGCGGCACCAGCAACAATGATTGTAATCCTGCTTGACGCAAGCCGATTGCCAACGGATCTTCCTCGGTGAGTTCAGCCAGATTGATCAATTCTGGCCGTCCTTGTTGGATGCGCTGGATCAAGGTTACGGCGGCAGCGCCGCTCATAATTTCGTTCTGCGACTGGCCGGCGCCATGGGTCGTGTGGTCAACGACCACGGTGATACGTTGCTGCGACTCATCGATCAGGCCGATCGAAACCCGTTCCCAATGGCCTTCGCGCACAATAATCCGCGCGATCGTATTGAGCAGCGAGCCGGTTTCTTGCGCGTTGTTGGCGCTGCGGGCGATGGCGTTGATCAGGCGCAGCGCGGCGATATGGCGCGCGCGCTCTTGCTCGGCCCGCATCCGCTCGCTCACATCGCGTACCAACACCAGCGATCCGGTCGCAATCCCAGCGGCGGATTGGAGCGAACGGATGCGCACTTCGATCGCTTGGGAGCCATTATCGAAAATAACCGGCCGAGTCGGCGCCGTGATGGTGGTGTTCAGCAGGTGTTGCAGATCGCGCCCAAACGGCGAGGAGGCGACCAGTTGGGTTAAGGGGCGGCCAATCCAGCGATCGCTATGCACGCCGAGCAAACGAGGTGCGTGCTGATTGATCTCGGCGACCAGTCCACGGCTATCGAGCACGATCAGGCCGTCAGGCAAGCCAGCAATGACTTCTTGCTCGGCCAGCGGGGCCAAATCGTACAGCCGGTAGCGCATCGTTGTGTAAATGCCAAGCGCCGCCGAGATAAAGAGCAAGATTGGCGTTGGATCATCGTTCCACGGTACCTTTAGCCCACCCAGAAAAGCGATATTGCCAACGGCCGGAATGAGCGCTGCGGTGAGCATCAGGCGGGCATGGTAGCGATGCACCGGCGGCGCTTGCCATGAGGCGCGGGCCAGCACGATAATGCCGATCGCTAGACAGACATACGCATAAACGGTGTGAAACCAGAACGCCGGCCCGCGGGTGACTGACAGCCAGAGGAATGGGCGTGAAGTGTCGGCTTCTACTGTCGCCCACCAGAGATAATGGAGGTTGTTCGTCAGCGCCAGCACCAACGAAATGAGTTCGGGCACAAAAATGCCGCGCCGCAGCCAGCGCGGCACCCGCCACCATTCGCCCGAATAGGCCAGCGCGATGAGGAGCCAGCATGGCCCGATCATCACAATGCCGACATTCTGCAATAATGACCAAAAGAGCGTGCCTTCAAACGTCGTATCGGCGATGCTCAGCGCGTGGCAGGCATTCCACCATGCGATGGCGGCCAGCAAAAGCGTGAAGGGACGGCCACCGCGATAGTAGCGATTTTGCCACATCATGATCGCTAGTCCGGCGGAAATTATCGCCGGAATGAGATAGATCATCACAAACGGTATTGCCGCCATAGGTGCGTTCCACTCAGGTGTGATCGATGCCATCATTGATCAGAACATCTCTATTGGTCGATCTGATGTGGCAAGGCGAGGACTGCGTTGGTCTTACTATACCGCCTATTGTACTTCAAAAGAATGAACGGCGAACAACGTTTTCCTTACACATAGCGCCAGTTTCCCATTGCATAGCTAGTCGAGCGCTGGAAGGCGTATGACAGCGGTTCCGACATCCTGTGTGGCGCGCAGGAGCCAGCGTGATGGGATTGGTCATTACCTATGCCCGCCGACTTGCCGAAATAACGTTGATTGCAATGCACACCGCTCAGGTAACTGGCTCCGATCAGTGTGCGCTGAAGGCCAGTTTGTTATACGCCGTGGGATAGATACCGTGCCATTGTCTGGAACCTACTGACCGATTATTTCATTGTCTTGTCGAGAAGGTTGAAGTATGCTATCGTTGACGCAGTATCGCGGTCATCTAACCACGGGCAGGCTATGGCATCCGCCGCACAGCTCTTACCGATTGTGACGAGCGATCAGGCGTTGATTGCACTGATCAGTGCGCTGTTGGGTTCAGCGTGGCAGGTTATGCCGGTAGACGCAGTTGCCTCCTCGTCGCCGCATCTGGTCGACTTGCGGGAACAGTTGCTGCCTGATCTCGCAACGCAAGCCGAGCATGCGCCGCTGATTGGTCTAGTGGCCGGTGCAGACGCTACTGTCGGCGCGTTACAGGCGGGCGCACATGAAGTGCTGACCGTAGCTGAGCTGCAGCCGTTATGTTTGCTGCGCGCGGTGGTGACCGCGCAAACGCGCTGGCAGATCGAGCAAACGCGCCGCCAACAATTGGCCGAGGCGAGGTCCCAAGCGCATGCCTTGACGGTGCGCTTGCAGAATGAGCAGATCCGTGATCCGCTCACCGGTCTGTATACGCGCCGTTATCTCAATGAGACGCTGGAACGCGAGCTGCGGCGCGCCGATCGCGAGCAGGTGGTGCTCAGCGTGGCGTTGATCGATATTGACCAGCTTGAGCAGGTGAATTGGCAATTTGGCCGCGCGCTCGGCGATGCAGTGTTGCAACATCTGGCGAACCTGATTGGCCGGCAGGTGCGCGGAGGCGATATCTTCTGCCGCTACGGCAGCGATGAATTGCTGCTGGTATTACCGCGCGTAGCGCTGGAAACCAGCTTGCACCGCGCCGAGCAGTGGCGCGCGGCAGTGGCGCAGACGGTAATTCGCCCTAGTACGCTTGATCTGCAAGTGACAATTTCAATCGGCGTAGCTGCCTTTCCCCGCGATGCGCGCAATGCGGCTGAATTGCTGACGCGGGTCGGCGAAGCGCTGTATGCGGCGAAAGTGGCCGGCGGCAATTGCGTGCGGCCATTGCCGCCAGCAAACAAGCCGTAGCTATGGGGCGCGACAGTGAAACTGCCGCATTTAAAACCTACTCTCAAGCAATCGCTGTCATTGGCTTATGGTACACTGCGTCGCGATCGTCTCGTGGAACGCTAGCGACGTTGCCTTGCAGTGTCGCTGCAAGAGAAGGGAGTGCCAATTATGCGACTAGCAGGCAAACGGATTGCGATTCTGCTGGCCGAGGGGGTGGAAGACCTTGAGTTTTACGTGCCGCTGATGCGCCTGCAAGAAGAGGGTGCTGAGGTGTTGGCCGCCGGGCTTGATCTCCGTCCGGTGCGTGGCAAGAACGGCCTAGAGATTACCCCCACGACGACCATTGCCGAATTGCGCGCCAATGACCTGTTTGGCTTAGTGTTACCCGGCGGTTGGGCGCCGGATAAGCTACGCCGCTATCAGGCGGTGACCGATCTGGTGCGAGCGATGGACGCCGCCGGCAAGGTGATCGGGATTATCTGCCACGGCGGTTCGATTGCGATTTCCGCCGGTATTGTGCGTGGTCGTCCGGCCACCGGCTCGACCGGGATCAAAGACGATTTGATCAATGCTGGCGCAACGTGGGTGGATGAAGCGGCCTTCCGCGATGGCCATCTGGTCTGGGGGAGGGTGGTGGCTGATATTCCCGCCTTCTGCCGCGAGCTGGTGGCGGCTTTGGTGGAGCGTGTATGAGCCCGCGCATCGCTTATTGCTCACCCGTCAACCCAGCCCCGTCGGGGATTTCCGATTATAGCGAGGAGCTGCTGCCCTACCTCGCCCAATACGCCGAGATCACGCTGTTTGTTGAGGATGGATTGCGCCCGACGAATCCGCAGCTTGAGCGGCATTTCACGGTCTTGCCCATCCGCAAGCTCGAACGGCTCGCCCGGCGGGGGGTGTTTGATGCGATTGTCTACCACATGGGCAATAGTCCGGCCCACGCCGGTATCTGGCGGGTTGCGCAGCGCGTTCCCGGCGTGATGGTGATGCATGATTTCGTGCTGCATCACTTTATGGTCTGGTACGCGGCGAATGTGCAGCGCGATGTAAAGCGCTACGTGGCCATGATGCGGGCGCGCTACGGTGTGGAGGGCGAGAATATCGCTCAGCTCATGATCCGTTCGCGCTTTAGCGAAGCGGCGTTTTCGTTTCCGTGCAATGAAGATGTGCTAGCCGCTGCCAAGGCCGTGATTGGACATAGCCAGTATCTGTTGGATCGGGTGGCGGCTGTCCGGCCCGATTTGCCGCGCGGTCTTGTGCCAATGGGGGTGCCATTGCCACCGGTGATTGATCGCAACGAGGCGCGCCGGCGGTTGGGCATCCCACTCGAACGCCCGCTGTTGGCAACCTTTGGCAATATCAATGCGTGGAAGCGGATCGAACCAACCCTGCGGGCGCTGGCCGCCTTGCGGCGGGAGGGGATCGATGCCCACTGTGTGTTGGTTGGTTCCGTTTCACCCAATTATGCTCTCAAAAGCGTGATCCAACGGCTTGGCCTGCAAGCAGCCGTGACCGTCACTGGCTATGTCGAGCGTGCCCAGTTTGAGGATTACGTCGCTGCGACTGATGTTGGCCTGAATTTGCGTTACCCGACCTCCGGCGAAACTAGCGCTAGTCTGTTGCGCCTGCTCGGTGCAGGTAAGCCTACGCTAGTGAGCACAGTTGACGCTTTCTGCGAACTGCCGCCCGACGTGGTAGCGCAGGTCGATGTTGACGAGTGCGAAACCGATATGATTGTCGCTTACTGCCGGCGTTTTCTGGCTGATCCGGCGCTGGCGGCGGCTTTGGGGAGGCGGGCGCAGGCGTATGTAGCAACCAACCATACCTTGCCCGGTGCGGCGCGGGCAATGATCGGCTTTTTGGCCGCGGTCTACGGTTGGCCAGCCCCGCGGTTGCTCCGCGCCGAGCC
>NZ_DAOTWH010000034.1:0-47785 GCF_034435895.1 Chloroflexus sp.
GATACGTCGCCCCCGCTACACTACTGATGTTTATTCCTCGAGGGTTGACACGTCGCCTTCGGGCAGGCCCAATGCGCGCGCCTTCAGCACGCGGCGCATAATCTTGCCCGACCGCGTCTTGGGCAGCGAGGTCACGAAGGTGATCGAGTCGGGGCGGGCAATCGGGCCAAGCTCGTGGCCGACATGCGCGCGCAGCTTCTCTTCCAGCTCGTGGCTCGGCTCGTGGCCGGCGCGCAGGATCACGAAGGCGTGGATCGCGTTGCCCTTCACCTCGTGCGGCAAGCCGATTGCCGCCGCCTCGGCCACCGCCGGGTGGCTGACCAGCGCGCTCTCGACCTCGGCGGTGCCCAGCCGGTAGCCCGAAACCTTAATCACGTCGTCGAGGCGGCCAATCACCCAAATGTAGCCGTCTTTGTCCTTGCGCGCGCTATCGCCAGCGGCGTAGTACGGCGGCACCTTCTGCCAGTAGCCCTCAACATAGCGTTGCGGATCGTTCAGCACCGTGCGCATCATGCCCGGCCATGGATTCTTAATCACCAACAGACCGTCTTCATCGGGAGCGCAAGGGGTGCCATCTTCATGCACCACATCAACATCAATACTGAGGAACGGGCGGGTGGCCGAACCGGGCTTGAGCGGCACCGCTGGGGTCGGCGTAATCATAAAGTGGCCAGTCTCAGTCTGCCACCACGTATCCATGATTGGGCAGCGGCTCTTGCCGATCTTTTCATAGAACCACTTCCACGCTTCAGGGTTAATCGGCTCGCCGACCGAACCGAGCAAGCGCAGCGTGCTAAGATCGTGGCGCGAGGGCCAGAGATCGCCAAAGCGCATGAGACCGCGGATCGCAGTGGGGGCAGTATAGAGGATGGTAATGCCGTGCTTGGCTACCATGCTCCACCAGCGATCAGGGTAGGGATAGTTGGGAGCACCCTCGTACATAAACGAGGTAGCGCCATTGATCAGCGGCGCGTAGACGATAAACGAGTGGCCAGTGATCCAACCGGGGTCGGCGGCGCACCAGTAGCGATCTTCGTCTTTAATGTCAAAGACGTACTTCAGCGCGGTATAGGTGCCGACCATATAGCCGCCGTGGGTATGCACCACCCCTTTGGGTTTGCCGGTCGTGCCCGAGGTGTAGAGGATAAACAGCATATCCTCGGCATCCATCTGCTCGGTGGGGCAATAGCCGTTGGCGATCGGCAGCCCAAGCAGATCGTGCATCCAGAAGTCGCGGCCCTGCTCCATTGGCGCGCCGTGGTTGGTGTGGCGGAAGACGAGACAGGTCTGTACCGTGGGAGTGCGCGACAGCGCCTCGTTGACGATCTTCTTCAGCTCGACCACCTTGCCGCGCATATAGCCGCCGTCGGCGGTGATCAGCACCTTGCTCTTGGCGTCGGCCAAGCGGTCGGCGAGGGCCGCTTCCGAAAAGCCGCCATAGACCACGCTGTGGGCGGCGCCGATCTTGGCGCAGGCCAGCATGCTGAACATCAGCTCAGGGATGCGGGGCATATAAATGGTGACAATATCGCCCTTCTTTACCCCCATGCTCTTCAGCACATTGGCAATCCGCGACACTTCGTAGTTAAGCTGGTAATAGGAATAGGTGCGCTGGCTGCCATCCTCGCCTTCCCAAATCAGCGCCAGCTTATTCTTGCGCCATGTCTTGAGATGACGGTCGATCGCGTTGTGAACGATATTGGTCTTAGCACCAACAAACCACTTGTAGAAGGGCTTGTTGCTGTCGTCAAGTACCTTCTCCCACGGCTGGAACCACTCCAGTTGATTGGCCATATCGGCCCAGAACTCCTCGCGGTTCGCGATTGTCCACTGGTACAGCTCGTCGTAAGAGCTGAAGCCCTTGTTGCGGGCATAGGCCATCACGTTCGATTGCTCAACCAGCGCCGGATCGGGATAATACATCTCGCTGGTGTCGGGCAGCGCCACATCGCGGGTCTCGGTCATGAGTCGAACCTCCTTGTTGCGTGTCTGCGCGGCAATGCGTTATCACAGCGGATACAACAATTATAGGCGTGGCCGCGCCGGCATGTCAAACCAATGCTATGTGGATATTTTCACGATAGCGAACAATTGTGAGCAGAGATTAAAGATCCGGTAAAGTTTTGCACAACCATTGTGCGGGCGCGCTACGCAACGCGATGCTAGGTGGCGCGCCGGAGCGACTAGAGATCGCCGCGCAACAGCTCGATCGCCTCGCGCACCATATCGACGGTGGCGTCGTCTTCGATCGTGCTCAGGTCGCCGATATTGTCGCCTTGGTACACGGCCCGGATAACGCGACGCATAATCTTGCCCGACCGCGTCTTAGGCAGCATACTGACGAAGTGAACGGCTTTCGGCGTTGCGATCGGGCCGATCCGCTCGCGCACCAGTTGCCGGATTTCGTTGGCGATGTCATCTTGCATTTGCGGCGTGATGTGCTGCTTGAGCACGGCAACGACTAGCACATCTTCGCCCTTCAGCTCGTCGCGCACGCCGATTACGCTCGCCTCAGCCACGGCTGGGTGGGCCGAGACCACCTCTTCGATCTCGCGGGTGCCGAGGCGGTGGCCGCTCACGTTGAGCACCTCATCGGCGCGGCCCAGCATGAACAGGTAGCCGTCCTCATCTTCGATGGCGTAGTCGCCGGTCATATAGAGCAGCTTGTCTTTGAAATAGCCCCAATAGCCCTTCACAAACCGCTCATCGTCATTCCACAGCGTAAGCAAGGTACCGGGGGGCAGCGGGCCATGTTCAACAAGGAAGCCTTTCTCGCCGGGAGGCACCCGGTTGCCATCGGCATCAACCACTTCGAGGCGATGGCCGAAGGCCGGCTTGGTCGGCGAGCCGGGTTTAATCGGCAGCAGCTCGACGCCGACCGGGTTGGTCACCATCGGCCAGCCGCTCTCGGTCTGCCAGTAGTGGTCGATCACCGGTACACCGAGGGCTTGTGTTGCCCACTCGTAGGTTGGCGCATCGAGCGGTTCGCCAGCAGCGTACAGAATCTTGAGCGAGCTAATGTCAGCGTTGCGCATCCACTGTTCGGGGAACTTGCGCAGGGCGCGCAGCGCCGTCGGCGCGGTGAAGACGTGGGTGACGCCGTATTTCTCGATCACCCGCCACCAGATACCGGGATCGGGGTGATCGGGACGGCCTTCGTAGACTACGGTGGGCACGCCTTTGAGCAACGGCGCGTAGACGATGTAAGAGTGGCCGACCACCCAACCGATGTCGCTCGTGCTCCAGAAGACATCGCCGTCGCCGCAATTGTAGATGGTGCTCATGCTGGCGTAGAGCGCCACCATATAGCCGCCGGTATCGCGCACCACACCCTTGGGCTTGCCGGTGGTGCCAGAGGTGTACAGGATGTACGAAGGATCGGTGCTAGCCATGCGGGCCGGCTCAACGTACCGTTCGCCGCGCTTGGCGAGTTGCTCGTGCCAATCGAGATCGCGTCCCTTCTTCATCTCAACCGGGACGATCCCGCGGTTGAGGATAAGCACATCGCGCACGCTATCGACATTCGCTTCGTCGAGCGCCTTATCGACCACCTCTTTTAGCGGCACCGGCTGGCCCTTGCGCATCCCGGCGTCGGCGGTGACAATCAACACCGGTTCGGCGTCGTCGATGCGCGAAGCGAGCGATGTAACCGAGAAGCCGCCGAAGACCACCGAGTGGATGGCGCCAATGCGCGCGCAGGCGAGCATCGCAAAGATCGCTTCGGGTACCATTGGCATGTAGATGATCACCCGATCGCCTTTGCGTACGCCAAGGTTGAGGAACAGACCGGCCAGCCGGTTGACTTCGCGGTACAGCTCGAAGTAGGTGAGCGTGCGCGATTGCCCGGTCTCGGCGCTTTCCCAGATGATGGCAGCCTGCCCACGCTTGCCGCCGAAGGCATGGCGGTCAACCGCGTTGTAGCAGAGATTCGTCTCGCCGCCGACAAACCAGCGCGTAAAGGGAGCGTTGCTGTTGTCGAGCACTTTATCCCATGGCTTATACCAGTGCAATTCAGCGGCGAATTCGGCCCAATATCCTTCGGGGTCTTCGATTGATCGGCGATAGACGGCTTCGTAGCCCACAGCGATCCTCCTCTGCGAGTGTACGCATCATAATGCGAGGGAGACAAATGGTTGCCTTATTATACCATCGCCGAGTCACAGATGGGTGACGATAAAAACGTATGGGGTATCATTGAGAAACCACAACGATGGTTGTTAGGGTGATACAACCTCCTACTAGTCTAGAACATACTGTGATTCCCCTCCCAACCTTCCCCTGCTGAGATTCTCGTCTTTGCGCCGGGCAGAGGGTGAAGCATTGGGCAACGCCTCCGTTTTGATCTGATGAGTTAGATCACGAGCACCGGGATCGGGCTGCGATCGAGCAAATCGTGGGTGACGTCTTGCAACGACAGGCGCTGGAGCAGACCCTGCCAGCTTCCTGCCGGCGTGGTTGGCGCGAGGGCGGCCTGATGGCTGCCGATCACCAGCAGGTCGTATTGGTGACATGCGGCCAGTATGGTCTCTTCAACCAGACCATACACCACCTCTAAGCGCGCCGTCGACCCTTGGTCGTTGATGGCTGCCACCAAGCGTCGCAAGGTGGTTGCCGCGGTTTCGTCACGGGGCGGTATTTCAGTGAACCCATCGAAATAGACTACTTCCTGCGACGTTACGTGCAGCACCGTCACCTCAGCTTGGCACGCGCGCGCCAATTGGCTGACCAGCGGCACGCAGCGCAGCGACTGCTCGCCACCGGCGCTAGCGGCCATGATCCGGCGGATGGGCGTGACCCGGCCATACACACGCAAAAACGGGATGGGGAGCGAACCGAGCAGGCTGAACTCGAGTTGCCGCCGGCGCCAGCTCATAGGGGTGATGTGGGCAGCGAAAGCCGGCACGAGCAGCAGATCGGGTCGCTCGCTGGCAATCGCCGTGAGAATAGCCGCGGCGAAGTTGTCACCCTGACACCAACGGCGCAACTGGATCGCTGGTGCGGGTTGGATCTGCGCAATGGTGTCATCGATCGTCGTTGCTTCGCTCACCGGCGCGATGAGGGTCAAGCGTTCAGCTAGCGCAGCGATGAGCGGCGCGGCAAAGCTCAGCAGCTCAGCGTGCTGCAAGCTGGTTCCGGCGTAGAGCGCAAGGTGCATAGGCATTCTCAAGCGGGGAGGAGGGATTGGGGAGTAGGGAGCAGGCCTCTTGACCAACTCCCGCTCGTCCGGCTTTCCTACCTCACCAGCAACAGCAAGAGTGGCACAATCAACATGACTCCTACAAAACCGATCAGGCGTGGCGTGGAACTAACAATCCATTCTTGCAAACCGAGCAGCACGCGCGCGAATGGGCGATAAAACAAGAGCAAGGCTAGCAGGGAAAAGAAGGCAACACAGAGCATTTCAACCAGCACAATCGTAAATGCGGCGGCGCCGCCGACGATCAGGGCTGCTACTAGCGTATCGATAAAGGTGGTGATGTTTGCTCCCATAATGTAGGGCAGCGCATTCTCGCGCCGAATAATTCCTCGCACGGTCAGCGGCACCAGCATCGACAGCGACACCGATACCGACAGGGTGAACGAAGTAATAGCTGCGCCGAGCAGAAACATCACCCATGGCCGGTAGAGCAATTGACCGGCCTTGCCAAACACCGCTTGCCCGCCGGGCATGTTGGGAATCGCGCGGTCGAGCAGGCTGAAGGCGCCGAGCAGCGTCAATGCGCCTACAATCAACAACGACCATTCCGGCAAGATGCTGACCAAGAGCGCCACGATCGAGTCAATGACCAGATCAATCACCGAGCTGAGCGGGCTATCGGCGCTGGCGGAAATGACTCCCACCAATTGCGAACTGAGCAGCCAATACCCTAATGCCAATGCCGGCAGATAAATAGCGGCAGTTGTTAACAACGCCAGCACGCCAATCGAGACGCTGGCGGCGCGCCGGTGGCCGCGCAGATGGTACAGAAAGCCAACGAAGAGCACAATGAACGAAGCCCCCAGCCGCGAACCGGTGATCATCGTAAAGGTTTGCAAGCCGTCGATCGTACCTGAAGCAAAAAACGCGACTGCGACGGCGGCCACCGGCGAACCGCTGAGAAAGATATAGGCCAGCAACCAGCCAAACCCAAGCGCGTTGGCTGCTGACGAGATGTCAAGCCACGCGATCAGGGTTTTCCCGTAGCCGGCAGCGCCGCGCTTGAGCAATTCGAGCGCCAGCACAAAGACCAATAACCCAATGAGGGCAAAAACGGTTCGTTGGGTTACGGCCCGCCAACGCGGTTGAACAGTTACCGGTGCTGCTTCACGGAGCTCCAGTTGGCCGGCAGCCGTAGGCTCGGTGAGCGTAGTGGCGGTTGGCGGGGTTGGTTTACGGGGTGGTGAGAGTTCCATAAAAGGTGTTTCCTTAGCCTGCAAACGGTTGGTGTGGAACGGAGTTGGTAATCTGGTATGATAGCCGATAGCCGTCTGTTTGAGAAGAGGTGAATCCCATGACTTCAGCGAATGCGCAGGGTCGAGTCGTTCAGATCAACATCAGTCCCAACGGTGGCGTTCCCAAGCATCCGGTGCCTGCGGCCGAAATCGCGATCGATGGCGTGCGTGGTGATCGCCAGCGCGACCGCGAACACCACGGCGGGCCGCGCCGCGCCGTTTCACTCTATTCAGCCGAACGGATTGCGGCGTTACAGGCTGAGGGCCATCCCATTGCGCCGGGCACAACCGGCGAAAATCTGACCATTAGCGGTCTCAATTGGGATCAATTGGCAATTGGCGATCGCTTGCTGATCGGTTCATGGGTTGAACTCGAAATTACTGAATACACCACGCCGTGCAACACGATCGCCGGTTCGTTTCAACGCGGCTGGTTCAGCCGGATCAGCCAGCGTCTCTACCCCGGCTGGAGCCGGCTCTATGCGCGGGTGATCAGCGAAGGTGAGGTGCGGGTGGGTGATCCGGTGATCCACCTGCGTGTCAGATGATATGGGGGGCATACCGACGTATGCCCCTACCGTATGCCCTTCTGGCCACGTCGCAGCAGGCGCCTACGGGCGCACGGCCAACACTGGGATCGGGCTGGCGCGGATAACCTTGTCGGCGGTGCTGCCGACCATGATCTGTCGCCAACCGCCTTGCCCGCGGGTCGCCAATGCAATCGCATCGACCTGCAAATCACGGCTGAGCGTGAGCAATGCGCGCGCCGGTTGTTCGGCAGCGCCAACTGCAATGTCGGCAGGCACGCCTTGCGCTTCAAGCCGGCTGGCGACCTCTTGCAGATATGCCTCAATCTGTTGTTTCTGCTCAGCGTCGCTCAGTTCCTCGCGACGCCGGCGGCGCATCATCACCCGCGCTAGGATCAGCCGCGCATCATCGAGTGACGCCAACGCTTGCGCGTGCGGCAACACCTGCTCAGATAGCGCAGAACCATCAAGCGGCACGAGGATGCGGCGGAGCGGTTGGGCGGCTCGTTGCGCCGGTTCACCCGGTCGCATCAACCAGAGCGGCGTGTGCGTCATCCGCAGGAGTGATTCAGCGACGCTGCCGAGCCAAAAGTGTTCAAACCCGCTCCAGCCATGGGTCGTCATAACGATCAGGTTAGCCTGAATCGCTTGGGCGTGCGCGGCTAAGGTCTCGGCGATCTCGCCTTCGAGTACAGTCGTTGCCGTCTGAATGCCCCGCATCACCGGTGCGGCGGCAATCTGTTCGAGGTAGAACTGCTCGTGCTGAGTGGCTAGCGAGTGCAGTTTGGCGTCAATGATCGGCAACGTCTCGATCACGATGGGCGTTAGTGAATTGGGGTAATGGACATGCGCCAGATGCACGGTTGCATGCACCGCGCGCGCCAGCCGGGCAGCGGCGGCCAAGGCTTGCTCGCCAACCGGCGAGCCGTCAAGCGGAACGAGAATGGTACGAAACATGGCGCGCCTCCTTATGCCGGTAATCTTAGCGAAAATTGATCCGGATCAATCGCCATTGGTCGTTCTCTTTTTGCAATTGGGCCGAAAACGCTTCGGTCGAACCATCAGCGTAGTTCAACTGGCCGGCAATCTCGGCGGTTGTGCCTTCGACATCGCTCTTGATATTGAAACTTCTGAGTGAAACGCTGCTAACCTCGCGGAAGAGTTGGCGGTTGGCAAACAGTCGTTCCAAATCGTTACGTGAAACGACGCTCTGCGCTGAATCGGCGAAGAGGGCGAGCGCCGCATCGGTATCGTTGCGCCTGCCGGCATCCATAAACTGCTTGATCACCTGCTCGATCGCTTGCGTTTCCCCCATCACCCCCGTGAAGAGGCGCCAGCCGCCGAAGACAAACAGGCCGCAACAGAGCGCGATGCTGAGCACGATGATCGCCATGCCGATCAATACCCAACGTTTCCAGCCGGTCGATTGCGGTTGAGGCGGGGCAGGGTAGAGAACCATGCCAGACTCCTGCATCCATGAGACAGTTAATTGTATGATAGCAAACCGCTGGCAGCCGTCTAGAGCATGTTCACGAATTGTTAGGCGGCAATTCACAACCTATCGCTGGCAATCAGCGCGCGTTGCGTGATTGCCAGCTTGGGTTTACAATCGATAGCGCAGCCGGATCTTAGCAATGTTACGGGGGGCGTATGCGCATTGTAGCGATGATTATGGCAGGCGGCGAAGGCACGCGCCTCAGTGTGCTCTCAGAAAAGCGCGCGAAACCATCAGTGCCCTTTGCCGGTAAGTTTCGCATTATCGATTTTACCCTCTCGAATTGCGTCAATTCCGGCATTTTCGATGTGGCGGTATTGACACAATACCGGCCCCATTCGCTCAATGAACATATCGGGATTGGCAAACCGTGGGATCTTGACCGGGCGCGGGGCGGGGTGCGGTTGCTGCAACCCTACCAAGGCCGGCGCGATGAGTCATGGTACCGGGGCACGGCTGATGCGATCTACCAAAATCTGAATTACATCCAAGAACGCCGCGCTGATCTGGTGCTGATCCTTTCTGGTGATCATATCTACAAGATGAACTACAACGACATCATCGACACCCATCTGCGCAAGCGTGCTGATCTGACGGTGGCGGTGATGGAGGTGCCGATTGAAGAGACCGATCGGTTCGGGATTATGACTACCGACGAGCACGATCGAGTGATTGAGTTTACTGAAAAGCCCAAAGCGCGCGATAAGGGCAATCTTGCTTCGATGGGCATCTACGTCTTCAACGCCGATATCTTGATCCGGCGGCTGTCGGAAGGCGGCCCGGAGAAGCCGCGGATCGATTTCGGCAAAGATGTGATTCCGGCGATGGTCACCGAGGATCGCGTCTTTGCCCACCGGTTCAAGGGCTATTGGGTTGATGTCGGCACCATCCAATCGTATTGGGAAACGAGCATGCAACTGCTCGATCCCTCGCTCGAATTTGATCTGTTCGACCCGAATTGGCTCGTCCGCACGCGCAGCGAAGAGCGCCCGCCAGCCAAGATCGGGCCGCAGGCGCGAGTTGCACAGTCGATCATCTGTAACGGCTGCACCATCCGCGGCACGGTGGTGCATTCGGTGCTGTCGCCGGGGGTGTATGTCTCGCCGGGGGCGATTGTGCGCGATAGCGTGGTGATGAACGATACATGGATCGGCCCCGGCGCGGTGCTTGATCGGGTGATCATTGATAAGAAGGTGGTGGTCGGCGCCGGCGCCCGCCTCGGTTTTGGCGATGATCTGACCGTGCCGAACCGCAAGCAGCCTGATAAGATTAACACGGGGATTACGGTGGTCGGCAAAGCGGCCCACATTCCAGCCGGCATAACGATCGGGCGCAATGTGGTGATCAACGCCGATCGCGACGCCGAGGATTTTCCGGCCGGTGATGTGCCTTCCGGCGAGACGATTTGATGTGCGGGTAGCGCACGCTATGCCCATACAGGGGAGTTGGTATGTTGCGTACGTTGGTGATGATATTGGCTGGTGGTGACTCACCGGCGTTGAGTGTGCTGACCGCGGAACGCACCGAGGCAGCGGTGCCGTTTGGCGGTAAGTATCGGATTATCGATTTCGCGCTCTCGAATTGTGTCAATTCGGGGTTGTACAATGTGGCGGTGCTCACCCAGTATCGCCCACGCTCGCTGCACGCGCACCTCGGCGTTGGCCGTCCGTGGGATCTCGACCGCGCGCAGGGTGGTTTGCGCCTGCTCCATCCCTCGCCGACGCCCGACGGTGGCGGCTGGCAGCGCGGCACGGCCGATGCGGTGCGCTACAATCTCGATGTGGTTGAAGATCAGCCGGTTGATGCCGTGCTGTTGTTGGCCGGCGATCACATTTATAAAATGGATTATCGCCCGCTGCTCGAATGGCATGAAGAGCGCAGGGCCGATCTGACCATGGCGGTGCGCAGCGTGAGTCCGCACGACGCTCATCGCTATGGGATCGTCTCGGTCGGCAGCGATGGCCGGATCGATCGGTTTGTCGAAAAGCCGCGCCGGGCCGACTCGAATCTCGCGTCAATGGGGATCTACGTCTTCCGCAAGCAATATTTGATAGACTTGCTCCGCTCGACTGATGCGGTTGATTTTGGCCGCCATCTGCTGCCCAAGATTGTCACGAGCGCTCGCGCCTTTGCCTACAATTTCCAAGGCTACTGGGCCGATGTCGGTACGGTGCAGGCCTATTATGAAGCCAATCTGGCTCTGCTGGCCGAAACGCCGGCGCTCGATTTGTACGATCCGGAGTGGGTCATCCATACTGTTAGTTCTGACCGGCCGGGAGCTGAGATTGGCGAACAGGCGCGGGTTGAGAATAGCCTGCTGAGCGATGGCTGCCGGGTGTATGGCGCTGTGATCGGGTCGGTGTTGTCGCCGGGTGTGGTCGTGGCGCCGGGGGCCGTAGTGCGCGATTCGGTGGTGCTCGGCGATGCGGTGATCGAGGCAGGCGCTGTCCTCGACCGTTGTATCGTCGATGAAGGGGTGCGGATCGAGGAGGGAGCGCGGGTTGGCGATGGCGATGACAACACGCCCAATGCCGAAGCCCCAGAACGGCTCAATACGGGGCTGACGATTGTTGGTCTGAAAGCGCATATTCCTGCCGGCGCGCGGATTGGGCGCAATGTGGCGATCCGGCCACGCACGCAGCCGGCTGCCTTCCCTGCCGATGGTTGCGTGCCGAGCGGGGCGACGATATAGCTCTTTAAAAAGCGGTGACATGTTGCATTGCGAGGGCGCGCAGCCCCCGAAGCAATCCCCCGCTTCAGCGGGAACATTGCCCTTCCCACCTTGTATAAAAGCGTCTTGGCATCTTTACACTGGTTCTTTATGCCGTCACTTGCCGACATCACGATTGATCCCGCCATTCGCGCGCGGCTGCAACAAGGCCATCCGTGGGTCTATCGCAACCATTTGATCGGAACGGAACGGTTGCGTTCCGGGCAATGGGTGCGCGCCCGCTGCGGCGGGTTGGCTGTCTATGGTCTGTACGACGAACAAAGCCCGATCGGGTTGCGAATCTTTAGCCGGAATGGCCCGCCCGATCAGGCGTGGTTCCGCGAACGGGTTTGGGAGGCATGGGAGTTGCGCGCGCCGCTCCGCGATAGCGGGCAGACAACAGCTTACCGTTGGATCTACGGCGAGGGCGATGGTCTGCCCGGTATCGTGGTCGATCGCTACGGCGATTACGCCGTTATCCAGACCTATGCCGAAAGTGTGCAGACCTTGGCGCCGGCCATTGCCGCGGCCCTGCGCGCTGTCGATCCTGAACTGCGCGGGGTGGTGCAGCGCCCCCGCCTTCACGATGATGATGAAGGCGAAGCGCAGCCGGTGTTGTTGTGGGGCGAAGCGCCGCCGCGCGATTTGGTGGTGCAAGAGAACGGCCTCTTCTTTCAGGTTGATATGCTCTATGGCCAAAAGACCGGCCTCTTTCTCGATCAGCGCGATAACCGGCGCACCGTCGAGGGTTTAGTAGCCGGCGCGAGCGTGCTCAACTGTTTTGCCTACACTGGCGGGTTTTCGCTCTATGCACTGCGGGGTGATGCGGCTGAGGTGGTGAGTTGCGATGTCGGACGTGGATTGGCTGAAGCAACGGCTGCCAATCTCGCCCTGAACCGGTTGCCGGCAGAGCGCCACCGGTTCGAGACGGAAGATTGTTTTGCCTTGCTCGATCGGTACGCCAAAGACGGGCGCACCTTTGACGTAGTGATTCTCGATCCGCCAAGTTTTGCCCGCACGCGGGCCAGCCAGCACGCGGCGCTGCGGGCTTATGTGCGCCTCAATGCGCTCGGTATCCGTTGCGTAGCGCCCGGTGGCTTGTTGGTGAGCGCCAGTTGCACGGCCCAGATTGGTCCCGAACAGTTTCGCGCCTTGCTTGGCGACGCGGCAGCGCAAGCGCACCGCCGCCTGCAAATCATTCACGAGGCCGGCCAGCCGCTGGATCATCCGGTGCCGGCCGGTTTTCCCGAAGGGCGCTATTTGAAATTCATTGTTGCGCGCGTGCAGTCGTTGGTGTAAGGCGCTGCCGGTTACGCCTCGGCTATGCTATAATTTCGACTATGCACATACTTCAGATTTCGTGGGAATACCCTCCTCATATTGTGGGTGGTTTGGGCCGGCATGTTGCCGATCTTGCGCCGGCGCTCATCGAACACAAAGCAACCGTTACCGTCATTACTCCGCAATTACGTGGCGGTGAGACGTTCGAGCGCCAGCACAACCTCACGATCTGCCGGGTTGCGATCCCGCCGTTTGATACCGATGATTTTCCTAGCTTTGTCCGTCATACCGGCCGTCACCTTGAACACGCCGCGCATGCGCTCTTTCCCGGCGGCAGGCCCGATCTCATTCACGTCCACGATTGGTTAACGGCTGAAGTAGGAATTGCGCTCAAACACCATTGGCGAGTACCGTTAATTGCGACCGTTCATGCGACTGAGCGGGGGCGTGGCCGGGGTGATCTCAATGGCCATCGATCACAGCAGATTAACGATCTCGAGTGGCGGCTCACGTATGAAGCGTGGCGGGTGATTGTCTGCTCGCACTTTATGGCCCGCCAAATCCGCGAGTACTTTGCCACCCCGCCTGATAAGATTGATGTTATCTCGAATGGCGTCCGCATCCCGCCGCAACCCTTCGCCACGCCGGCTGAATGGGTGGCGTTTCGACGCCGCTTTGCCGCCGACAATGAGGCGCTGGTGATCTTTGTCGGGCGGTTAGTGTATGAGAAAGGCGTCCATATTCTGCTCGAAGCGTGGCCGCGGGTAGTGGCGGAACTGCCGGCCCGGCTGGTGATTGCCGGCGCTGGCAGCGCCTCCGATGAATTTAGACTACGCGCCGCCGAATTGGGGGTCTCGGTTGAGTTTCTCGGCTTTATTAGCGATGAAGATCGCAATCGGTTGTACGCCGTCGGTGATGTCGCCGTCTTTCCCTCGCTCTACGAGCCGTTTGGGATTGTGGCGCTCGAGGCGTTCGCCGCCGGCTGCCCGGTGATCGTTTCAGATGCCGGCGGCTTGGCCGAGGTGGTACAACACGAGCTGAATGGGTTGGTGGTGCCGGCTGGCGATGCGGTGGCGCTTGCTAATGCGCTGTTAGCCAGCTTGCACGCCCCCGCCGAGTCGCGCCTGCGCGCTGCGCGGGGAGCGGCGCTGGCCCGCGCCTACTATACGTGGAACCGGATTGCCGGCGAGGTTAAAGCGGTGTACGATCGAGTGTGGACGGAGTGGAAGGCCGGCGCATGGGGCAAAGAGATTATGCGCCGGGCGTAAGGCAACGTAAAGGCGTTGCGGTGTCATTGGCGGAGTGTACAGATGCCCGGAAATAATTTTGGTCACGTTTTTCGTTTAACGACATGGGGCGAGTCACACGGCCCGGCTGTTGGTTGTACGGTTGACGGCTGCCCGGCCGGTTTGCCGCTCGATGTGGCCGATATTCAACGCGAACTCGACCGCCGTCGGGTTGGCCAGAGCCGGGTCAGCTCGCAGCGGCGTGAAGCCGATGAAGTGCAGATTCTCTCTGGTGTGTTCGAGGGCCGCACGACCGGTACGCCAATTACGATGGTGGTCTACAACACCGACGCGAAGTCGCACCATTACGAGAATATCAAAGACAGCTACCGGCCCGGTCATGCCGATTATACGTGGGACGTGAAATACGGCTTTCGCGATTGGCGTGGCGGCGGTCGTTCATCGGCGCGCGAGACGATCGGGCGGGTGGCCGGCGGTGCAATTGCACGCAAGCTGCTGGCAACGGTAGGGGTGAAGATTGTGGGCTATACCCTGCAACTGGCCGATCTGCGCGCCGAGGTCTTTGACGAAGGGGAGATCGAGCGCAATATCATGCGCTGTCCCGATGCGCGGGTGGCAGCGTTGATGGTCGAGCGGGTCGATCAGGCGCGGCGCGAACTCGATTCGCTGGGTGGGATTGTCGAAGTGCGGGCGCGTGGTGTGCCTCCCGGCCTCGGTGAGCCGGTCTTTGACAAGTTGCAAGCCGATATTGGCAAGGCAATGTTCTCCATTCCGGCAATCAAAGGCGTTGAAATCGGCGAGGGTTTTGGCGTAGCGATGCTGCGCGGCTCGCAAAATAACGATCCGTTTATTCGTCGTGACGATGGCACAATCGGCACGGCTTCCAACCATCACGGCGGCATTCTCGGCGGTATTTCCACTGGTGAGGAGATTGTGGTGCGGCTGGCCGCCAAACCGCCGGCCAGCATTGCCCGCCCGCAACAGACGGTGGATCGCGACGGCAATCCGGTGACGATCGAGGTGCATGGCCGTCACGATCCGACCGTGTTGCCGCGGTTGGTGCCGGTGGCTGAAGCAATGCTGGCGTTGGTGCTGGCCGATCATCTGCTGCGCCAGCGCCTTGCCCGCGTGGCATGGCCGGAGCAGCGCGATGGCTGAACACGAGCCGGTTGAGTCGCCAACGCGCTGGTTGCCGGCGCTTGGTCTGCTGGCGGGGTTGAGTTGGGCGCTCGTGATAGGGATGGTCATCGGCGTCGATCTGGCGCGCGGGCCAAACCTGTTGTCGCCGATCCATCTCATCTTTCACGCCATGGCCCTTATGACCGGCATCCTGACCTTCTGGCCGTTGGAAAAGTGGCTGGGTTTGGCTGGCCTCACGGTGGAAGGGACGCTCGGGGTCTGGTTATTGTTCACCGCCATCGCGATCATACCGGCTCCAACCGGTACCCTGCTCGACCCGCCGGATACGCCGGTCTATGCGCTGATGCTGTTTGCCGTCTTTCTCAGCGTGGCCGCAATCGCGCGTCCGGTGATCGCAGTGCTAAGCCGGCGCTGGCTGGCGCTCAAGGCATGGGCGCGCGACAATCGGCGCGTGCGGCGCGAGTCGTATGAGGCTGGCATCTTAGTCGCGGCAGCGCTGGCTTTAGCCGCGCTCCGCGCGCTCGATCCGATTAAGCTGATTGCATTGGCGGTGATTGTCGTGTTGGTTGAGATTCTCTTATTGTCGTTGATCGGCGTAGAACCGGCGGGTTAGGAGAAGAGGAAACCCATGATCCGCATTGCTATCATTGGTCTCGGCTTAATCGGCGCGTCACTCGGTATGGCGCTGCGCAACGCCGACCCCAAAGAGTCGCCGCTCGGCGCGGTCGAGGTGATCGGGTTCGACCGCGAGCCGCGCGTGATCCGCGAGGCGCGGGGGAGATTGGCGATCGATCGTGAAGCGCGCACGCTGGCCGAAGCGGTGCGTGAGGCGCAGATGGTGGTGGTGGCGACACCGGTGCGCGCGATGCAAGAGGTGTTTCGCGAATTGGCCACCCTCTTGCCCGCCGGTGCGGTCGTGACGGATGTCGCTAGCACCAAAGCGCAGGTCTGCCGCTGGGCCGCCGAACTCCTCCCGCGCACGGTCAGTTTTGTCGGCGGGCATCCCATGGCCGGGCGCGAGAAGTCGGGGCCGGCTGCCGCCGATCCTAATCTCTTCCGCGAGGCGATCTACTGCCTAACGGTGACTGGCGATACTGCGCCGCAGGCCATCGAAGCGGTTGAGGCGTTGGTGCGCGCGGTCGGTGCGAAACCGTACTACATCGACCCCGAAGAGCACGATGCGTATGTGGCTGGCATCTCGCACCTGCCGCTGCTGCTCTCGGTCGGCTTAGTGACGGTCACCGGCAACAGCCCGGCGTGGAAAGAGATGGCGCCGCTGGCTGCCACCGGATTCCGCGATGTCTCGCGTCTTGCCTCCGGCGATCCGCAGATGCAGCGTGACATCTTGCTCACCAACCCGCACGGCCTCACCCGCTGGATCGACGAGCTGATCCGTTTCCTCGTCACCGCGCGCGAACAGATCAATGCCGGCGATGCTGCGGCTATCGAGCAGATGCTGCGCCAAGCCAAAGCCACCCGCGATGCATGGCTAGAGAGCAAGCCGCACTTGCGCCCCGGCGAAGCCGATTTTAATGCTATGCCCACAGTCGAACGGCCCAGCCTGCTCGGTTTCCGCTTGCCGAAGCGGGAGAAGTGAGCGAGTTGAGATAGTTGCCGCAGACAGCATTGCTGGTTGAGCAACGTTGCAAAACGGTAGCTACCAACCTCCGCCTTCGGCTATGTGCAGTCGAAGGCGGAGGTTGGTGTGCTGAGCCTTGTTAGCGATAAGGTGTGGCTGATCGCAACACGCTACTCTTTTGTTGCTTGGACCCTCCTCAGTTATCTCCAGCTAGCTAGTGCTCACCGTGTCACCAACGGTATGTAGAGCATGCTATCTGGTGAACCCCAAAACCCGCCGTACAACGTATAGCTGCCGCCACTGGCCACACCTGCGTCAGCTTGGCCGATGGTGCTGCCAAGAGTATAGCTGCCGCCGGCGCTGAAGGTAGTTGCCGCCGCTATCCATCGTATCCATCGCTTCATCGTTGATCCTCCGTCGCCGGATACAGCGGCAATGGTGAAGCTGGGGTTTGGTTACTGCTCAGAGAGAGGCAAGCCATACGCTTCTGGTGCAAGATACAAACCGCGTTCAGGCACTGGTTTGACCGCTTCCGTCGTCACCGGATGCGCGCGCAGATAGGGATCGTTGCGGGTGGCAGTGACTTCCCATGACACTTGTGCGCCAGCGACACCGCCGGCAATGTGGAACAGATTGCCGGTGATGGGCTGCGCTTCGTGCAAATTGGGCATTGCTGCGCCGATCGGGGTGAGTTGGTAAAGAAACGGCTCAGCATTGATCGCGGCAAAGTAGTCTGGGAGCGTGACGATGGCGGCGCCGGTGGAGTCGAGGGTGACGATGCCATTATACACATTCTGAATAATCGGTCCTTCTTGGGCAAAGTGGTAGCGGTACTTATTGGCCGGATCGAGCGGATGATCGATGACAAAGGTCTTCACGCCAGTAGCCTGCAAATTGCCGATTACCCGCACGCCCTGCCCGCCCTCAAAATAGCCGGCATAACCGTTGGGACTCACAACTGTACCGCGCACGCCGAAGGTTGAGCCGCTGGTAGCAGTCGCTTGCCCAAACACACCAATACCGCTTGAACTTGCCGTTGTACCGCGGACACCATAGGCCAGACCGCTGGTCGCGGTTGCTGCCCCCAAGACGCCAGTGCCGCCACCATAAGGACTCTCACCCCATACCCCAATTGAGAAGCCAATCGTATCGGACAGCACCTTCCCATAGACGCCGACCCCGTGCACTGATATGCCGTAGACACCAACTCCGCCAGATGTGTGTTCGCCCTATACGCCGAAGCCAGCCGAAATGCTATTGCGATTAATGCCTCGCACACCGCTACCGCTTGATGGTGTAGCGGTCGGTGTAGCTTCACCGAGCACGCCAGCGGCATCTGTGCAGCCGATCGCGTTACGCCATACACGCCAATTGCTGGGCCGCTCGTCGCCCAAGCCTCGTCGGTGACGCCTCTGCCATTGCTACTAGCGGTAAGGCCAAAGACCCCTACGGCGTCACCACTGCTGGCGCTAGCAAATCCGGCTACGCCGCGACCGTTTGGACTGTCGCTGCGCCTATACATGCCATACGAAAGGCCGCTCGTAATGGTATTGTACGCGAATAGGCTGCTGTCGCCGCTGACATCGCCTACTATCTGCGCCCCCGGTCGCAAGCTAAGCGTATAGGGCGCTGCGGTTAAGGGTTGTCGTGGGGTCAGGATTGTGTACGAACCGCTGCCGGCAGGACAGCGTACGGCGACGTCGAGCCTGCGCGCCTGACCGGTAAAGGCATTACTACCGAAATCCAACGCCGGGATAGTAAACAACCCGCCGGTGACGGTTACGCCATTGATTGGCGTCGTTCCCAATGCGGTTCCCCCACTCGCGCTATCCCACAGCGTAAATTGAAAGTCACACACGCCTTGGACTGGTGCGCCATCTTTGCTAAGGCGACCTTGATAGGTAAATGCCGTGCCGGTATTTGCTGCCAACATCGCCCCGCCGGAAACACCCGGTTGCGCTTGCGCGATAGTGACCGCCAACGTATCCACCAGACCGATAATGACAATGTTCGACCACTGCCGTTGCATACGCTTCCTCACCTCAATTGAAATCCGAATGCCATGATGGCCACGCTTGACCGTTTCAACGGATGCGAGCCGTGCTTTACCGTTGCTTGTGTGGAACATAAGCGAAACGGCAGACTCGGCTCTATCATCCTTAGCCGGATAGCTGAGGGAGAGCTGGCGTATGCCATTCGATTGATTCGTGACAAGCGCAGAGAAAGCGCCTGTTATGATAATGACGCAACTCCGGCAGTGCAAGGATGTCGCTAGTCCTAATTTGACAAGTGGGCCGTCATTTCGTATAATAAAGAGGCGTTGAGCGCCCAGGTGGCGGAATTGGCAGACGCGCTAGGTTGAGGGCCTAGTGAGCTAACCACGCTCGTAAGGGTTCAAGTCCCTTCCTGGGCACCATACGTCGGGGGCGATTAGCTCAGCGGTAGAGCACCTCGCTTACACCGAGGGTGTCGGCGGTTCGAACCCGTCATCGCCCACCATTGTCAGCGGTGGCGGGCCAAGATAGCTCAGTTGGTAGAGCATCGCACTGAAAATGCGAGGGTCGCCGGTTCAAGTCCGGCTCTTGGCACCACGATACACAGTACCCGCTCTGCATTGCAGAGCGGGTACTGTGGTTTTGTAAGTCAGTGTCACTGCACGGGTGTCAGGAATGATGCGGCCTAGTATGGAGTGCGGCAGTACAATTGCCGCACCACATTGGCGGTCATGACGACGCACGGGCATCGGAAACGGCAGCGCCCCGCTGTGGAGTGCGGCAGTCGCACTGCCGCGCTCGATACGAAGGTTATGATGATGCACGGGCATCAGAAACGATGCGGCCTAGTAGGAAGTACGGCAGTTACACTGCCGCATTCGGCAATTGGCCTGTCTGCCTCTGCGGTTATCTTGCATTCGCGACTAGATATTGTGCCGTTTTCCACACCTCTCCACAAAATGTGGATATGGATTACTATTGGAGGGTTAAGCCACGTGAAGAGATTGCGGATTAATCCCTCCTCCCTATCCATCACCCGCGCGCCAGTGCCGGAATGATAAAGATATCGGCCACCATCGCTACAATGCTCAGGCCGTGCAACCACACCGCGGCCCAAACGTTGCGCGTGCGCAGCACCAGATAGCCTCCGATCACGCCAATCGGCAGCGCCATGCCCACCATCAGCCAGCGCTCGAACATTGGCACCGGCGCGACGAAGAGATGGTTGAGCGCGTAGAGTACGGTGGTAATAGCAACTGTCAGATGCGTGTTGAGACCGGCGTCGCGTAGGCCGAGCAGCAACACGCCGCGCCAGAGCAGTTCTTCAGCCAGCACCAGCACCGGGAAGAGGTAGAGTAACCCCATCCCGACCAGTATTGTCTCCATTGCTTCCATCGGTGCGCCGCCGCTGCGGTAGTAGAAGAAGGTGTTGACCCAGTCGAGCAGCATTAATGCTGCGCCGATCCCGCCGCCCCAGATCGTAGCGGCGCGCAGGTTGGCGCGCGTGACCCCAATCAAGGCCCAGCCGCCGGCGGTTTTCCCTAGCCAGATCGCGACTCCGAGCCCGCCTAACACGTAGAGGAACAAGGCCGGCCATTCGGTGAACCCGCTCAGCCCGCCGATCAAGCCCAAGACCCAGACTGCTGCTACCAGCCCGAACCCCCAGCGCAGGCGTGGATCTCGCAGCAATGCTCCTGATGATGATGGCGTCAATGCCGGTGCGCGCATACGCAACCTCCTTGCAGGTGTTTCTCAGCCGTGTCGCTGATCTCTCGCCATTGTACGCTGTTGGCATCAGGTTGCGGCAAAACATCGCGCAACCAAGGTTGTAGTCTGCTTACACGTTGCGCAAGCGGGCCAGCTATGCTACACTAATGGCGCCGAATGGCCCGGTAGCTCAATGGATAGAGCAACGGTCTTCGGAACCGTTGGTTGGGGGTTCGAGTCCCTCCCGGGTCGCCAGCTCGCCCGGCGCTGCCGCGTCGGGCGAATCTTTATCAGAACGACACCGCGGCACAAGGAGGTGTGCGATGCCGTTTTACCAGCGTCTCGGCCACGTTCCCCACAAGCGCCATACTCAGTTCCGTAAGCCTGATGGCAAGCTCTACCGCGAAGAGGTGATGGGGCTTGAAGGCTTTCACGGCATTCAGTCCATCCTCTACCACCACTTCTTGCCGCCACGAGTGCTCCGCGCCGAACTGGTCGGTTCCGCCAAGCCGGAATACGTCGAATTCGGCCCCATCCGCCACCGCGCGTTTGCCACGGCTAACGTGCCCGCCGGCGGCGATCCGGTGAGCGCTCGCGTTACCTTGCTCGGCAACAATGATGTGACGATCGGCGTGAGCCGGCCCACCGAGAGCATGGCCAGCTTTTACCGCAACGGCCAAGCCTACGAGGTGTGGTTTGTGCATGAAGGCAGCGGCGATCTGCTCTCGCAGTTTGGCCGGTTGCCGTTTAGCGCCGGTGATTACGTCGTCATCCCGTTTGGCGTGACGTGGCAGATGCAGCTCGCTGGCCCGGCCCGCTTTTTGGTGATGGAAGCGACCAGCCAGATCGCGCCCCCCAAACGCTACCGCAACCAGTTTGGCCAGTTGCTCGAGCACGCGCCCTATTGTGAGCGGGATATTCGCGGCCCTAGCGAGTTGCTCACGTTCACCGATACTGGCGAGTTTGAGGTGTTGGTCAAGGTGCGCGACCAGCTTACCCGCCATATCCTCGACCATCACCCCTTTGATGTCGTCGGCTGGGATGGCTACCTCTATCCGTGGGCCTTTTCCATTCACGACTTCGAGCCGATTACTGGCCGCATCCACCAGCCGCCACCGGTGCATCAGACCTTCGAGGGCCATAACTTTGTGATCTGTTCGTTCGTGCCGCGTCTGTTCGATTACCATCCCGAAGCGATTCCAGCACCGTACAATCACTCGAATGTCAATTCTGACGAGGTGATCTACTATTGCGACGGTAATTTCATGTCGCGCCGCGGGATCGAGCGCTGTGACATCACGCTTCACCCCGCCGGTTTGCCGCACGGCCCCCAGCCGGGCAGCACCGAGGCCAGCATCGGCGTGAAAGAGACCCGCGAGCTGGCGGTGATGATTGATACGTTCTACCCGCTGCACCTGACGACCGCCGCCCTTGAGCTAGAGAAGGCGGGCTATATGGATACGTGGAGCGTTGGCGGGCCGGAGGGGTAGAAGATAGGTGTTTCCTGCCTCCTTACTCCCGGCGTTGAGAGTAGGGAGGTAGGGAAGAGGGAGTAGGGATCTCGTTGAGACACGATGATGAAGCCGCTTGCATAACAAACCCTATGCCACTGCAAAGCTTTCTGCCAATCGCATCTGACAGTGATTTTCCGCTCGAGAATCTGCCCTACGGTGTTTTCCGCCCGCGTCGTGGCGGGCCGGCCCGCGTTGGCGTTGCGATCGGCGAGTATGTGCTCGATCTGGCGGCGCTCGACGAGGCCGGTCTGCTGGCGATGACGCCGGTTGGCGGGCAAGAGATCTTTGCTCGCGATGCGCTCAACGCCTTTATGGCCGCTGGGCCGGCGGCATGGCAAGCGGTGCGCAACACGTTGCAACGCTTGCTCGCCGCCGATGAGCCAACGTTGCGCGATCACCAGCCGCTGCGTGACGCGGCGCTGATCCGGCAAAGCGAGGTTGAGTTGCTGCTGCCGGTGCAGATCGGCGATTTCACCGATTTCTACTCGTCACTCTACCACGCCACCAACACCGGCAAGATGCTACGGCCCGACAGTCCACCGCTCTTCCCCAACTGGCGGCACATGCCGGTCGCCTACCATGGCCGCGCCAGTACCGTGGTGGTCAGCGGCACCCCCATTCCCCGTCCGCATGGCCAGATCAAGCCGTCGAGCAGTCCAGCGCCATTCTTTTCACCGTCGCGGGCGCTCGATTTCGAGGTCGAGTTGGCGATGGTGATTGGCGTGGGCAGCGAGTTTGGGGCGCCGGTGCCGGTTGCCCAAGCCGAAGAGCGGATCTTTGGCTTGGTGATTCTCAATGACTGGAGCGCGCGCGATATTCAGGGGTGGGAATACCAGCCGCTTGGCCCATTCTTGTCGAAGAATTTCGCTACCACCATTAGCCCGTGGGTGGTGCCGCTCGCCGCGCTCGAACCGTTCCGCTGCGCCGGCGAGCCGCAAGATCCGCCGCCGTTGCCCTATCTGCACGCTCCCGGCCTTGGCCATTTCGACATCACGCTGGAGGTCTGGCTCAACGATACCCGCATCTGCCAGACCAATGCCCGCCACCTGTACTGGAGCTTTGCCCAGCAGCTTGCCCACCATACGGTGAATGGCTGCCGGCTGCGACCCGGCGATCTGATGGGGTCGGGCACGATCAGCGGCCCCACCAAGGAGGCGCGAGGGTGTCTGTTTGAGTTAACGTGGCGTGGCACCGAGCCGTTGCAACTAGCCGATGGCTCAAAGCGGCGCTGGCTGGAAGACGGCGATACGGTGACGATGCGGGCATGGGCACAGGGTGATGGCTACCGGATTGGGTTTGGCGAGGCGACAGGCACGATTGTGCCCGGTGTGGCGGTGAGCGGGTAGCCAAGCGGCGCAAAGCGAGCAAAGACGTTCAACGCAAAGGCGCAGAGCGAGCAAAGGCGCAAAGACGTTTAACGCAAAGGCGCAGAGCGAGCAAAGGCGCGAAGGACGCAGAGCGCGCGAAGTGGTTTGGGATGGTTGTCAATCCCTGCCTTGACACGACCCCCTCCCCCAGCGGGGGAGGGGCTGGGGGCGGGGGCCACACAACCCAGCGAGGGGTTGGGGGTGGGGGCAGATCTCCCCCGGTGGGGGAGGGGTAAGAACACGTGGATAACCACAACAAGACTCAAAAAGCACAAAACTTCTCTGTGCTATTTGTGTCTTTTCGTGGCTATTCCCTACCCGCCCGCGGCTCCCCCGCTCCCGCCGTCAGGGGGGAGCGGGGGTTGGGGGTGAGGGCCAGCAGCCCGCGTAGCGGGCTTCGTAACCCCAGCCCGGCCCTTCAGGGCCGGGTAGACATTCCCCACCCCCAGCGGAGGAGGGACTGGGGGTGGGGGCAAGGCTATATACATCACCACAACCAGCCGCAAAAAGCACAAAGATTTTTGTGCTATGTGTGTCTTGTTGTGGCTATTCCTCAAAACAACTCATCTAACAGTTGGTAATAGGCAATCTTCTTCAGATCGACCTGCTCGATCCCGTATGAGGTAAAAAAGAGCGGTTCATATTCCTCACCTAGATTGTAGCGAATGCTGCGCGACGCGAGGGCTAGATCGTGGTAGCGGTCGGCAATCCCGGCCCGGCCCCAATCGACAAACCCGCTCAGCGCGCCAGCTTGCACGATCACGTTGGGCAAGCAATAGTCGCCGTGGGTAAAGACCAGATCATCTTCCGGCGGCTGGTCGCGCTCGACTGCTGCCAGCACCTCTCGCGCCGTCATCACCCCGCGCCGCTCGTCGTCAAAATCGTCTTCATCAATCAGATCATGTTCGACATTGTAGCGCGCCTGTGCCAAACGGTGAATGAGCCGGGCATCGAAGGGGCAGTTTGTCACGTCAATGGTGTGGATCATGCGCAACCCCTGGGCCAGTATCCGCACAATCGCTTCGGGCGCTAATTCATATTGGGCGGCAACGCAATTCACGCCGGCCACTTCCGCGAGCAACAGATACTCTTGTCGCTCATCGCACTCGTAATGCACCACCGCCGGCGCCGGTAGTTTGCCCTCCAACCACCGCAACACCTGCACTTCTGGTAGCAGCGACGCATGCGGTGTCACCGGTTGTAGCTTAAGGTAGAGGGTGCGTTCGTCTTGAATCAGTTGATAGACGCTGGCCGGCGAGCAACCGATCGTCACTTCGCTGACGATGCTGCCGGCGAGCAGAGTTTGGATGGCTGGCGGTAGGTGAAGGCCGGTCATATTCCACGAGCTACATCATACAAAACCCGGCCTGATCCGCCACGTTACGATCAGGCCGGATGGTAAGCTGGTGATGGACTACTCTTCTATTTTACGGTAATTTCCCAATCGGGCGAATCTTGCCGCCGGCAATATGCTTTGCTGCGACGTACCCAAATGTCATCGCCGGGCCGATGGTGCTGCCGGGGCCGGGATAGGTGTTTCCCATCACCGAGGCCGAGCTGTTGCCGATGGCGTACAAACCCGGAATCGGTGCGCCATCAGCGCGCAAGACGCGGGCGCACTCGTCGATGACCAACCCGCCTTTTGTGCCAAGATCACCCGGCACCATCGGCACTGCATAAAACGGCGGTTGCTCGATCGGCGCAAGGCACGGGTTGGGTTTCACCGTCGGATCGCCATAGTAGCGGTCGTAGGCGCTATCGCCACGGTGAAAATCCTCATCGACGCCGCGGCGAGCAAAGGCATTGAAGCGTTCGATCGTCTCAACTAGATTTGTTGGATCGATCCCGCATTGCTGGGCTAATCCAGCAATGGTGTCGGCCTTGCGGAAATAACCGCTCTCAAAATAGACTGGCGGGATCGGCTGGCCGGGGAAGAGCGTGCCAAAGATGTACTTGCTCCGGTAGCGCTGATCCATAATGAAAAAGGCCGGAATATGCGGAACTGCGGCAGAGTGCTTTTCGTACATCGCATGCACCACATCGACATACGAGGCCGATTCGTTCGTAAATCGTTTGCCAGCCGCATTGACCATAATCCCGCCGGGGTACGAGCGCTCGCCGACGTGGAACATCACCGGCTGGTTCGGTGGTACGCTCGACGGCCCCCACCAAGCGTCATCCATCAAATCAAGCTTGGCTCCAATCTTCATACCGGCCTGAATCGCATCGCCGGTATTGCCCGGACTGCCCGAACTCCATTCGTGGTTGACCGGCGGTTGTTGGAATGCCTCGCGCATTGCTTGATTGTGCTCGAAGCCGCCGGCGCCGAGAACGACGCCTTTGCGCGCCGCAATCCGCATCGTCCGGCCCTCGCGTTCAGCCACTACTCCCACAACTGCGCCATCTTCCAGCACCAGATCTTTGAGTGGTGTGTTGAGCCAGATCGGGACGTTTTCCTCTTTCAGCGAGAGGCGGAGGCGGGCAATCAGGGCTTGGCCGAGCGTCAAATAGCGCACACCAGTGATAATGTTGAACACGGTGCGCACACTCACTTTCAGCGCCACCCACTTGCCGGCCCACGTCGAGGTGATCATACCGAGCTTGTTGTACTCGCTGGCGGTAAAGGCCAACCCTGCCGGAACCTTGATGCTCATCGGGCGGAGTTGGGCTAAGTCAGGTCCCAATTTCTTGCCATTGAACGGCGATGCCTCCAATGCGCGGCCATCGACCATCCCGCCGGGCCGTTCAGGGTAATAATCGGCATAACCGACCGAGCGGTGAAAGCGGACATGCGAGTTGCTGACGAGGTATTTCACCATTTCGGGGGCATGCACCAGATACGACTCTTGCAGCGCCGGTGGGGTGCGATCGCTAACAGTATGTTTGAGATAGGTGCGCGCCTTCTCGAACGAGTCTGCTAAACCATCGCGTTGCAGCAGATAGTTGTTGGGGATCCACAACCCGCCGCCAGAGATGGCCGTTGAGCCGCCGTAGTACTCCGTCTTCTCGATCATCAGCACATCAAGACCGGCCTGCTTCGCCACCAGCGCCGCCGTCATTGCCCCGCCGCCTGCGCCAACGACAACCACGTCGGTGGTGTGATCCCAGTGGGCCATCGCTTCCTCCTTGAAGCTAGGAATGGTTTTTTGAGCAAGGAACTATTTGTTTGTTGAATTGCTGAATAGTCAGATATGTCTCATGGCACGAGACATTTGTCAAGGATGGCCGGCAGGTGGCGTTTTTCTAGCGGGGCAGCAGTTTGAGCGTCGTTGTGCGCACTTCAGGCGCTACCATCGCCCCCGCATAGGGTGAGTGACCGTATTTCGTGCCATACGCCGCGTCAATCTGGTCATTAATGACCGGATCGGTCTCGGCGACAAAGGCGACATCTCTAGCTTCATCGCCGGCCCAGATCCGGCCCTGCCCGCTGGCCTGCGCGGCGCGGAACCATGCTCCGACGTGGCCACGGTACGAGCGCACATAGAGGTTGTCGTTGACCCGCACCACCCAAACTGGAACCGGTTTGGTAAGCTGGCCGCTCGCATGCGCCGCTACCTCGATCGCGTCCGTATCGCCAATCAGCGCAAGGTCGTCGGTTTTCCAGCCCTCCATGCCATCGCTCCCTTCTTTCCGCAGGCAGGTTTGCGAGCGGCTAAGTGATTCCGCAAGGCATCCCCAACCATCACCGTTGGCGCAACAGCCGCGCCGAATTGGCGAGAATGCCGAGATCGGGCAACGATTGCGCGGCGGCGGCGAGGGTGAGTGGCAGCAATCCAACCGCGGCCAGCGTAAGCCCGATCAGATTGTAGACGGCGGTAAATCCGATATTGAGCTTGACCACTCCCATCGTGCGCCGGGCAATGCGCAAAACCTGCGGCGCCAGCGTCCAATCATCGCGCATCAGCACGATATGGGCGGCTTCGATCGCGATGTCGGTTCCGGCAGCACCCATCGCGATGCCGATGTCAGCCTGCGCCAGCGCCGGCGCGTCGTTTACCCCGTCGCCAACCATAACCACGGTATGGCCGCGCGCCTGATAATCCTTCACCACCGCGATTTTATCTTCCGGCAGCAATTGCGCCCGGTACTGCACCCCAAGCTGGCCAGCCAAGGCGGCAGCCGTGCGTTCGTTGTCGCCGGTGAGCAATTCGATGTGTTTGATGCCTAGCGCGCGCAGTTCGGCAATGGCCGCCGGCGTTTCGGGACGGAGCGTATCGGCGGCAGCGAGGAGCGCAATCGGTTCATCGTTGCGCGCCACGACCAAGAGCGTTTTGCCTTCGGCTTCGAGTTGGACGGCCAGCGGTAGCGAGGCCGCCGCCGGGATCAACCGGCGATTGCCGACGGTAATCGTAGCGCCGTGTACCGTTGCCCGCACCCCCATACCGGGGATAGCCGTAAAGTGCTCTGGCTCGGCGAGGGTGAGGTTCTGCGCCCGCGCCAACTCTTGCACCGCCGCGGCCAGCGGATGCTCCGAATACCGTTCAGCCGTGGCGGCAAGCTGCAATGCCTCTGGCGCGGGCACCCCGTTGAGCGCGATCACATCAGTGATGCGGGGCCGGCCCAACGTCAGCGTGCCGGTTTTATCGATCAGCACTACATCGGCTTTCGCCAACGCTTCCAGATATTTGCCGCCTTTAATCAACAGGCCGCGCTTGGCGCTCGCGCCGATCGCGGCCAGCATCGCGACCGGGGTGGCCAACGCGAACGAACATGAACAGGCGACCACCAACACAGCGGCGGTTGCCAGCGGGTTACGGCTGATCAAGAAAGTCAGGACGGCAATCCCGGCCACCACCGGCAGATAATAGGCGCTAAACCGGTCAGCCAGCCGTTGCACCTCGCCCCGATGTGCTTCAGCCTCTTCGACCAGCTTGATCACGCGGCCAAAGGTAGTATCGGCCCCCACTCGCAACGCCTTGATCCGCAAACTGCCTAGTTTGGCAAGTGTCGCCGCAAACACATGCGAACCGGCGCTCACTTCCACCGGCATCGACTCGCCGGTGATCGCAGCTTGATCAATGGTGGCATAGCCGGCGATCACCTCGCCATCAACCGGAATCTGCTCGCCGGGCCGTACGATCACGGTATCGCCGGGTTGCACCTCGGCCACCGGCACTTCTACCTCTTCGCCGCCCCGTTCAACCCTCGCCGTTTGCGGCGCCAGTGCAGTCAATTCCTTCACCGCCCGGCGGGCGTTCTCGGCGGTAAACCGCTCGACATAATCGCCGACACGCATGAAAATGACCACGATCGCTGCCGCTACCCATTCACCCACGATCAACGCAGCAATCACGCCGAGCGTCATCAGAGTATGCGAGGTGATCTGGCGGCGGAGGGTCGCTCGCGCCACATTACGGAAGACCGGCCAGCCACCTGCCACCACCAGCGCGATGCCAATAGGCAGAGGGATTAATGCGTTGAGTTGATCAAACAAACCGAGCCACTCGCCGGCGACCACAATCCCCAACACAATCGCAAACACCACCGCCAGCAGGATCGTCATCTGGCGCGAGAATTGGTTGATCGAGGCATTGGCCGGCGTTGCCGTGTCAGGGACGGTATAGCCCGCGCTCTCGACTGCTTGCCGGATGGCAGATAGATCGACCCGGCCCGGATCGAGCCGGATCACAGCCTTCTCGGCAGCTAACAAGACATCAACCGCTTCGACGCCGTGTAATTTGGCAATAGCCTGTTGCACATGCTGGGCGCATTCGACGCAATCCATGCCCTTGACCGGCACTTCAAGTACATGGGAGTCACTCATCGCTCGTATCCTCGGCTTGGTAGCGCGTACACTCGTACACCCCTTTAGCGACATCGGCCAGCAATTCGTCAGCCAGCCGGAGCAACTGCTCCACCCGCCGGTCGCTCAATTCGTAATACACGAAGCGACCTTGGGGCGAAGCCGTCACCAACCCGCAATCGCGCAAGCAGCTCAGATGGTTCGAGACATTGGGTTGCGAGAGCCCGGTTGCTTGCACAATATCGCTCACGCTGCGCGCGCCGTTACGCAGCGCGATCAAGATGGCAAGGCGCGAAGGATCGGCAAACCCGCGAAAGAGCTTGGCTTGGCGTGCTAGCGCCGTTGGATTGGCAACCGTGAGCATAGTATGCTTCCTCATAAACATATCATTATCTGGTGATATGATAGACGGCGTAGCGATAGTTGTCAAGCGTCGCACATGCCTCTTCCCCGACAAGAGAGTGATCCGTGAATGGTCCCGAAACGACACACAAGGCACGAAAGAAGTTGTGAGTTTTTGTGGCTATCTCCCCTCCCCTGTTCCCACCGTCAGGCGGGAGCGAGGGCTGGGGGATAGGGCGAACAGCCCGCGCAGCGGGCTTCGTAACCGTAGCCCGGCCCTTCAGGGTCGGGCCGAAGCGTAGCCCCAAAAGACACAAAAGCCACAAAAGATGTTGGGTTTTTTGTGTCTTTTCGGGTCAATTCTCCATTTCCCCCTCTCCTACTGGCGTGAGAGAGGGGCTGGGGGTGGGGGCACAACGCTCCCCCAGCGGGAGAGGGGCCGGGGGTGAGGGCACAATGCTCCTCCAGCGGGGGAGGGGTGATGGGTTCCACTGGTGCCATGCTGTGAATAGCCACAAAGCGACGCAAAAGACACAAAAAAGGTTTGTGTTTCTGTGTCTTTTCGTGGCAATCCCCTCTTCCCCCTTTCCCCTCCCCCAACGGGGGAGGGGAAAGGGGGTGGGGCACAATACTCCCCTAGCGGGGAAGGGGTGATAGGTTCCACTGGTGCTATGCTGTGAATAGCCACAAAGAGACACAAAAGACACAAAAAAGTTTTTGCGTTTTTTGTGTCTTTTCGTGGCTATTCCCGTCTTTCCCACTCCTACACCTCACTTAACAACGCGCACAGCAGCGCAGTACGGTCGATCAACCCCTGCCGGCTAATCTGCTCGTGATCGGCGTGCGCACCGGCGCCGGGGCATCCCAACCCGTCGAGAGTAGGAATGCCGAGCGCAGCTGTGAAATTGCCGTCGCTGCCGCCGCCGGTGCTCCCCTCGCGGATGTCTAAACCCAACGCTGCACCCAGCTCTTGAGCGCGGGCAAAGAGCGCGGCGCTAGCCGGAGTGCGTTCCATCGGTGGACGGCGCACGTTGCCGCTAACCGCCACTTGCGTCCCCGGCGTTACCGGCTGTAGCGCCGCCATACCAGCTTCGATCCGCGCCGCTTCAGCCTGCGTCCACACCCGTACATCAACCTCCATCCACGCTTCGGCAGGCACCACGTTAGGCCGGGTGCCGCCGCCAACCACGCCAACATTAACCGTCGTGCCGATCGCGGGGTTAGCCAGCGCATTGACTGCCAAAATCTGATGGGCCAGCTCGGTGATCGCACTAGCCCCCTTCTCCGGTTCGACCCCAGCGTGGGCCGCCTTGCCGGTAATTGTCACCCGAAACGCGCCGCCGCCCTTGCGCGCCGTCTTCAGTGCGCCATCCGGCTCGGTTGGCGGTTCGATCACCAACACGTGCGCCGCTTGCGCTGCTGTCGCCTCGATCAGCGCCCGCGAGGTCGGGCTGCCGATCTCTTCATCAGAGGTCAACAGCACAATAACCGGACGGCGCAACCGCGGCGCTGGCTGGCCAAACCCACCAAGAGCGGCGTAAACCATCCCGATGCTAGCCTTCATATCATACGCCCCCGGCCCAAAAGCGCGGTCGGCAGTGACGGTAAAGGGTCGCTGCGCCACCGTTCCTGCTGTCCACACCGTATCGTAATGGCAGAGCACCAGCGCCGGCGGCAAAGCTGGCTCGGCGACATCAGTCACCGTGACGCGCAAATGGTCGCCGCCGGAAGGGTTAGTGATGCGCTCCACCTGACCAATGCCGGTAAAGAGCGCGGCCAATTCATCAGCGCAGGCATCAAGCAGGGCTTTATCCGTGCTCGGCGATTCGAGGTGGACGAGGCGGGCGATTAGGTCGAGCAACTTGGCTTCGTGGACGGCAATCGTTGCGCGGTCGAGCATTGCAGTCTCTCTAGACAAATCAATATAGTTGTGCGCGGTAGTATAGCGCATATCCGGTTAGTTTGGTTTGGAAGCGCTTGCGAAATAGGGTATCATACGGGTGTTTCCCGTCAATGGCGTGAAGGAGGGCAATGATGCTGAGCGAAACGATCCAACAGGCCGTAAACCGGCAAATCACCTACGAATATGCTGCATCGTACACCTATTTGGCAATGGCCGCTTACTTCGAGTCACTCTCGCTGACCGGATTTGCCCACTGGTTCCGCATCCAGAGCGAAGAAGAGCGTGAGCACGCGCTCCGCTTTTTCGATTACGTGAACGATCGGGGCGGGCGGGTGATGCTAGGGGCGATTGACGAACCGCAGAACGAGTTTGCCTCGCCGCTTGACGCCTTCGAGCGGGCGTTGGCCCACGAGCAGCGGGTGACTGCTGCGATCCACGCTATCTACTCGTTAGCGGCGCAAGAGAACGATTATGCCACGATGAGCATGCTGAAGTGGTTTATCGACGAACAAGTCGAAGAGGAAAAGAGCGCCGAGGAGATTATCCAGCACCTCAAGCTGATCGGCAACGATGGGGTTGGCTTGTTGATGCTCGATCGCAAACTGGGCGAACGGGCACAGGAAGAATAGCAATTCGTCTTGAAGCGCATGGAGTGCGGCAGTTTGACTGCCGCACTCCATGATCGCGGCAACCGCGGGCCCTCATGTCATTGCGAGAGCGGCGCGGCCCCAGCGCAGCGAGGAGTCGCCCGACCGCAGCAATGACAAATGGGAAGTGCCGCTTCCCAACCACCCTTTGCGTCCTCTGCGTGCTTCGCGCCATGGCGTTCCATCCTCTGCGTCTTTGCCCCCTTAGCGGCTTTGCGTTGACACCCTCACTCCCCAACCCCCTCTCCCACCGTCAGGTGGGAGAGGGGGAGCCGCGTGGTGGGCGGGAACGGTATCGTCGAACGAGTGACAGCAGCGCCCCTCTCCCGCGCCAGCGGGAGAGGGGCTGGGGGTGAGGGCCAACAGCCCGCGCAGCTGGCTTCGTAACCCAAGCCCGGCCCTTCAGGGCCGGGCCAAAGGATAACGTACCCCGCGCTCTCTGTGGTCACAGTTCTCTCTCTCGCTCCAGCGGAACAGATGCCTAATAGACTGTCATTGCGAGGGAGGTGCGGCCCCAGCGCAGCGAGGGGCCGCCCGATCGCGGCAATCTCCTGCTTCAGCGGAACCAGCCCGCTCAGGCATACCTCCCGTGCTCGTGGGGGATTGCTTCGCCGCGCTGCGCGCGGCTCGCAATGACAAGCGAAGAGCTGGGGCGTGCCCGTCTGTCATAGCGAGAGCGGTGCAGCGCAAAGCCACGCTGGCGCCGCCCGACCGCGGCAATCTCCTGCTTCAGCGGAACTAGCTCGCTCAGACATACCTCTTTTCACCAGACCTTCACGAACTGCTGCATTTCGTGTACAATTATGACATTAGTGCAAAAGTGGGTAGAAAGCTCAGCTATGAATTGGATAGACATCGCCTTCTACTATCTGTTGCCGCTCTTCACGGTCGTCACGTTGTGGCTAGGCCTGACCTTCGGCCTGATCTGGCTCAACCGGCGCGGGCAACGGGTAGCAGGTTGGGCGGTGTTCCTCAGTTTGCCGCTGCTCTTGTTCGCACATAGTGAATTGCTCGTAACGCGCCACGATCTGAGCGCGCTTGGCGCGTATCGCGCATTCACTGCCGGGTTGCTGGTGTGGGCATGGCACGAGCTTGCCTTCTACAGCGGTATACTGGCCGGGCCGCGCCGGCTGCCGTGCCCGCCCGATGCGCATGGCGTGCAGCGCTTCTTTTACGCCCTCGGCACCCACTTCTACCACCAGCTCGCCTTCTTGCTTGAGATGGGTTTGCTGATTTGGCTGTTGCAAGACGCCAGCCATTGGCTTGGCCCGCTCACTTTTGGGCTAAGCTGGGCCTTGCAGCAGAGCGCCAAGCTCAATGTGCTCTACGGTGTGCGGGCGCTGCAAGTCGAACTCTTCCCGGCGCACCTTGCCTTTCTTGCCAGCTACTGGCGGCCCGGCCCGCCGAGCGCGTTTTTCCGCCCCAGTGTGTCGGTCGCTACATTGCTGGCGATTATGCTCTGGTTTAGTATTGGCGCTCATCTTGGCGACCCGGCGGCCATTCGTTTAGCCCTCTTAGCCAGTCTTTTTACCCTTGGCGCGCTCGAACACTGGCTCCTGCTGCTTCCTGCTCCTGCTCCCGCCACTGCCACAGCCATTGATTAACTTCGCTATGCAGCCGCGCTTGTAACCTTGTGTGCTACCCTGCATATAGGGAGCTGTATGCTCCTTGGTCGTGTGTGCGATACGCTGGAATTGCCGGCAATCCTGCAACCTTCCCCGTATGCCGGTCGCATACTCGTCTGCACTACAGCAATTCACGATCGTCATATCTGCGCACCCTTGCATCATTGTGGCAGTTGCGCGAAACATCGCTTGTCGCAATGTCGCGTATCGGTTATGATGAATGGGCAAGGTGTGCGAAAAGGAGCACCCGCGCTATGTTAGAGGCCATTTTTGACCCTCAGTCGGTAGCTGTGCTTGGGGCGTCGCCTGAACCGGCGCGTCTGGGTCATCGTGTGCTGAAAAATATTATCGAACACGGCTATCAAGGTCGCATTTATCCAATCCATCCGCGCGCTACCGAAGTGCTTGGCTTGCGCGCCTACCGCTCAGTGCTCGAGGTTCCTGATCCAATTGACTTGGCGGTGATCGTTATTCCATCCCAACACGTCAACGCGGCGGTTGATGAGTGTGGCCGCAAAGGGATTCGTGGCTTGGTGGTGATTACCGCCGGTTTTAAAGAGGTCGGCGGCGCCGGACGCGAGCTTGAGCGCGAGTTGTTGGCAACCGTGCGCCGTTATGGGATGCGCATGATCGGCCCCAATTCGCTCGGTATTATCGATACGATCAGTAAGCTTAATGCCTCGTTCGCCAATGCGATGCCGTTGCCCGGCAACATTGCGTTGATGTCGCAATCGGGAGCGATCTGCACGGCTATTCTCGATTGGAGCTATCAGCAAGGGATTGGTTTTTCGCGTTTCGTCAGCCTCGGCAATAAGGCCGATGTTGACGAGGTAACGCTGCTTGAGGCGTGGAATCGTGACGAGCATAGCAAGGTGATTTTGGCCTATTGGGAAGCGATTGATGACGGCCCTAGCTTCATTCGCGTTGCGCGCGAGGTGACCAAGTGTACGCCAGTAGTGGCAATTAAGAGCGGCACTACTGCCGCCGGCACTCGCGCTGCGTCGTCCCATACCGGTTCGCTGGCCGGTTCTGAAACGGCGTATGAGGCCGCTTTTGCCCAAAGCGGTATCTTGCGCGCGCGCACGATGAATGAGTTGTTCGATCTGGCCTTGGTCTTCGCGTACCAGCCGATGATCCGCGGCAATCGGGTGGCGATTGTCACCAATGCCGGCGGCCCCGGTATTATCGCGACCGATGCGGTTGAGCGCAGCGGCTTGGCAATGGCCGAGTTCACCCCCGAAACCATCCGCCGCTTGCAAGAGAAATTGCCATCCAATGCTAATTTCTTTAACCCGATTGATGTCATTGGTGATGCAACACCAGATCGATACGCTTGGGCGATTGAAGCTGCGCTCGCCGATCCGAATGTTGATGGTTTGATTGTGCTGTTTACGCCCCAAGCGGTTTCCGATCCTTTAGTGACGGCGCGGCTGATTGCCGAACTCACCAAGCAGACCGATAAACCGGTGGTGACCAGCTTTATGGGTGGCGCGAGCCTCGGTGAAGCGGTGCGCGCGCTCAATGAGGCGTATATTCCGAATTACCCCTTCCCCGAACGCGCTGTCCAATCGTTGGCCGCAATGTATCGCCAATCACTCTGGCAACGACGTCCGGCTCCCACCTATCGCCATTTTGACGTTGATCGCGATCGCGTGGCACAATTATTCGCTGAAGTGCGTGCGGCTGGCCGGGTCGAGTTGGGCGAGGTTGAGGCGCGCCAAGTCATGGAGGCGTATGGGATGCGGTTGCCTAGAAGCCGGTTGGCCCATACCCCGGAAGAGGCGGTCGCGATTGCCAATGAGTTTGGCTATCCAGTGGTGATGAAGATTTCCAGCCCTGATATTCTTCACAAGAGCGATATTGGCGGCGTGCGCGTTGGTCTGAGCGATGCCACAGCGGTGCGCGATGCCTTCGAGCTGATCGAGTACCGCGCGCGCAAATATGTCCCCTCGGCGCGCATTTGGGGTATCCTTGTCCAAGAGATGGTGCGCAAAGGCCGTGAAGTCTTAGTCGGTGTCAGCCGCGATCCGCAATTTGGGCCGCTGATCGCGGTGGGAATGGGAGGCATCTATGTCGAGGCCTTGAAAGATGTTGCCTTCCGCCTCGCGCCGCTCAGTGTTGAAGAGGTGCGCGAGCAGATCCGTTCAATCCGCGCCTACCCGCTCTTGCGCGGCGTGCGTGGCGAACCGCCTGCCGACATTGCTGCGATCGAAGAGGCGGTGCTGCGGGTCAGCCAATTGGTCACCGACTTCCCGGAAATTGTCGAGATGGATATTAATCCGCTCGTCGTCCATCACGAAGGCGAGGGCGCGATCGTCCTCGATGCCCGGATCATCCTCAACTAAGTGGAGGCAATGATGGCAACACTGTATGTCGCCTCAACCGAAACCTACGTCGGCAAAAGCGCGGTCTGCGTCGGCTTGCTGCGCCGCATGAAGCAAGACGGCTTCCGCGTCGGCTATATGAAGCCGGTCAGCGTTTCGGTGACGCACACGCCCGATGCGGTGCTCGATGAAGATGCCGCCTTTATCCGCCAGACGATTGGCCTTGATGCGCCAATGGAGCAGGTCGCGCCGGTGTTGATTACGCCGGGGGTGATTGAGTCGATCCTGCGCGGGCAGCCCCATTCGTTCGCTAAGACGCTGCGCGATGCTTATCTGGCGGTGTCACGCCAAAAGGATGTGGTGGTGCTTGAGGGCACCAATACGTGGGCCGAGGGGGCGCTGGTCGACCTGACCGCCGATCAGGTGACGGATATTCTCCAAGCTCCCGGCTTGCTGGTGTGCCGCTATACCTCTACCTTGTCGGTTGATACCATCTTGAGCGTGCAACGCTACGTCGGCGATCGCTTGCTGGGGGTGCTGATCAATCAAGTCGAAGAGCCGCACCGCGAGTTTGTCCGCAATCGCGTCACGCCGTTCCTCGAAGGGCGGGGCATTCCGGTGTTTGGGATTATGCCGCGCGACCGGCTCTTGTCTGGGGTGAGCGTCAACGAGCTGGCCCAGCATTTGGGCGGGCAAATCATTGGCCGGCCTGAGTGGGGCGAGAAGATGCTCGATTCGCTGATGATCGGGGCAATGGGAGCCGAAGCGAGTCTGTCGTTCTTCCGCCGCCGCGCCAACAAGGCGGTGATTACCGGCGGCGATCGCAGCGATTTGCAACTGATTGCGCTGCAGACTAGCACCAATGCGCTGGTGCTGACCGGCAATATCCGCCCGACGATGCAGGTGATAGATCGCGCCGCCGAGCTGGAGGTGCCGATTATTCTGGTGGCTGATGATACCCTCAGCACGGTTGATCGGGCCGAGCGTCTGTTTGGTCGCGTGCGCTTCCATCAAGAAGCTAAGCTGCGCCGCTTTACCGAATTGCTCGATGCCCATTTTGATTTTGACCGTTTGTATCGCTTGCTGGGGTTGAAGATCCACTAGGACGCGCTATGACCACCGATCCGTTGCCCGAAAACGCTGAAGTGATGGGGCCATTGGTGTTTGTGCCTAATCCTGATTATCCCTATCCGTTTCCGGTCGCTCGTCCGCCCCGTTTCTGGATGGAAGAGACGACTGGGCGGCTGGCTACCGCGGTTGAACGCTATATGCAAGGCGAACCGCTGACTGCCGACCAGCTTGAGGTAATTAAGCTGTATCTCACCCAGTATTTGGAACGGGCAGTGATTGAGGGGAGCGCCGACCGGAAACGGTTGCTCAGCCGGATCGAGCGGCTCCGCACCACGCGCGATATCGAGCGTTTTGCCGATGAGTTGTCTGAGGTGGGTGTTGAACCGTTCTGATCTAACGATATACCGCTTCCTGCTGCGCCCAATCTTGTTCCGGCTTGGCGGTGGCGATGCCGAGACCGCTCACGAACGCACGTTGCATCTGTTGGCGTTGCTGAGCCGATCACGCTCGTTGTGCCGCACTCTGCAGTTGATTGCTGCGATCCGTGATCAACGCTTAGCGCGTACCGTCTTCGGGGTTCACTTTCCTAACCCGGTCGGGTTAGCCGCTGGCATGGACAAAGATGGCGTGGCGTTGCCGGCATGGGCTGCGCTTGGCTTTGGCTTTGTCGAGGTGGGCACTGTCACCTATCACCCGCAACCCGGCAATCCGCGTCCGCGCCTGTTTCGCTTGCCGGCGCGCGAGGCGCTGATTAATCGCATGGGGTTTAATAATGCCGGCGCGGCGGTCTTGGCGCAACGGCTGGCAGCGACGCCAGTTTCCATCCCGGTTGGCGTCTCGATCGGCAAATCGAAAGTGACGCCGCTCGATCAGGCGATCGACGATTATCGCGCCTCGTTCCGGCTGCTCTTCCCGTATGCCGCCTACGTGGCGATCAACGTCAGTTCACCCAATACTCCTGGCCTGCGCCAATTGCAAGACGCCGATCACTTGCGCGCGCTCTTGGCCGCGTTGCAGCGCGATAACGCCGAACTGGGCCGCGCCGATTCGTGCGGGCCGCGCCCGCTGCTGGTGAAAATTGCGCCGGATCTGAGCGATGCAGCGATCGAAGAGCTGTTGGCAGTGTGCGCCGATCACGCTGTCGCCGGTATAATTGCGACCAATACCACGATTGGGCGCAGTGGTCTTGAGGGCATCGATCTGGCGTTAGTGGCCGAGACCGGCGGTCTCAGCGGGCAACCGCTCGCCCAACGCTCTCGGCAGGTGGTACAGTTGATTGCGCGCGCCACTGGCGGCAAACTGCCGATTATCGGCGTCGGCGGCATCCATTCGCCTGATGATGCGCTGCGGATGTTCGAGGCCGGCGCGAGCTTGATCCAGCTCTACACCGGCTTGGTCTATCGCGGGCCGTTGCTGCCGCGCCGGATCAATCGCGCGTTGCTGGCTGCCGGCAAGGAGCGGTGATGAGCGGGTTTCTCGGCACCAAAGCCACTTTCGCCCAAGATGTGTCATTGGTAGGCAGTATCATCGTTGCGATCGCTTTTACCATTGGCGCTTATCTAGCGGTGAAAGGCTACTATAGCGCGCATCGTTGGCTGCAAACCGGCGCAGCGGCGGCTAATTTGGCGCTCGTGTTCGGTGTGATGATCCCGTCGCTGCTAGCGGTCACGCCTGATGAGAATCTCACGTTGCCGGTGGCAGCCTTTGTCGCGATGCCGGCTCACGAGGTGATTGGTACGGTGGCAATGCTCTTTGGGGTGTACGTGGTGTTCGTTGGTAATGGCTGGCTGCCGGCGCGCTGGCGCTTCACCAATTACAAGCCGTTTATGCGGATTGCCTTTGCGCTCTATTGGGTTGCGACGGTGGTGGGGGTTGCCGTGTATCTCTTGATCCATACGTGAGCGCATCATGGCGACGATGCCGTTATCTCCCCGCGAACGTATTCTGGTTGCTCTCGACACGCCCGATCTCGACCGCGCGGTTGCGCTGGCTGCTCAGTTGCGCGGGCAGGTGGGCGGGTTCAAGGTGGGGTTAGAGATTTGCACAGCGATTGGCACGCCGCAGGTGGTGCAGGCGATTGCGGCGGTTGGCGGCAGCGTGTTTCTCGATCTCAAGCTGCATGATATTCCCAATACGGTAGCTGGCGCGGTGCGCGCCGTCTGCGCGCTCGGCCCGGCGGTGCGGATGCTGACCTTGCATTGTACTGGCGGCAGTGCCATGCTGTGCGCGGCAGCGACCGCCGCGCACAGCATGCCGTATCGCCCCTTGCTGCTCGGCGTCACCGTCTTGACCAGCCTTGATGCGGCGGCGTTGACCGGCGAATTGCAGGTGCGGCAAGAAGTTGCCGAGTATGTGGTGCATCTAGCGCGGATGGCGCGCGATTGCGGTCTCGATGGCGTGGTTGCTTCGCCGCACGAGGTGGGTGCGATCCGCGCTGCTTGCCCCGATGTGCGGATTGTGACGCCGGGCATTCGCTCGCTGTGGGCCGGCGAAGGCGATCAACGGCGAGTGATGACCCCCGCTGCCGCGCTGCGGGCTGGGGCTGATTATCTGGTGATTGGCCGCCCGATTACCAACCCGCCGGCTGCGATCGGCGATCCGGCGGCGGCGGCGGCCCGCATTGTAACTGAACTTGAACAGGATAATGTTACGTTATGAGCGATACCAATCTCTTAGATGTCTTGCATCAACTGGGTGCGATTGTCACTAACGATCACATTGTCTATACCTCTGGCCGCCATGGCAGTAGCTATGTGAATAAGGACGCGCTCTATCCGCATACTGCTGCCGCTAGCATGGTCGGTGCGGCGTTGGCCCGTCACTTTGCCGATGCCGGCGTTGAGACGGTGGCCGGGCCAACCGTGGGTGGAGTGATTATGGCCCAGTGGACGGCACACCACCTGTCGCAACTGAACGGGCGGGAGGTGTTGGCGGTCTACGCTGAAGAAGAACAGGTCGAAACCGGTAAGCAGCGGGTGTTTCGCCGTGGCTACGATGCGCTGATCGCCGGCAAGCGGGTGTTGGTGGTCGAAGATGTCCTCACTACTGGCGGCTCAGCGCGGCTGGTGGTCGAGGCGGTGACGGCTGCCGGCGGGATTGTGGTCGGCGTTGGCGCACTCTGCAATCGCGGCGGTATAACGGCGCTCGATCTCGGCGCGCCGCGCCTCGTAGCGCTCACCGAATTGCCGCTTGAGAGCTATCCCGCCGAGGAGTGTCCACTCTGCGCTGCTGGCGTTCCCATCAATACCCGCCTCGGTAAAGGGGTGGTGTATCTGCGTGCGTAACCTGTCTCAGGATCCGGTTCCTTCGCTTAGCACGAGGAAAGCAATGGAATCACTCACTTACCTCTTCCGCCTCAGCACTGCCGGCCTATTTCTCGATCCCAACGCGTTTCGCGAACAGCGCGATAATCCGGCAACGTTACGCGACGGTTTTCTGGTTGTGGCGCTGGTGGGTATTCTGGTCGGGGCCGCGAGCGTTATCGGCAGCTTGCTCAGCACGCTGGCTAGCCCCGATCCGCTGGCTGTGCTTGATGTTGTTCAGCGCGGCATCGAACGTACGGCCTTGTTTGCCGAACTGCAACGGGTGGATCCGGCGCTCGAACTCGAACCGTTCTTTACCCAATTGGCCCAGATTGTGGCGCCACTCCAATGGAGTGGCTTGATCGGCGCGATTGCCACGCCGTTCGTCTATTTGTTCATCTGGCTGATCTACGGCTTTGTGGCCCATCTCGCCGCCCGCTCGCTTGGCGGTGAAGGCACCTTTGCCCAAACGCTCGGTTGCATGGCGTTAGCAAGTGGCGCGAATTGGCTGGCGGTGGTGCAGATTGTGCCATTCGCGCAAGTCGCCGGCACGACCCTGCTTGGCTTGATCGGGTGTTATCTTGGCCTGCGCGCAGCGCATAATCTGCCGGCATGGCGGGCGTTTTGGGCGGCGCTGATCGGGCCGATTGCATTGGTTGTGTTGCTGATGCTGTTCGGTTGTGGCGCTTTGGCAGTACTGGTTGCCACTGCGTAGGGGAGATGATATGTCGTTGATCGATACCTTTAATGGGGCTTTGACCCTCAACCAACGGGTATTCACTGAGATGCGCGACGCGCCTGACGGGGTTCGGCGTGGATTTCTAATCATTCTGATGGTGGGATTGCTTGTCGGCGCAATCCAGAGCGCAAGTACGCTGATCAGCGTCACTGACCCAGAGCGTGTTGTGCAAGAGGTGATGCTGGGCTACCGCCAGTCACTAGAACTGCAGCAGGAGACAGCAAGTACGCCCCAGGAACGTGAAGTCGTGCGCTTGCTGCAAGAGAGCGAAGATGAGATAGCGCAGATGGTGCGTGATATTATTACGATCCCTACCGCCTTGCCACGACCGGTTGCGCTCGTCTTGCGGGCGCTCGGCCAAACTGTTTCGACGCCGCTCACCTACTTGAGCGGTATGTTGCTAGCGGTGACGTTCACCCATCTCGCCGCCCGCCAACTCGGCGGGCAAGGCGGCATTCGCGCAATGGTCGCCGTTGGATCGCTCTCGGTTGCGCCCCATGCGCTCGATGCGCTCACCTTTATTCCGGTCTTGAACTTGCCGCTCTTGATAATCGCGTGGGTGTGGGGGCTTATCATTCTCGTGAGCGGCACCGCTGTGGTGCATCGGCTCGGTAGCGGCAAGGCCACGCTGGCCGTATTGCTCTACCCCAGCCTGCTCATCGTGTTGGGGATATTGCTGGGTTGTGTGCTTGGCCTCTTATTTGTTGCGCTGGCGGCTAGCGTATAGGAGCGACGTTACTATCAAATGTCGCTACGACCTGATTGGGTCTTTTCGTAGCCATGCTAACCAGTGTGCTTTACTGCCGGCCACTCGTCGCGCCAAATCGGTAGCGCGCCGCCGCGGCTAATCAACGCTGCGCCCAACCCCCAGCTCGCCACGGCGTAGCCTAACCCCAACGCGAGCGCCGGCGCAACGATGCCGATAACGAGCAGCGGTACGAGCACAATGAGCGCGCCGAGTGCGGCGGCCAGCGGCGGCTTGAGCGCCCAGCCGGGTGGCCATGTGGCTGCGATCGCGCGCGCGACGCCGGTGAGTCCGATGGCATACGGCACGTGCAGCAGGATGATCAATGGCAGGAGGAGGAACAGACCGGCGAGGCTGAGGGTCAATACCCCCACGACAAGCGGCAATGCCGAGAGTGCCAGTATGTTTGAGAGTAACCCAACCACGGCGCTGCGCAATGGCGCGGCGCGCAACGCTCGCCCGATCCCGGCTGTGCGGCGCGGCCAGATGAGCGCGATCGCCACACAGAGCATTGCCGAAATCAGCGCACCGAGCACTCCGGTAGTTCCCGGCAGCAACCAACGGCGGACGATGGTTTGGCCGCTCAGCGTGCCAATCAACGCGGTGGCTACCGCCGATCCAGCCAGCGGTTCGACCCCGATTGCGGTGCCATGCAAGCCGGCGCGCGATCCAATCTCTATGCCGCCAGCGATTGAAAGGACGTTTCCTTCGACAATGGCGCCGGGAGCTAACGTAATCGTACCGGTGTAGCTCACCACATCGCCGCGCACAATGCCTTGCACGGTGATCGAACCGGCCCAACTCGTTACGTCGCCGTCAACTTCGCCCAGTATCACAATTGGTTGATCGAACGTGGCGACGTGGCCACGGTACTGCTCGCCGGCAGCAATGATCAGCGCCGCTGGCCCTTGCGCGAACGCGCGCGCTGGCGTAGCGAGCATGACCAACCAGAGCATAACTGCAAACAACCAGCTTCGTCGTATCACTGCAAAACCTCAGCCAACGGTGCATCAAGAATCAAGCGCCACCAAAGCCAGCCAGCGGCGAAAAGGACGAACAATCCGAGCAGCCACCACCCGGCGTTGACCAGCCATAGGTGCCAGAGCGGTTTGGCGACGAGGGTGAGTCCCAACACATACCGCCCGGCGCCGGTGGCTGGATCGCCGAACAGCGAGGCGGGGCCGTTGCTGTCAATGCTCAATCCCCAGACCCCCAGCACCAGCGCGACGAGCGGCGCAGCCAGCCAGAGTGGCCGCCAGCGCCAACCACGGCGCGCAGGAGCGGCGGAGAGGCGCCGTACCACGCGCGCCGATAGATCGGCTGGCGGTGATGCCATCGTTGGTTCACCCCATCGCGCCAGTAACGCGCGCGTCTCGGCTTCGACCGCAGCCAGCTCGGCATCGGTCAACTCGCCATCCCTTCCGTGTTCCATACCTCCTCCTCAGCGGCCAGCGCCTCTTGCAGCATTTTGCGCGCTCGATGCAGCCGGGTCTTGACGGTCGCTTCGGTTAAGCCCAAGATAGCACCGATCCTGTCATACGAGAGATCGTGCCAGTAGCGGAGCACGGTCACGCCGCGATAACTCTCAGGCAGCCGTTGCAAGGCTCGTTGCACCGCTTCACGCTGCGCGCTCTGCAAGGCGCTTCGTTCTGGCCCCGGCTGCGTGCTCGGCAGCCAAAAGGCGACATCTTCCAACGTTAACCAGTTGAATCGCCGCCGGCGCAGGCGATCAATGCAGTAGTTCGATCCGATCGTTAACAGCCACGTGACGAGCCGGCGCGACGGATCATAGCTCTGCAGATGGCGAAAGGCGCGCAAGAAGACTTCCTGCACCGCGTCTTCCGCCTCGGACGCATCGCCGAGCATGCGATAGGCCTGATTATACAAAACGCCGGTATAGCGCTGGACAATCGTGGCGCATGCCGATTGGTCGCCGGCGCAAGCCCGGTTGATGAGGTCGAGCTCGTCAGATGATGGATCGCTCACAAGCGCTCCTCACAGATACTATACGATTCATTACGATAAACGTTACCACTCCGTCAACTTGCAAGAGCGGGCAGGTTCGTGTACCATCATTATGGTTCGGCGGTCGTTCGTATGCCGTCGTTAATCCACTGGAGGATGCTGTGGCCGCTAACATCAATCGTGAGCAAATTCGCGCCGCGCTGGCCGAGACTGACCCGGCTGTGAGCTTTTATCTCGACCTAAACTCCGGTGAGGTGTTGCGGGTGCCCGACACCGATCCAAGCGCCGAGGCGGAAGCGCTGCGCAATCAGGTGATGGAAGGGTATGGCGATCGGTTCCGGTATATTCCCGGCGGCAAGGCCAGCCCTACCGATGCCGATGTGCAGGAATGGCTCGAAGCGGAAGGGCTGGTCTAAATTGGGCATGTTCGGCAAGGTGAGATGATCATTCATCTCTGCCTTGCCGATGCTATCGCTGCTGTGCGGTTATTGTTTCTCATACGGTTTGCCTACCGCCGCCGGCCCGACAGCGCGGCCAATCAATCCGGCCAGTACAATCATCGTTACGACGTAAGGTGTAACTTGCAAAAATTGCACTGGCACCGGGCCGCCCAAGACCTGTACCTGCAAGATTTGGAAGCGCGTGCCTAAGGCCTCGGCAAAGCCAAACAGCATTGCGCCGCCAAAGGCGCCAAACGGCATCCATTTACCGAAGATCATCGCCGCCAGCGCGATAAAGCCCTTACCGGCCGTCATCCCGTCGTCAAATTGGCCCACTGTTTCCAACGAAAACCATGCGCCGCCGAGCCCAGCAATGCACCCGCTGATGAAGACGTTGAAATAGCGTGTTCGGTTGACTGCAATGCCAACCGTGTCAGCGGCTTTGGGATTCTCGCCTACGGCCCGCGTACGCAAGCCCCAACGGGTCATGAAGAGCACGATGTGGGTCATGATCACAAGGAGCAGCATGGCAAAAAAGATTGGCTTGCCGCTGAAGATCAACGTCCCCAACACTGGAATGGATTCGAGCGAGCGGGCAAGGTCGGGAAAACCGGCGTTAGCGAGCAAGCCGGAAAGCGACGGGAGCGTGATCCGTCCGCCGCCTTCCACGACGATATATTGCCGTCTGAGGTAGCCGGTCACGCCAATCGCTAGAATGTTGACCACCGTACCGCTAATAATCTGGTCGGTGCGGAATGAAATCGAGAGTGCGCCGTGCAAGAGCGCCATGACGCCGCCGATGACAACTGCGCCAATCACGCCGGCCCAGATATCGCCGGTGAAGATAAAGATGGCGAAGCCAAAGGCGGCTCCCATCAGCATCATGCCCTCGATAGCGATATTGATCACGCCTGAACGTTCGGCCCAGATCCCGGCCAATGCGCCGAGCGCTAGCGGTGTGCCGAGGCGTAGTGATTCGCTGAGCATCACGGTCGCATTGGTCTGTTTCCCGGCTGCGGCCCAGATCAGAATGGCTGGAAACAAGAGCACCGCACTCGTCCACAGCAGACCGTCGGCCCAACGGTGGGCGCGGTTGCTCAGACCCAGTACGCCGGCAATCAGTGCGATCAAACCGATAACGGTCAGGCTCCACGCCGTGGGGAAGGCTATCACCGGTTGCGGCACCGCTAACGCAATGCGGGTCACCACGGTATCGCCCGCTAGTGCCAGCGGTACGTAGTTGAACAACATCAAAAAGCCCAAGAGGGTAAAGAAACCAGCAATCACTTGTCGGCGGGAAATGCCACGACGGCGCTCACTCATTGGCAACGTCCTTTCCTGCTTGCACTTGCAGCCGTTATGATACCATAAGCAATCATTTTCTGGATAGCGTCTAGTGTCCGAACATAACCCATGACCGAGTCTGACCACGTTTTACCGACAACCAATGCCGGTTCGCCCTACCAGCCGGCGCTCTTTCCTGATACAGCGCCACCTTCGTTGGCGCAACTGATCGAAGCTGTGCTCTTTGTTGCCGGCGAACCGGTGACGATTGAGCAATTAGCGCGAGTGTTAGAGGCGACACAGGAGCAAGTTGCCGCGGCCATCGATGAATTGAGCCAAAGCTATGCGCAGCGCGGGATTCGCCTTCAGCGCCACGGTGATCAGGTGATGTTGGTCAGCGCGCCGGAAGCGGCGCCGGCCATCCGGCGCTTGCTCGGTGCGCAACACGGCCAGCGCCTGTCACATGCCGCGCTCGAGACGCTCGCGATTATTGCCTATCGCCAACCTATCACGCGTGCCCAGATCGATGCTATTCGCGGCGTTGATAGCAGTGCCGCGCTGCGCGCGTTGCTAGCGCGCGATCTGATCTGTGAGGCTGGTCGTCTCGAGACGTTGGGCCGGCCTATCCTCTACGCCACGACCCCGGCCTTTCTCCAACAATTTGGTTTAACGAGCCTTGCCGATCTGCCGCCGGTTGATCTCCCGGAATAATGGCGCAGTGGCCGTCATCACTGCGCCATGACTCTATCCACGTCCTTCTCCCCGCCTGTCCACGCATTATCCACATGAAAGGCAGGGTGATCGCGCTCGTTGTGCGATCGGTGACGAGCGCACCACGATGCGCTAAAATCGAAGCTGCCCGGCAAATAGTTTGCCACTTTATCCACAATTATCCACAGTTTAATCTCAACATAACGCAGTCTCTATCTCGCTACGATCACAAGAAACAAACGCCTACCACATTGCATCACTATAAGGAACATTTATAGATCTCCCGCATTATGTTGCTTGAAATATGGGGACAGATCGAGTATGATCTCACCACGTCAATTGAAGACTTGCTGCCCGCTCTCACCACAAGCGCACTGCGACTCAGATGTCAAACGACTGCGTTGCTGATCCCGCGTTTCGGCGCGGGTGATTGATTATGTGCGCGATGGTTAAGCGCGGCTCGCAAGGAGGCGCAGCGTGAACCTAACTCAAATCTGGAAAGCAACACTGACCGCCCTGCAATCGCAAATTTCGCGCCATGATTACGATGCGCTGCTGCGCTCGGCAACGCTGTTGTCGCTTGACAACGGGGTGGCGCGGATTGGGGTTTCGTCGCCGGCTCAGAAAGAAGGGCTGGAAAACCGGTTACTCATGCCGCTCCGCAACGCGCTGACGCGGGTTGTCGGCTACTCGGTGCAAGTGCAGGTGCTGATTGCTAGCCCATCGTTGCGCCCTGAATTGCTCCCTGCTTCGTTCAAGGGGTCGCGGTTTGCTGCTGAACCTGAACCGATGATCGCCGAATCTGCCGTGCCGGCTTTTGCGCCCGGCAATGGCGCCAGCGAACGCGCTGTCCAACTCGATTTGGCCAGCGCAATGCGTTCGGGGATGCTGAATCCCAAATATACGTTTTCCAGCTTTATTGTCGGTTCGAGTAACCGCTTGGCCCACGCCGCTTGTCTCGCCGTGGCTGATAATCCCGGCCAAGCCTATAACCCGCTCTTCCTGTATGGCGGCGTCGGCTTGGGCAAGACCCACTTGCTCCACGCGATCGGCAATCGCGTGCTCGATCGCGATCCCGAAATTAATGTGCTGTACGTTTCGTCTGAGAAATTTACCAACGACTTGATCAATGCCATTCGTCGCCAGCAGACCGAAGAGTTCCGCATGCGCTACCGGAATATCGACGTGCTGCTGATCGACGATATTCAATTTATCGCTGGCAAAGACGCCACCCAAGAAGAGTTTTTCCATACCTTCAATACGCTCCATTCGGCGGCGAAGCATATTGTGATTAGCTCTGATCGTCCGCCCAAGGCGATTCTAACTCTCGAAGAGCGATTGCGTTCGCGCTTCGAGTGGGGCTTGATCGTCGATGTCCAGCCCCCCGACCTTGAAACGCGCACCGCGATTCTGCGCGCGAAGGCTGAGCAGATGAGCGTGCATGTGCCCGATGAGGTGATCGATTTTCTGGCTCACAAGATTCAGAGCAATATCCGCGAACTTGAAGGCAGCCTCAACCGGGTTGCGGCTTACGCCGAACTCAACCGGTTGCCGATTACGATCGATACGGCAACGGCTGCCCTTGCCGATCTGTTGGGCAATCAGCGCCGCCGCCGCGTCAGCGCCGAGGCGATTTTGCAGGTGGTGAGCGAACATTACGGGATCGAAGTCGAACAGTTACGCGCTCGCAATCGCTCGCGCCACGTGGTGGTGCCGCGCCAAGTTGCGATGTATCTGCTGCGCGAAGAGACCGAGAGTTCGTTGGTTGATATCGGTAATCTGCTCGGCGGGCGCGACCATACCACGGTGATGTATGGCTGCGAGAAGATTGCTGAGGAGATTAATACCGATAGCCATTTGCGCAGCGAAGTGATGACGATCCGGGAACGGATCCAGATGATGCGCGGCGTGTCGTCGTAGGGACATAGCAACGATATGCTCCTACGACGAC
>NZ_DAOTWH010000035.1:0-1752 GCF_034435895.1 Chloroflexus sp.
TCGGCCCCCAATACCACGTGCGCCCGCCGCGCACCGCCTCGCCGTCGGTACGGGTCCAGATCGCGGCGAAGCGTGAGTCGACGAACTCATTACGGTTGGCGAAGGGCGCGGCTGAAAGGACTGTCGTGTTCGTCAGCATGGCAGCGCCCAATGCGATGATAGCGATCACTCGATGAATGGTTCGCATGGCAGTATCTCCGTGGTTGTTGGTTCAATGGCGGACAGAACGTATGAGCGTAGATGGGGTGGATGGCTTGGCGATATGCTGTTTTGCCCTCACCCTCAGCCCCTCTCCCACGCTAGTGGGAGAGGGGAGTGGAGAACCGAGCGTTGAGGTATCGCACAGCAATCCAATCAATGGTTGTGCTCAATCAAACATTCTGTCCGTCACTCAATGGTTGTGGGCAGGTGGCAAACCTGCCGGTACGCTCGTGTTATCCGTCCCTACGGGTGGTGGTTCAGGGGTGGACAGAACATCTATCCAGAATAACCCTGACCGCTGGGTAGGGAACCCGGTCCTGAAGGGCCGGGCTAGGGTTACGAAGCCCGCTGCGCGGGCTGATGGTCTCACCCCTCGGTCTCCTCCCTACCCTCGCGGCGGGAGAGGAGGGGCACTGGGTTGCCGGTACAGACACGCGCTTAACCGAATGCGACGATTGCCCCTCTCCCGCAACGCGGGAGAGGGGAGGGTGAACCGGCGCAGTGCAAAGTCATCAGCCATATCTACACTCATGCGTTCTGTCCGTCCTTGAACGGGTGCGGGTGGGTGGGAGGCGCACAGCAGTGCGGGGACGCACGGCCTTGGACGCACCGCCGTGTGGTGACGTACGCCGTGGGAGGCGCACCGCCGTGCGTCCCTACTGGGCCCACAACGGCCAGCGGTCTTGGGCGGCGTTTTGGGTGACTTGTTGGGTAAGGACTCCATCGCTGACGTTCAGGATATAAATCTCGAAATCGCCGTCGCGGTCGCTGGCGAAGGCTAATTGGCGGCCATCGGGCGACCACGTCGGTGCGTCGTCGGTGGCAGCGTGGTTGGTGAGGCGACGGACGTTGCTGCCGTCAGCGTTCATCACGTAAATCTCCCAATTGCCGTCTCGGTCGCTGGCGAACGCGATCTGCTTACCGCCGGGCGAGACACGGGCGAAGCGGTCGTTGGCTGTATTGTGCGTCAGATTGCGGATATTGGCAAGTTCAGCCCGGAAACCAATTAATAAAACCACACCGCGCGAAAAGAATGGGATATAGCGAAGGTCGGCGCCGTAGATATCGAAATTTCCATTGCAATCGCTGACCCAGTAGATCGTTCTGCCATCAGGTGACCATGCCGGGGTTTCATAGCGACACGCGGGTTGGTCGCGTGTCAAGCGTGTTGGGCGCATCAGGTTGGCGGTTTCCGGCGTCGAAGCCGGCCACAACATGATATCCGGGCGCCCCATCCGTTCTGAGATCACCAGTAGTTTCGTGCCATCAGGCGACACCATCGGATTGAACTCATTGACGATCCGGTTCACGAATTCTTCGCGTTCCCATGGCGAGATGGTGATGCCGTCGTTACTGTCAATGTAGCTTAGCCGGGTAGCGCTAGCGTTGGACGCAATTTCGCCTGCACTAGCGGCGATACTGTTGAGCAGATACACTTGCCGGTATGCGGGTTGCTCGCGCCGTGAGTCAACAGCAAGCATCTGTTGGGTAGGATCCCAACTGCGCAGCCACGAATAGGCAACCGTTTCGGCATTGTTAAAGGTAAGGCGT
>NZ_DAOTWH010000036.1:0-10101 GCF_034435895.1 Chloroflexus sp.
AGCGGCGGCAGGATTCGAACCTGCGACCTTCGGGTTATGAGCCCGACGAGCTGCCACTGCTCCACGCCGCGTCACTGTTTGTTACTATAGCACATCAAAATCACTATGTCAAGAGGTTCTTCACTACATGGGGTTGTGATGCAAGCGGAACGGCCAGAACACCTTGATGCGATCCGCATACTCTTTCGCGAATACGCCGCCAGCCTGCCTATCGATCTCGGCTATCAGGGGTTTGAAGCTGAGCTAGCCGCGCTCCCCGGCGTATACGCGCCACCGCAGGGCCGGCTGTTATTGGCGCTTGTCGCCGGTGAAGCGGCGGGATGCGTGGCCTTGCGCCCGTTGAGCGAGACGATCTGCGAGATGAAGCGATTGTATGTGCGGCCACCGTTTCGCCGGTCGGGGTTAGGCCAGCGGCTCGCCAGCCAGATCGTGGCGGAAGCGACGACGATCGGCTACGAGCTAATGCGGCTCGATACCCTGCCCACAATGCACAGCGCGATCCGATTGTACGAATCGCTTGGCTTTACCCGCTGCGCACCGTATTACCCGACCCCGATCGCCGAAACGGTATTTATGGAACGGCGGCTGCGGTGAAGGAGGCGCAGTAATACAGCCCCTCCTCACCGCACCGACCGGTAGCCGCCTTTCACCCCGCGCGGCGACAACACCAACTGCCAGAGCTGGCTGGCCCGCGCCATAAAGCTGCCAGCGCTCATCAGCAGGTAGAAGCGCCACATGCGGTAGAAACGTTCATCATACCGGTGCGCGAGCTGCGGCCATGCCCGCTCGAAATTGGCATGCCACGCTTTCAGCGTCGCTACGTAATTGATGCCGAAATTGTGCCAATCTTCGAGCACAAACGCCCCCTCGAACGCCGCCGCCAACAAGCGCGGCGAGGGCAACATCGAGTTGGGGAAGATGTAGCGTTCGATCCACGCATCGCGCCCTTGGTAAGCGACATTCGTGCCGATCGTGTGCAACAGCATGAGACCATCATCGGCTAACAAGCGACGCGCCGTTTGCATAAACGTACGATAATTGCGATAGCCGACATGCTCGAACATCCCAACCGAGATGATCCGGTCAAACCTGCCGCGCGTTTGCCGGTAATCTTCCAGCCGGATTTCCACCGGCAAGCCACGGCAGCACTCTTGCGCAAGAGTGGCCTGTTCCCGCGAGACGGTAATCCCGACCACATGCACGCCGTAGCGTTCAGCCAGATACTGAGCCGTGCCGCCCCATCCACACCCAATGTCGAGCACACGCATGCCCGGTTGTAGATCGAGCTTGCGCGCGATCAAATCGAGCTTGGCCTCTTGCGCTTCATCGAGCGTGCGCGCACCGCTATCCCAATAGGCGCAACTGTAGATCATGCGGCGGTCGAGCATCGCGGCATAGAGATCATTCCCGATATCATAGTGGCGCTGGCCGATCACGAACGCACCCCTGCCGCGCTGGCGATTGTTCCACCGGCTGTCGAACCAGAGCGGTAGGTTGATTAACCAACCGACCTGCGCCGGCGCTTGCGCTTGGAGCAACCGGCAAATAAACTCATCGATCGCCGCGCAATCCCACCAGCCGTCCATATACGCTTCGCCGAGGCCCAACGAACCACGCAGCAGACAGCGCAAGTAGAGCCGTTCATTGTGAACCTGAATATCCCATGGTTGTGAACCATTGACCGTAATGCCGGCGGCATCGAGCAATCGCACCGCGTAGGTACGGGCCTGCCGGTGGAGAGCATGCAGTTTAGGTTGAGCGACATTCGTTGTCGTTGGCAGAGGAGCCAGTTCGCGTTCAGTCATAGCAACCTCCTTGTATGATGTACGCGAAACGTCTGAACATCCTTCGCAACTGTCGCTTGCCGCATATTCACCTACGGTATCACTTCATCACTTGTCACCCCCTGTTAAGAGCGGTATACTGCTTGCAAAGAAAATCATTGCACATGTGCAGGTTTACTATTATGAAACAACACGACGTTCGCTCCCATTTGCCGCACCAGCTTATCCATGATGTCTACGTCTTGCTGGATGACGGCGACCGACGCGCGCTAGCGCACACCAACCTGACGCCGCTCGAGTTCAATTTGCTGTTGCAACTCGATCTCGAGCAGGGTCAGCGCCTGACTGATGTGGGTGCGAAGCTGCTCTGTGTCAAAAGCACCATTACCCGGCTCGTCGACCGACTTGAGCGCGACGGATTAGTGCGGCGCAATCCCGATCCCGACGATCGGCGGGCGCAACGTCTGATCCTCACACCGCGCGGCGCGGCAGTGCGCGCCGAGGCGCTAGCGATGCACAACGCAGCGGTCGAGCGCCGGATGGGGCTGCTCGATGCAGAAGAGCAGGAGCAGCTCACCCGCTTGCTGTTGAAGTTGCGGGATGGACTAGCTGCCGATCTGGCGGCCCAGCAAGCCATTGAGGCTGAAACATAGCCGTTTCCTCCTCGCCTGCGAATCCTTTGCCTGTGTTCAAACGGTATTCTTTATAATACCGCTTCTTTGATAACAGGCAAGATCGCATGAGTCTGATTCGACTGGCGCTGGGTTGGTTGATTGGGATCGCGTTAGCCGGAACTGTTTCGTTACCGCTGCACTGGTTGGCGCTTGTCGCAGGTGCGGCGGGGGTGGGTGTCGTTGTTGTTGACCGCCGCTGGCGCTGGATGGCGCTGGCGGCGTTGTGTTTGGCGCTGGGTGGGATACGCTACCACGTTGCCCAGCCGTTGCTCGGCCCGCACCATATCGAACGCTGGGCCGGCGCTGATGAGGTGATGCTCGTTGGCAGCGTTGCGGAAGAGCCGCGCCGTGATGATACCGGCCAGCAATTGGTCATCGCTGTTGCTCACGCCGGCGCTGAGGGAAAATTGGCGCCGGCTGAGGGGCGCGTGCTGGTGCGCGCCCCGCCCTACCCCCCATACTATCCGGGTGATCGCTTGCAGGTTAGCGGGAGGCTAACTCTCCCCCGCACTGCCCAACGTCCGGGAGAGTTTGATTACCGCGCCTATCTCGCTCGCCGGAACATCTTTGTGCTCCTAAACCGGCCTACTGCTATCAAGGCATTGGCTGCACGTGAACCGGCGTGGGGCTTGGCCCCGATCAGCCAGTTTCGCGAACTGTGCCGGCGTACCGTGCTGCGGCTCTTGCCCGAACCTCAAGCGGCGCTAGCAATCGGGATCTTGCTCGGTATTCAGGCTGGTTTGCCGGAAGCGGCCCGCACGGCGTTTGCCACGACCGGCACTTCGCATATCTTAGTCGTGTCAGGCTGGAACTTTACCATCGTCGCAGCAGCACTGGCAGCGCTAGCGAAACTCACTCGCCTGCGGCCATGGCCCGCTTTTTGGCTCAGTCTGGCCGTGATGTGGATCTACGCTGGCTTCACCGGTGCATCGGCGGCGGTGGTGCGAGCAGCGATGATGGCCAGTCTCGCGCTCTTGGCCCGTACCGCCGAGCGGCAGAGCGAGCCATGGCGGTTGTTGTTAGCTGCGTGCTGGCTCTTGACGCTGGTCAACCCGCATACCCTCTGGGATCTTGGCTTCCAACTCTCGGCGCTCGCTACAGCCAGCCTGTTTGCGTTTGGCAAACCGGTGGAACGCTGGCTCGATGGGATGCGCTGGCTAGGCCACCCGGCCTTGGCGGCGGTGCGTGAGGCGCTGACGGCGACCTTGGCGGCGCAGGTGTTGACCCTGCCGCTGATGTTGTATCACTTCGGCAATCTGTCGCTCATCGCGCCACTGGCCAACATCCTGATTGTGCCGGTGGTGCCAGTAGCGATGCTGTTGGGAGTGGCAGCATTGATCGGCGGCTTGATCTGGCTGCCGCTCGGCCAGTGGCTGGCGACAATCGCATGGCTGCCGCTGAGCTGGATCACCAATACGGCGCTGGTGCTGGCCCAACCGGCATGGGCAGCGCTGGCCGTGCCATCTTTCCCGCTCTGGCTGTTGCTGCTCGCTTATGCGCTGATCGGCGGCTATTGGCTGTGGCGACGGCCAGATCGCGAAGATATGCGTAATGCTCTACGCCAAACCTAGCGCCTTGTGTTATGATGCAAGAGGAAATATTCTGATATTGGCAAGGAATACGTATGGCCCAGATCGCACCCTACGGCAGTTGGCGCTCGCCGATTACTGCCGCAATGCTCGTCACCAAGCAGGTGAGCCTCAGTTGGCCGCAGATCGACGGCACTGATCTGTACTGGATCGAAGGTCGTCCGCAAGAGGGCGGGCGGAATGTGCTGGTGCGCCGCGCCGCTGACGGCACGATCGGCGATGTAACCCCAACCGGCATGAATGTGCGCACCCTCGTGCATGAGTACGGCGGCCTTAGCTATGTGGTCGATCAGGGAGAGGTCTTCTTTGTTGAGTTTAGCGATCAGACCCTCTACCGCCAGTGTCCCGGCGAGGCGCCGGTCGCGCTGGCTACGCCGGCAGGCTTGCGCTTCGCCGAGATAGTGGCGGATCGGGCGCGTAACCGGTTGATAGCGATTGGGGAAGATCATCGCGGCGACGGCGAAGCGCAGAATTATCTGGTAGCGGTCGATCTAGCCAGCGGTGCGACGACGCCGTTACTCACCGGACGCGACTTTGTGGCCGCGCCGCGCCTGAGTCCCGACGGGGCATGGCTGGCATGGCTGGCGTGGGATCATCCCAACATGCCGTGGGACGCCGCCGAGTTGTGGGTGGCGCCGATCTTGGCCAATGGCAGCCTAGGAACGGCGCACCGGTTGGCTGGCGGCCCCGGCGATTCGTGTTTTCAACCAGAATGGGCCGCTGATGGCAGCCTGCTGGTGGTGGCCGAGCGTAGCGGATGGTGGAACCTGTACCGGCTCGATCGCAACGGCAACGCCACCCCGCTTTACCCGCTCGAGGCCGAGTTCGGCCAACCGCTCTGGCAGCTAGGGATGCGCACCTACCTGCCCTTGGCCAATGGGAGCGTACTAGCGGCATTCTGCCAGTCCAGCCGTTGGCAGATGGCGCTGATCCACCGCGATGGCCGCACCGAACCGATCGACTTGCCGGTCTCGGTCATCAACATCGTTAACGGGGCCGGTGAGCGCGCGCTGATCATCGGCAGTTCACCTACTATGCCAACGACGCTGTTTCTGCTCGACCTAGCCGATCGTTCGCTCACCCCCATCCGGCAGAGCGGCGAACTGCCAGTTGATCCGGCTTACCTCTCGCTGCCCGAGGTGATCAGTTTTCCTAGTGCTGGCGGGCGCACCGCTTACGGCATCTTCTACCCGCCGCACAACCCCGATTTTGTCGCCCCCGCCGGCGAACTTCCGCCGCTGCTGGTGATGATCCACGGCGGGCCGACTGCCGCCGCCTACCCTACCTTGCGCCTCTCGATCCAATACTGGACGAGCCGGGGGATCGGGGTACTCGATGTGAATTACGGCGGCAGCACCGGCTTTGGCCGCGCCTACCGCGAACTGCTCGATGGCCGATGGGGGATTGTCGATGTGGAAGACTGCGTGGCCGGCGCGCAATTTCTGGCCGCCAACGGCAAGGCCGATCCTGCCCGGCTAGTGATCACCGGCGGCAGCGCCGGTGGCTTCACCGTGCTCGCGGCGCTGGCCTTCCACCACACCTTCCGCGCCGGCGCCAGCCACTTCGGCGTCGCCGATCTAGCCGCACTGGCCCGCGACACCCACAAATTCGAGTCGCGCTACCTCGACCGCCTGATCGGCCCCTACCCTGAACGAGCCGACCTCTATCAGGCCCGTTCACCGCTCTACCATGCCCACCAGATCACCTGCCCGGTCATCTTCTTCCAAGGGTTGGAAGACAAAGTGGTGCCGCCGGCCCAATCGGAAGCGATGTACGAGGCGCTCCGCGCGCGCGGCATCGGCACCGAATACGTCCCCTTCCCCGGCGAACAGCACGGCTTCCGCAAAGCCGAAAACATCATCACCGCCCTTGAACGCGAACTGGCGTTTTACGGCGAGGTGCTCGGCTTTACGCCGGCAGTATGACCACAATCCGGCAGACAATCCTCAGGTCATCGCGAGGGGCGCAGCCCCCAAAGCAATCTCCTGCGAGCACGGATTGCATCTACACAGGCATCTGTGCCGCTGAAGCGGGGGATTGCTTCGCGCGCTTCGTTCGGCGCGCAATGACAATGGGGGTGGCGGCGCCCTCTGTCATTGCGAGGGGGCGCAGCCCCCGAAGCAATCTCCCCCTTCAGCGCATCGCATGCCTGAGCGGATTCCTCTCACCAGAGCGGGAGATTGCTGCGCCTCGCTTCGCTCGGCGCGCAATGATAATGGGGGACGCATGGCATGCCTGAGCGGTTCATCCCGCCCTCGGGGGGGATTGCTTCGCGGCGCTCCGCGCGGCGCACACGGACAAGCGGCACAAGATGAACGTTTGATCATCTTGCCCGCTTCATTGCCGGCCAGTTGCGTGCTATACTTACACTATCAAAGCGATTGGTTGCGGGAGTATGTCCTTGAGTACGGAGCCAGCCGCCCTTCTCGAGCGCGCTACAGCCATCGTTGCCGCCCAACTTGCCGGATTGCGCGAACTCTACCACGCCGCCTTGCACCAGCAGGAAGGCGTGGCTCAGCGTGCGCGCCAACTTTCGCGCCAACTCGATGAAGCCGTCGTGCAAGAGCAGTTTGCCCGCGAACGCGGCTTATCCACCGTCGCTATCACGGCGCGGGTCAAGCAATTGCGCACCGAGCACGCCGCCGCGGCTGAAGCTGAAGCCGAATTGCGCCGGTCGCTCCGCCAGCTTGACCAGCTCATTCGCCAGATCGAGATGAGCAGCACCACCCTTACCCGCAATGTCGAAGGCGTGGCTGCTGATCCGTGGGTGCAGGCGTTGCGGGCGCAAGTCATTAAGGGCCGCGAAGAAGAGCGCATCCGGCTGGCACGTGAAGTGCATGACGGGCCAGCGCAAGTGCTAGCGAATGCGCTGATGGGGGTCGAAGTCTGCCAAAATCTGCTCCAAGAGCAGAAGCTGGAACAGCTCGGCTCGATCCTCAGCCAACTAGGTGATAGCGTGCGCGAGGGTTTGCGCGAAGTGCGCAGCTTTATCGCCGATCTCCGTCCGGGCAAGTTGGAAGAACAAGGGCTGGGGCCGGCGCTGCACGAATATATTCGCCGCTATCGCGACACGGTGAGCAGTCCGGTCGTGTTTGAAGCCGATCCGTTGCCGCGCTTGCCGGCTGAAGCCGAGATCGTGCTCTACCGCATTGTGCAGGAGGCGTTGCAGAATGCGCGCAAACATGCCCGTGGCGCGCCGGTGCGGGTGACGTTAACGGCACGCGGCGGGAGGTTGCATCTGACAATCCGCGATGAAGGGCCGGGTTTCGATCTGCGCGAAGTGATCCGGCGTGCTGGACGCGAAAGTTGGGGGTTGACGAGCATGCGCGAACGGGCCGAGTTGATCGGTGCGCAACTGACGGTTACGACCCGGTGCGGCGCTGGCACCGAAGTACACGTGACGATGCCATTGCCGCAACCGGCGTGAGTTATCCGAGGAGTGATGCGTGACAGCGCCATTATCATCCAAGGTCAGAGTATTAGTGATTGATGACCACCCGCTCTTCCGGCAGGGGATCCGCTGGAGCTTGGAGAGCGCACCCGATATTGAGGTGATCGGTGAGGCTGAGAACGGCCAAGAGGCGATCAATCTGACCGAACGCCTGATGCCTGATGTGGTGCTGGTTGATATTAACCTGCCCGGCTTGAACGGGTTGGAAGTGGCGCGCGTGATCAAGCGCCGCGAGCCGCGCACCGGCATCATCGTGCTGAGCGTCTATGAAGATGATGACCAGTTGTTTCAGGCGATCAAGGTCGGCGCGGCGGCGTTTACGTCCAAAGACATTGGCCCGGAAGAGCTGGTGCAGATGATCCGCGATGTCGCCCGTGGACGCTATCTGATCAACGATGCGGTACTGGCCCGGCCCAACGTCGCGGCGCGAGTGCTGCACCAATTCCGTGAACTGGCCGCCACTGACGAGGAGGATGGCGCGAATTTGTTTGCCCCGCTGACCTCGCGCGAAATTGAGATTCTCGATTGCATTGCCCGCGGTCTCTCAAACAAAGAGATTGCGAACGAGCTGAGCATCAGCGGCCAGACGGTCAAAAATCACATCACGTCCATCCTTTCCAAGTTGCAAGTCAACGACCGCACGATGGCGGTAATTGTGGCGATTAAGAAGGGGTGGATTAAGATGGGGTATTCTCAACCGCTTGAGTAGGGATATTGCGACGCAATGTCCCTACGGCGCTCCTCGCAACGCCGTGGCAATCACACGATCGAACCGCACCGTATCGCGGGCCTCCACCACATTGGCAAACGCAAGTCGGGGTAAGCGATTGATCACCGTTTGCGCCGCTTCGTTTGCCAGCTCGTGTTCAGCCGCAGTGAACGTTTCCCGCACTGCTTGCCTCAACCGTTCGGCCTGCCGATCACGGCGGAGCTGGTAGCGGGTGAGCAGACCTTCACCCGCGCCACACAGCCGCGCTGCGCGCCGGCGATCGGCGTTGCAGTGCAGGTAGGCCAGTCCAATCAGCGTAGCCGACACCTCTTCTGGCAAGTAGACTTCATAAGCCTCCTTTTGCGCCATACTCAAATGGGCGACCGCCGCATCACGATTCTCGGCAACGATCGCGAGATAGCCTTGGTGGCGCAGCCAACTGACCCGACCATAACGAATGCCCATCTCAGCAATGATTGCACCGGCGGCGGCGAGATTGCTCTCCGCCGCCGCGATCGCCCCCTCTTCCAGATCGATGCTAGCGAGGCGCAAATGCGCTTCCCACAACGCCATCGCGTCACCGCCAGCGGCTAATTCTGCAATCAGACCAGCAAACATCCGGCGCGCCGGCAATAGATCGCCACGCGAACGCAACGCTTCGGCCAGATCGCACCGGTAGCGATGCACCATGATCTGATCGCCGTTGCGCATTACCAGATCAACCGCTTCGCGCAACATAGGCAAGGCCTTGTGGTAGTGACCGTGGATGCAGTAGCCGACGCCGAGTTGATTGAGGGCATAAGCTAACGGAGCCGGCGCGGCGATGCGCCGGGCAATGACGATCGCTTCGTTGAGTATGGCTGTGTACCGTTCTTGGTTGCCGGGAAAGCGGTTGAGCATGCCTTGGAAGGCCAATCCCTGCGCCACATCGGCCTCTTGCCCCGCTTGGCGCGCTAGCGCAATCCCTTGAGCCAGCAGATCGCCGGCCTGTAACGCACCCTGCTGCGATGCGAGATAGCCGACCGCGATCAGCGCGCTGCCGCGCAACGCCGGTGGGATGGCTTGCGCCGGCCCAGCCACCAACAGCGGTTCGACCAAGCGCCCCTCGTAGACCGCGCGCCGGCTCAGCCAGTAGACGCGCAGCGCCGCGGTGATGCGCGCCGCTACCACCCCGCCGTCGGTATGCAACGACCAGCGAAGCGCCGCGCGCAGATTGGGCAGTTCAGCATCAAGTTGGTTCAGCGTCGTAGCGGCGGCTGCGCTTTCGAGCAGCGGGCCGGCAGTTTCGGCAAGGTTGGCAAAATAGGCGGCGTGGCGCGCATAAATACTGGCCGCTTCAGGGTGCGCGCGCAACCGTTCGGCAGCAAAGACCCGGATCGTTTCGAGCAAATGCAGCCGTCCACTGGCGTCAACCTGCACCAACCCCGCCTCAACCAGTGAGTCAAGACTGTCCACCTCTAGCGCCGCCGCTGCCGGTGCGTCAAACGTACCCGCAAACACCCCCAGACGGGCAAAGCCATCGCGTGCTGCCGGCTCCAGCAACCGTTCGCTCCACGCAATGGCGGCCTGTAACGAGCGCTGATGCGCCGGCAGATCGGCAAAACCGCCGGCAAACTCGGTTATCCCGGCATCAAGGCTAGCCAGCAACGCAGCCGGTTCGAGCGTATCGACGCGGGCCGCAGCCAACTCAATCGCTAGCGGCAAACCATCAAGCCGCTGGCACAGCGCCGCAACCGTCGCTGCATTGGCCGCGCCAAGGGCAAACGCCGGGTTCACTGCCGCTGCGCGCTCACAAAACAACCGGGTGGCCGGTGCTGCCGCCACCGTACTGACCCGCCGGGTGGCCGGCAAGGCGAGCGGCTTGACCGGAAAGCGGGTTTCGGCGCGCAGGCGG
>NZ_DAOTWH010000037.1:0-6468 GCF_034435895.1 Chloroflexus sp.
GGCGCCGCTCACGGCACCGTGCTGGCCTGCACCGCTGCCGCGCCGGCAGCACAGCGCGCTGCTTTGGCGGAACTTGGCGCGACGATCCTCACCGTGCCGGCCACCTCAGCCGACAGAGTCGATCTCGCGGCACTGCTAGCCGCGCTAGGAGAACGCGGCATCGCCAGCGTGATGGTCGAAGGCGGCGCGCGGCTACTGACCAGCTTGCTGCGCGCGCGTTTAGCCGATGCGGTTGCAATCACGATCGCGCCGCTGATCCTCGGCGCGGGACCGGTTGCGATCGGCGATCTGGGCATTACAACTCTCGCGCAGGCGATCAGGTTGGGCAACGCAACATGGACGACATACGGCGCTAATGTGGTGGTAGAGGGCTACATCCAGTACAGTTGACCGCTTCGCACTATTGCATTGTAACTCGCTATGCAAACCCTTCCCGCTGATTCCATCTGGTTCACCGCACCGCGCACCGTCACCGTGCGCCGGGAAACTGCGCCGCCGCCGGCAGCCGGCGAGGTGCGGGTGGCCGCCATCGCCTCGCTGATCAGTCACGGTACCGAGCGGCTGGTCTACCGCGGGGAAGTCGATCCCGCGCTGCCGCTCGATCTACCCACCCTCAGCGGTAGCTTTGCCTTCCCGATCAAATACGGCTACGCGATTGCCGGACGGGTGATCGACATTGGCCCCGGCGTCGATGGTCTTGCCATTGGCGATGCGGTCGCCGCTTTACACCCTCACCAGAGCGTCTTTACCGTGCCGGCGCATCTGGTCAAGCGGCTCCCTGACAACCTCAATCCGGCGCTGGGAGGATTTTACGCCAACGTCGAAACGGCGCTGACCATCTGCCACGACGCCGCGCCGCGGTTGGGCGAGACGGTGGCGGTGCTGGGGCAAGGCGTGGTGGGGTTGCTCGTGACGCAGCTCTTGCTCCGCGTCGGCGCGCGCGTGATCGCGATTGATCCCGACCCGTACCGGCGCGCGCTCGCCGGACATTTTGGCGCGATCACGCTGGCCCACGCCGATCCGGCAGCGATTGCTGAACTGACCGGCGGTCGGGGGGTTGACATCGCCATCGAGGTGAGCGGCGCGCCGGCGGCGCTGCAACCGGCGATTGAGATGGTAGCCGTCGAAGGGTTGGTGGTAGTGGCTTCGTGGTACGGGCAAAAGCCGGTGACACTCACTCTCGGCGGCCACTTCCACCGCGGGAGGGTGACAGTGCGCTCATCGCAGGTAGGCCGGCTGGCGCCGGAAACCCTGCCGCGCTGGGATTACGCCCGCCGCACCGCAACCGTGCTCGAGCTGTTACCCCAGCTCCGGCTGGCCGAGCTGGTCAGCCACCGCTTCCCGTTCGCGCAAGCGGCGACGGCGTATGCGCTACTCGATCAGGCGCCGTCGGGGATGGTGCAGATGATGGTGGAGTATGGGAAGAGGTGAGATGTTCGCGAATCGCTCTGGCGGCAAGTGACGACAATCAGGCCCGCCTGTCATTGCGAGGGAACGGACCCAGTTGTCATTGCGAGGGGGCGAAGCCCCCGAAGCAATCTCCTGTTTCAGCGCGAGCGAACGCTGAGGGAATGGCTCCCGCCCTTGCCGGAGATTGCTTCGCTGCGCTCGCAATGACACATCCTACCTGTCATGGCGCGGGCGCAGGCCCAGTTGTCATGGCGAGGGGGCGAAGCCCCCGAAGCAATCTCCTGCTTCAGCGCGAGCGAACGCCGAGGGGATTGCTGCCGTACTCGTAGGGGATTGCTTCGCCGCGCGCAGGCATCACACCGTGATGCCCCTACGCTCGACTCGCAATGACATAGGGAACCAACAGGCTAGCAGCAGCAGCCTATGACCCATTCACGCCAACTCGATCTGTTTCCTGATGTGCCAGACGGCGAGCCATCCAGTGATAGATCACCCCGCCTGCCGCCGCCAGTTAACGTCGCTGCCGTTTCACAGCGTAGCCCGTTTCGCTATCCGGGTAGCAAGACGTGGTTTGTCCCTACCTTTCGGCGCTGGATGGCCAGTTTCGCGCAGAAGCCGCACATCTTGGTCGAACCGTTTGCTGGCGGCGGGATTATCAGCCTCACGGCGTTGTTTGAAGATTGGGTCGAGCGCGTGGTGATGGTTGAACTCGACGAGGATGTGGCTGCGGTTTGGCAAACGATCGTTGGCGGCGAAGCCGAATGGCTGGCCGAGCGCATTCTCTCATTTCAACTTAGCCGAGAAACGCTGATCGCTGAGTTGAGTCGCCCGCCGGCCAGTCTGCGCGAACGCGCCTTTCACACCATCCTGCGCAACCGCACCCTTCACAGCGACATTCTGGCCGATGGCGCCAGTTTTCTCAAGCACGGCGAAAACGGCAAAGGCATCGCCTCGCGCTGGTATCCGCAGACCTTAGCCCGCCGGCTGCGCGATCTGCAACAGGTTGCATACCGGATCGATGTGCGCTGCGCTGATGGGCTGGCGGTGATTGAGGAATTTGCCCGTTGCCCTGATGCTGTGTTCTTTGTCGATCCGCCCCACATTGCCGGCGGCAAACGACTCTACCGCTACCATCAGATTGACCATCGGCGTCTGTTCCACTTGTGCCAGAGGGTTGCCGGCGAGGTACTGCTGACATACGATGAAGCGGAAGAGGTGAAAGAACTTGCGCGCGAGTATGGCTTTCAGATGCGATTAGTGCCGATGAAAAATACCCATCACGCCACGATGCACGAATTGGTGATCGGGCGTGATTTGGCGTGGCTCGCTGAGTTGCCGGTGATGCGCGAGGAGCGCGGCATCTATAACATCTGAGCAATGAATCACTCTTGTACTGCGGCGGAATGGCGGCAGTGAAACTGCCGCACTCCATATGAGACCAACTATCAGCAAGCCGGTGCGCAAGATGTTTCTGGAAAGGCGACAGTCACACTGCCACTGCCGCACGCCACAGCTATTTGCGCAGCGCAAACGCCAAGAGCACGAGACCAACCGCCAGCAAGCCAGCGCCGGCGCTCAGGATGAATGTCGCCAGTCGTTGCGCCGGCAGGCCGGCCAGTTCAGAGCGCGGCAGGTACCATGCCCAGTGATCAACCAGATGCTGGTTGGGCGGATCATAATTCCATGCCCAGCGGGAGAGCGGATTCACCGGCAGCGGTGCGATCGCGGTATCGACCATTGCGATCTCAACGCCACTCGCTGTAACCCCGCGCAACCGGGTGATGAGCGGCCCCAATGGCTCATTGCGATCGCTGAAGCCAACGGCCATCGGATTCCACGTGCGCGCGACAATTTCAAGCTACGCCTGACCGGGTTCGATCAGCAGATGGTACACCCGCCGCTGGCCTTCTGGCAGCGCACCGAGATCGTTACTGTTCAGACGCAGGCGGAGCGCGCTGGTAGGCGTTTCGGCAGGGCGCCAGTCGTCAATCGCGAGCGTGAGCCGGCCCCCCTCCTCAGTTACGCAGTTCACCACGCCGCGCTGCCCCGTGCGCCGGGGCAAGGCAGCGCCATCCAGCGCTTACGAATGGTACATCCCGGCCCCTAATTTGCATACCGGCGGCGCAGTTGCATACCGCTGCCAGCGTTCCGCCAGCAGACACCAGTGCCCTATGAGCGGCGATGGCTCGATCGGGCAATGCTGCTCTGCTGGCGGAACGTAGACCACATAGGTATCAAAATTCAACAGCACGCCACCCAGATTGCCGGCAAAACCGAGCAGGCCGGTGAGCACGGCCAGCGCCACACGCCGGTACGTAACCGCCGGTTGCCGCGCCTCGCGCAGAAACATGCCGGCTCCAAGCACGACGAGCGGCGCTACCACTGGCAGCAGAAAGCGCGGCCCCCATACGCCACCGCCTTGCCACTGGCCCCAACTAGCGTACAGTCCAAGATGTGAGCAAAACAGGCTAATCATCAGCAGCACAACCGCCCGCTCGCCACGCCGCCAGAGCGCGATCCCGCCCGGTATCGCCAATAAAATCGGCGGCGCAAAGAGAAATACGCTCTTGCCGGGACTGAACAACATGCCGGTGAGACCGGTAAGCAACGGGGTCGTAAACTCGTAGGCTTCGCTCGCGTAGCCAGACGCGATCGGTGTGCCAAATCGGGCAAGGTTGTACCAAATGAAGATCAACCCGCCCGGAATCATCCCGCTCGTCCACACGGCGACGAGACCGAGCGTATAGGTACTGCGCCGGCTGATAGCGGCGAAAGGGACGGACTGGAACCCATCTGATGTACGCGCCGAACTGCGCCAAGCCTCCCATAGCACGTAGACACCGAAGATTGGCAGCGTAATACCCGCCGCAATCCGCGTTACCAGCAATAAACTCGCCGCAATCCCAGACACAAACAGGGCCAGCCATCGGGCAAGCGGTCGCTGGTATTGCCACGCCGCATGCGCGCGTTCAGCAGCAATCAGGATCAACAAGCCGGCCAACGGTTCCGAGAAAAACGTGCGGGCATAGGGCCACGCAAAAGTTGCCAAACCGTAGAGCAGGGCAAGGATGGCCGCCCACCCTTTGGTTGCCCCTAACCGCAATGACTACAAGGCCAGCACAGCGCAGTTAGCGGCTGAGCAAACCATTGAGCGCCGTCACCGCAAAGCGCGTCGCGTAATCGGCCCGCGCGCCAGACGAAGCGATCTGCTCGCCGAGGAGATGAAACGGGATGGCCAGCAGGGAAGGGAGAACGCCGAAGGGCGAATAGCCTCGATCTCTTACGCCGGGCCGCAACGCCACGAACGGCGACTCTGCCACTGTCACCACCGCGACATCGCCTCGCTCGATTAGACTACGGGTTACGGTCAGCATCGTTTCCTCGTCGGCTGAATAAGTATGGCCGCTCATGGTGAGCAGGTAGAAGCCGCAGAAGAGCAGAAAGATCGCACTCGCGAGACGCAATAGCAATAGCCTTGTGAGAGATGTGAGAGGGCCTAACGTATTGCTAGGCGCAACGCGGCGATTATACCAAAGAACCATTTTGGCGCTCGCGCAGGCGATTGGTGCGGGCACTCTCTTAATGTCATTGCGAGCCGAGCGGAGCGAGGCGAAGCAATCCCCCGCGAGCACGGGAGCAATCCCCTCAGCGTTCGCTTTCGCTACAGCAGGAGATTGCTTCGGGGGCTGCGCCAGCGCTGCTGGACGCCGTCACTCCCTCGCAATGACAACCGGGCACGCCCCCGCGCCATGACAACAGGCTTGTCAGTGCGAGCCGAGGGTAGGGGCATCACGTGTGCTGCCCGCGCGAGGAGAAGCAATCCCCCGCGAGCACGGTATCAACCCGCTCAGCGTTCGTTCGCGCTACAGCAGGAGATTGCTGCGGTCGGGCGGCACCAGCACGCAATGACAACCTCCCTGCGTCTCCAAGAGCGCGCACGTTGTCTATACCAACCAGAGCCAAGACCTTGACAAACAAAGCAGGCTGTGAGATAAGGTTGTAGCGATCTCCGAAAGCGAAACCCATACCGCCAACCGGCCAGTGTCCGATACAGGAGTACCCACATGTACGAAATTGGCGTCAATGCCCAATTCGAGGCCGCCCACCGGCTGGAAGGCAACTTCGGCCCGGCTACCCGCATGCACGGCCACACCTACCGGCTGGAGGCGATCGTGACCGGCCCGCACTTGCAGCCCGATGGCACCCTGTTTGACATCACCCGTCTGCACGAAGCGGTTAACGCGATTGTGGCCGATCTGCACTACCGCGATTTGGGCACGGTTGAAGGGTTGCGTGACGTGAACACGACCGCCGAGCATGTCGCCCGCTATTGTTGGGAACGGATCGCGGCTGCGCTGCGCGGGGCCGGCCTCACCACGCTGACGGTGCGGATTTGGGAGAATCCGCAGGCGTATGCGGCGTATAGCAGTGCGTTAGCGTGAGAAATGAACAGACCACGCTAATAGTATGCGGGCCAGCGGCACGCCCTCCTTGGGCATTGAAAAGAATGCGGGCTAGCAGCCCGCGCTCCATAGATAGGACACCTCCGCGCCCTCTGCGGTCAATACCTTTATGAATCTGCACCTCGCCTTTCTCACCGTTGGCGATCCGAACCGGCTCACCGGCGGCTACCTCTACCACCGCGAAGTTTTCCGGCGCTGGCGCGCGCAAGGCCATCGCGTGGACGAAATCGTGTTAGGGCCAGCGGACGTCGCCAGACAACTGGCGGCTGCGCCGCTGGCCGGCGCACAGGTGGTCGCCGGACAGTACGACGCACTGCTGGTTGATGCACTGGCACGGGTTGTTGTTGCGCCGTGGCTCGATCACTGGCGCGCGCAGCGCCCGCTGATCACGCTGATCCACGAGTTGCCGGCAGTGGCTGGGGCAAGCGATCCGCGGGAACGCGAATGGGAACAGGCCCTGTTGCGCACCGATGCGCTGGTGGCGGTGAGTGATGACGGCGCGGCCACCTTGATCGCGCGCGGGGCTGATCCGGCGCGGATCTTCGTCGCGTCAGGTGGATGCGACCGGCTGCTGGCCCGCTTGCCGGCAGGCGGG
>NZ_DAOTWH010000038.1:0-24878 GCF_034435895.1 Chloroflexus sp.
CCCCTGCTCCCGCCGTCAGGTGGGAGCAGGGGCAGGGGAGGCGGGCCAGCAGCCCGTGCAACGGGCTTTGTAAGCGTAGTCCGGCCCTACTTAAGGTAGGGAAATAACAAGCTTACCGCCGAGGGTATCAAGGATGCGAAGGTTGGAGCCATGCTTCCCCATTCCTCTGCGCACGTTGCGTTCTCTGCGCCTTGGCGTTTGACTCTTTGCGCACGTTGCGTCCTCTGCGTCTTTGCGTTTACCCTTGGCGCCCTCTGCGGTGAGGTGATTGCTCTCACCCCACCACTCCCTCGGTCACTTTGAGGAAGATCTCTTCCAGATTGCTGGTTTGGGCAGCAAAATGGACAATCTCGACCTGATGGCCCACCAGCCGGGCCAGCAGCGCGCTGACCGCATGATCATCGCCGTCAATGTCCACCTCAATCCGTGGCGGGCCATCGTCGTTGAGCACCCGCACTGCCAGCACATGTTCGGCGGCAGCGGCTACCTCAGCCGCTGTCTGTGCATCGCTGATCACATGCGCCACAAAGGTGCGGTGCGGGCGCAACGAACGCATAATCGTTTCGACATCACCCGATGCCAGCAGCGTACCGCGCTCGATAATGCCGATATGGGTACACATCTCGGCCAGCTCGGTGAGGATGTGCGAGCTGATCATAATCGTCTTGCCCAACCGGCGCAACTCGCGCAACAGTTCGCGCAATTCCACCCGCGCGCGCGGGTCGAGCCCGCTGGCCGGTTCATCTAAAATCAGCAGTTGCGGGTCGTGGATAAGTGTGCGGGCCAGACTGAGCCGCTGTTTCATGCCGCGCGACAGTGACATCACATCACTATCCCGTTTGTGGCCGAGATCAACCAGCGCCAGCAGATCGTTGATCAGGGCGGGCCGGCGGGCCGGCGGCACATGGTAAGCGGCGGCAAAGAAGTCGAGGTACTCGGCGGCGGTCATGTTGTTGTAGAAGCCGAACGAGTCGGGCATAAACCCGACTGCGCGCCGCACCTCGGCGCGTTGATGCGTGACCGACAACCCCGCCACCCATGCTTCACCGCCTGATGGGCGCAGCAGGGTCGTCAAAATCCGCATGGTGGTCGTCTTGCCGGCGCCATTCGGGCCAATAAACCCGTACACGGCTCCCGCCGGGATCTGCAAGTTCAAATGGTTGAGGGCCAGATGCTCGCCGTAGTAGCGGGTCAGATTTTTCGTTTCGACGATAGCGGTCATAAGCGATTCCAATGCGCTAACGCAGCGCAATGATATACAACGTTTCGCCGCTGGCGGCCGCTGGTGCGCCATTGATCTGCACCACCGGCGCCGCCTGATCGCTCCACCCGATCAAGTAAATGTCATTGCCAAGCAGCGCCGGGCCGTTCATGAACGGATCGAAGCGATTTGACACGTACCAAAACAAGTTTTCCAGCACAAAGGTGCGGCTAAACAGACTGCCTTGCTCGGTGGGCATGAAATCGCGCAGAAAGTTATCACTGTCAATACTCAGATCGATCGGGACTTCAGCGCCGGGCGTCAGCGAGCCGATCCATTGCATGTCGTTCTGGTATACCACCATCGCATCTCGCAAGGGAATGGAGCTGGCGTTGGCGAGGGTTCCGCTCCAGCGTTGGCCATTCAGCCCGATTTGATGGCGGATTTGCACGGGACTGGTTGTGATCTGTTCGACGATCAAGGTGCGGAAGGCCGCCGCATCCAGCAAGAGGTCGGGCATAGCGAGCCCGGCATCGCTATGTTCGATCACGAGTCGCTCGTCCATCTGCAACGGCGCGACGAGGGCTGAATCGGCAAAGCTCAGGGTATAGCTTTGCCGTTGCGGCGCAAAGATGCCGGCAAAGGTCGTGGTCATCGCCTCGCCGCCGTTAGCGGCGTTTTGCACGATCGTCAATTGCAGCACTTGGGTTTGCGTGCCGCGCAGCGCAAAACTCATCCCGTACGACCCAGCCAGAAAGATGACAACAAGGAGCGGCGTTGTCACCCAAGCCCATTCTAACCGGTGCAGCCGGCGTAGGGCGAGGAAGTTGACTGGCCCGATCACGATGATATACACGCCGATCAAGGCCAGCAATGCCATAGTGGAAGGGAGCGGGAAGAGGCTGGTGTTTAAGCTGCTTTGCAACAGATCATTAAAGCCAAAGCGGAAGTTAGCGCCGATGTCGAGCCGTGGTTGCAGGTTGAGCACCGTTGCCCACAAGTTGCTCTCTCCCGGCCATGCCCGTAGTGCGGCGAGATCGAACGCGGCGAAGATGATCTTACCGGCGCCGATTGTCATTTGGCTGATCAAGCCATCGTTGGTCAGCGCCTGCGCATTGGGCCGGAGCGTCACCGTATGAGCGGTTAGTGAAGGCACAAAATTGCTGAGCCCGCTCAGCTTCGCCAGCCGTTCTAATTCGTTGGCCGGCACATCGCGGCGCAGCGGCCCTACTGTGACCGGCAAGACATCGGTGAACGCGCGGATCGCCGTCTCGCCACTGGCGCCGCCGCCGATTAGCAACGTGCCTCCTTGTTGCACCCAGAGGAGAATGGCGTCACGTTGGGCTGGTCGTAAATCAGTGGTCAATTCACGCACCGCAATTGCGTCGAACGAGCGAAGCAAGAGCGGATCATCAGCCAGCACGGCTGGATTGAGCGGCAAGATCACTGCGCGCTCGCCCGCGCCGAAATCGGCGATCGCAAGACTGCTCAGCACAGCCGGGTCGGCGCTGAGCAACCCGATCGTCAGCAGATCGTTGCTCAGTTGATTGAGATTGATCCGCTGGCGTAAGATCTCTTCCCCATCGGCGGTCGCGATGAGCTGGGCCGATCGGCCCGACTGCATCACCGGGAAGGTGATCTGCTTGCGCGCGCCGCCGGGCAGGTCAATCGCATACCGTTGGCTCATTACGGCATTGTTCAGATCGCGCCATTCAAGCGTTACCCGGCGATCAGGCCCGTCATTGGCGAGTGTGACCTGTACCGGAAACCATTGGTCGGTGCGGAAGGAACCCTCACCATCAATACCGGCCTTCAGCGAGATGGTAATCGGTGATGGCGATTGGGCAGCGACAGGGAACGGCGCTACCGACAGCGCCAACAGCAGGATCAAAAGAAGATGCCGGATCATGCAGACTTCTGCTCCTCGGTAGCGCGCGGTTGCTGATCGTCGTGGCTTGGTGGCGTCCCATTTCCTTGTGGTGGGAGCAGTTCAACTGTTGCGGTTGGCGATTGGCCGGCAGAAGCGGGCGCTGTCTCATTGCCCGCTGGTAAGAGTAATCTAGTTGTAGCGTCTGGCGCTGGTTCAATATGCGTGGCGCCATTGGGACGTGCAGGGAGGATTTCATTGTGCCGTTGTTGGGCCAGATGATAGTGTCGCAACAGTTCGAGCATATCATTCAGCGAGCGCTCTTTTTCAGCGCGCTTGAACATCACGTAGTAATCGTTAATCTTGGTGACGACATCACGTGGGTTAGGCACATGCGTAAAGGTAAATTTACCACCGCTGCCTGCCGTCTCAACCACCACGTTGCCATAGCCGAGCAGATTGCTGATAAAGGTCGTCTCAAATGAGACGTTCGTGATTGCGCCGAGACTGGCGGCGCGCCGATCTTCCGGGCCGATTGGTTTCTTCTCTACGTCGATGATGTTGGTGGGGGTGAGAATGTACATATCGTTGCGATAATCTTCCACTTCCCACACCGACCATGCCAGAAATGCGATCACGAGGGCAATACTCAGCACCGTCAGCCACACTGGCGGCAATAACCCCCAGCTCCCTAGCAACACGATCAGGATCCAGCCAATCAAGAGCATTACCAATGGCGGAAAGATGCCTTGCAACAAAAACAGCCAATGCTGGCGCCAGATGATCGTCTCTTTTTCGGCTTGCACTTCCGGGTTTGGCGGCAAGAGCCAGCTCAACCATTCCAAAATTGGCCGCATTTCCGGTAGCGGACGCATCACCTTGGGCGGTGGTTCGTTATACACCCGCGTTTCGATCATCTTCTCTAAATCGGCTTCGTTCCGTTTGCGCCGGTTTTCATTCACCTGCGCCATAATCCGGCGCTGCATCTCTTTCGGATTGCGCGCGCCGTGAAACACGATATTGCCGCCAATCCGGGCCGATTTCACTTCGATCGTGCCATATTTGAGCCAGTGTTGCGGGTAGGTCTTGGTCGCCGCCTGCACATCTTGGATTTCCTCGATGAAAATCTGCTGCTGGAAGCGCTGTTCGAGCAATTTGGGGATGAAGACCTGATCGTTATCATAGACTACGCGGCGGTTGGTGAGAATCAGCTCGTCGTTGAGCCAGTCGTAGATGACGAAGAAGCTGGAGAAGAGGCTTACCGTCGCTAACCCGATCAGCAGCAGGTTAAGCGGATCGAAGGCTTGGCCGAAGAAGCGACCGGGATCGATAAAGAAGATACGTCCGCCGTTGTAGCGGAAATAGATCAAAGCGAGCACGGCCAAATTGGCTGCCAGCAGCACCCGGCCCGGATTGGGGTCTTTGCCGCCGCGCACCCACAACGCTACCCAGAAGAGCATCAACACCGCTTGGATCAAGACCAGAATGATGTTGAAGACGTCGAAGCCGGTTGGCTCGCCGGTTTCAGTGACAAGAAAGCCGCCGCCGATTGCGCGGTAGATCGCAATGCCGCCAAACAAGCTAATTCCCAACAACGGGATAATCAGGCGTGACAGGAGGATCACCCAATGCCGGCCCGTCACGTAGAGAATCTGCTCATTTTCCGCCAGATCGAGGGCGGCATCGGCGTCTTCGTACAAAAGCTGGTCGATGAGATTGCCGAGCTTCACGGCGCTCTCCCCTTCTGCAACCCGTAGCGGGGCAAGTGCTTAATGCCCGCTCTCAAGCGCCTGTTCGCCATGCACAAACTGGCGCAGCACCCATGCTACCTCTTCATCGGGCGATAACCCATCGTTTACCAACACAATCGCATCGGCAGCCGGTTGCGACACGTGAGCATCGAGCGCGTCACGTTCGGCCAAGGCCGCGGCAATCTGTTCGAGCGGCAGCTCGATATTGCGGCGGCGCAGATCGGCCAAACGCCGGCGGGCCCGTTCGGTCAGCGACGCCTGTAGGTAAATCTTGAGATCAGCGTCGGGCATGACCACCGTGCCGATGTCGCGCCCGACCATCACCACTCGCCCGCGGTGGCCAATGATCTGTTGTTGGCGCACCATCTCGCGCCGCACCGCCGGGAAGCGGGCCGCGCGCGAGACGATCCGTTCCACTTCCGGCGTGCGAATCGCCCACGTCACGTCCTCGCCATCAATCAGCACCGTGTATTGCCTCCCGTCGGCGACGGTTGGCGGGATCACATCAATGACCAGCCGGTGCGCCAATTCCGTCAGCGCCGTTTCGTCATCAGGGTCGGTGCCGGCGCGCAGCGCAGCCAATGCCAATGCGCGATACATCACGCCGGTATCGAAATACAGATAGCCGAGCGCATTGGCCAACAATGCGCCGAGCGTGCTCTTGCCTGCGGCTGAGGGGCCGTCGATTGCGATGGTTTGTGGTACACGCATGGCTTCATTGTAGCATGTCAGCGGTGATTTTGTGGCTACTCCCACTCGATCGTTGCCGGCGGTTTGGACGAAATGTCGTACACGACCCGATTAACACCTTCGACCTCATTGACGATCCGGCTGCTAACGTGGGCCAGCAGTTCGTACGGCAAGCGCGCCCAATCCGCCGTCATATAGTCTTCGGTCGTGATGGCCCGCAGCGCAATTGTTACCCCGTAGGTGCGGCCATCACCCATGACGCCGACGCTCTGCACCGGCAGCAGCACGGCGAACGCTTGCTGGGTGGCGCGATAATAGCCGCTCGTGCGCAGTTCATCGAGGAAAATCTTGTCGGCTTGGCGCAAGATCTCCAACCGCTCCCACGTCACCGCGCCGATAATCCGTACCGCCAAGCCGGGGCCGGGGAAGGGATGCCGCCAGACCCACTCTTCGGGCAGGCCGAGCTGTAAGCCAGCGGCACGCACTTCGTCCTTAAACAGGTAGCGCAGCGGTTCGACCAGTTTCAACTGCATATCAGCGGGCAACCCGCCGACATTGTGGTGGGTCTTGATCTTGGCCGCCTTGGGCCGGTCAGGCGCGGTCGACTCGATTACATCGGGGTAGAGGGTGCCTTGGGCAAGGAACTCGACCCCTTCCAGCGCGCGCGCTTCGCGCTCGAAGATGCGGATAAACTTCTCGCCGATGATCTTGCGCTTTTGTTCAGGATCGACGACCCCCTCCAGCGCCGCCAGAAACTCTTCGCGGGCATCGACCGCGATCAGCGGCACGTGGAAATGTTCGCGGAAGGTGCTGATCACCTGTCCGGCTTCACCGGCGCGCAAAAGACCGTTATCCACGAACACGCAGGTTAACCGGTCGCCGATCGCGCGATGGATAATCAGTGCCGCTACTGCCGAATCGACCCCGCCAGAGAGGGCGCAGATCACGCGCCCGTGCGGGCCGACCTGCTCGCGCACCCGCTCGACCGCTTCGGCCACGAAACTGCCCGGCTGCCATTCGGGTTGGGCGCCGCACAGTTTGGCAAAGTTGGTCAGCAACGCCCGCCCGTACACGGTATGCACCACTTCAGGATGGAATTGGACGCCATACCAGCGTCGTTGATCATCGGCAATCGCGGCAAATGGCGTCGCCGGGTTCGCGGCGATCGGGTTAAACCCGGCGGGCAACTGCTCGATCCGGTCGCCGTGACTCATCCAAACCGGCTGCTCGGTGGGAGTATCAGCGAAGAGCGGGTGCGGTTGGGTGACGGTAATCATCGCCGGGCCGTACTCGCGTCCGGCTGGCCGGTTGACGACCCCGCCGAGGGTGTGGCTGATCAACTGCATGCCGTAGCAGATGCCAAAGACTGGCAGATTGCTTTCAGCCAGCCATGCCGGCAAGGTAGGCGCATCCGGTTCGTAGACGCTAGCCGGCCCGCCGCTCAGCACGATCCCAACCGGGTTAAGGGCGCGCACCTGCGCTTCGGGCGCATCGTGCGGCAACAATTCGCTGTAATAACCCAATTCGCGCAGCCGGCGCACGATTAATTGCGCCGTTTGCGAACCAAAATCGAGCACGGGTATGCTGTGTGTGGTCATGGTATACCTTATGCTGGTAGGGTGTGATTGGTGATGAGCCATCAATATGCGAAAGGGCGCAGCAACCTGCGCCCCTCTCGCGTCGCTATCGGCATTATAACAAACTTTCGTCTTAGCCGGTTGAGACGAGGCGCAGGCGCGAATGGAACGCGGGGACGGGGGTGGTAATTGGTTCGCCAACCGCACGCGCCCCTTCTTGAGCAAGTTCGGCAAAAATGGCTGTATCGACAACCGAGTTATCGCCGCCGTAGGGGTTTGGCGCATACCCGTCGGCATTCCAGTCGTTATGCCATTCGTTGTCATTAATCAAATAGCGGTACTGGTAGGTGCGACCGGCTTCGAGGTCGAGCGTGATCATCCAGCCATGTTCAGTGGCGCGCAACGGGGTAGCGCGGCGATCCCAACCGTTAAAATCGCCGACGAGGTAAATGGTGTCGGCCCACAATGCTGAGGGCAATGAAAAAGTAACGCGCACTTTTCCGGCAGGGCCGAGACGTTTCGTGATCATGGCCAAACTCCTTTGTCGGGCCCTTAGTCTGACAACATTGTCACAGTTTACTTACCATTATAGCATAGCAGCCACGGTGAGTCGAGGGGAAGATTGCTGATTCAATGCCAACGATTGTTTGCCGGCTAAGCGGAGGAATGCCGGCCCGCTTAATGATTCGCGGTCGATGGCAGTTCGGCGATGACAGTCTGGTTGCGCCCGTTCTGCTTGGCCTGATAGAGCGCCAAATCGGCCCGTTGCACCAGTTGTTCAAGCGTCTCGCCGGAAGTATATGCACTGATGCCGGCGCTAAACTTGATGGCTAGATGTTCGTTGTTGACGGTTACCGGAGTGTTAAGCGCCTTGGTTCTGACCCGTTCTACGAATTGGCGGGCTTGCTGCTGATTGGTTACCGGCAACAGCAAAATGACCTCTTCGCCGCCCCAGCGGGCGAAGAGGTCGGACGCGCGCTTTTCCGCTATCCAACTGGCTGCAAAACAGGCTAACGCGTTGTTGCCAGTATCGTGACCGAACTGATCGTTGATCGCTTTGAAATGATCAATGTCAATCAAAACCAACGCCAGATCATGCCCATAGCGTTGGGCGCGAGCCAGTTCGCTATTGGCGAGACGAACAAATTCGCGCCGGTTAAACACCCCAGTGAGAGGGTCATAATTGGCAAAATGCTGCAATTGGGCTTGCAAACGCTTGAAGTCGGTAATCTCGCGTCATACGATTAAACGTCCGCTCCGCCGCTGGCGTCGATCGTAAATCTGGGTCACGTGCAGGTCGAGCCCGCTCCCCGTTCGTTCAAGGGTGATTTCGAGACGCTGGTCGTGATCGAGCGGAAGCTGTTGCAATGAGATCAGTAATTGATCGCGCAGTTGGTTGAGCGAGGCGCCGATCTCGGCGTGCGGCAACCATCGTTTCCCCGCCGGGTTGATGTCAACAATCCGGTTGTAAGCATCAAGTACTAATACGCCATCTTTCATCTGATCGATTACCAAACTGCGCGCTATCGGTATAACATCGAACAGGCGATAGCAGTAGAGGGCATACGCAAAGAGGATGCTCGCGATTGAGAAGGCAAACGGCGTGTTATCGGCTCCCGGCAACGGATTGAGGCCGGCGACGAAGATAATGCTGTTGGCCCATGTGATGGTAAAGCTCAGCAAGACGATCAGAATCTGCTTGCGGAAGATGCCGTTGGTCCGCGCATAACCGGCGACCAGAATGATCATGCTGCGCAATAAGCGCAGGTACGAATAGATGCCATTGCACCAGAACAATATGCTGCCGCGTAAGATCACGCCTTAATAATTGGCGCGCAACCCGGCAAAAAAGCGGTTGTGCCACGGGTCAGTCCATAATGCCAGCAAGGTGATGGTTGGCTCAATCGCCATGACGAGCAAGAAGGGCCAGCGCAGCAGCCGCGAGCTCTCGAACAGGCCGCTGATCTGCATCGCAAAGATGAGGACGAGGGTTGGCGCGCTGACGACGCCAAGGTAGGTCACATCAACCCAGAATTGGTCATTGGCGCTGGCGCGTCAATCCAATACAACGCGTATGTGGTGTCCCACCAACTTAGCGCCACGAGCAACAATCCCGGCGCGATCGCTCCTAGCGATTGGCGTAGGAACAGGAAAATCTGTAACGCCAAGATCAGGCACATCATCCCGAACACAAACAGCGCTGTGCCATACCAGAGCACTAGGGGAACTAAGGTGTCAGTTGTTAGGAAGGAACGCTCCAGCACGGGCTGACTCCTTTACAGGGGATACGTAATGATTGGGAGCACCGAGGTAACGTGACTTGTCGGATATGTAGCCTCTATCATACCGCAGCTTGGGTGGATGTGGGGGGTGAACTGATGCACGCGGGATGGTGGAACTGTAAATGTGAATGCGGCAGTTTCACTGCCGCACTCCGTACGAGTTCGCTCACGCTGGATACACCGGCGTACACCAGTGGCGATATGCGCCGATCCGCCCGCGCACCACGTCGGCGTACAAATTGACCAGCATTGTGCCGATCGGGCCGATCACGCCAGCGCCAATCGGGCGGCGATCGATCTCGATAATTGGTTTGATCTCGGCGCCGGTGCCGCAGAAGAAGGCTTCATCGGCGACGTAGAGTTCGGTGCGGTCGATCGGCGCTTCCCGCACTGGAATGCCCAACTGGTTGCGGGCCAATTCCATCACCACCTGCCGGGTAATGCCTTCGAGGATGTCGCCGCTGGTCGGCGGCGTGATCAGCACGCCATTGCGGACGATGAACAAGTTGGCTGCTGAGGCCTCGGCCACGTGGCCGTCGTTGCTCAGCACGATCGCTTCATCATAGCCATTAAGCAGCGCCTCGCTCTTGGCCAGCGCCGAATTGAGGTACGAGCCGCAGGCTTTGGCCCGCGAAGGAATGATGTTGTCGTCGATCCGCCGCCACGACGAGATGCATGCTCTGATGGCCGAGCCGGCTAGATATTGGCCGAAGCCAACGGCGAACATGGTGAAGCTGTCAGTCAGATTGTGCATCTGCACCGCAATCGCCGGATCGCTCTTGTAGAGCAAGGGCCGGATGTAGACATCTTCGCGGAACTCTTCGCGCCGCAACAGATCAATGGTAATTTGGCACAGTTCATCAACACTGTACGGCAATTTCATCAACAAAATGCGGGCCGAGCGGTGCAGCCGCTCCATGTGTTCGCGCAAGCAAAAGACGTAGAGCTGCTGGCGGTCGGGGTTCCAGTAGCCGCGAATGCCTTCAAAACAGCCGGTGCCATAATTGAGCGCGTTAGTCATCACGCTGACCTGCGCTTGCTCGATTGGCACGATTTCTCCGTTAAAAAAAGCGAAACGGTTATTGGGCACGATAGTTGTCCTTTCTAGGCCGGCAAGGTGTGGTGCTATTGTAAAACATCGACGCCGCTACACGGCACCGTGCGGCAGGATGGATCTACCCTGTTACCGCTGTTGCGCCCCAACCAGATGGGCAGTGGCGCGGCGCTGTTGCAAGTAGTTGCCGAGGATCATCAGGCCAATGGCGCTAGCCAACCCGATGTAGGCGAAGGCGATCCACGGCAGAGCCGGCGCTTGGAGGGTATTGGCGAGGTCTACCAGCAAGCCGCCGCTGAAATTGCCCAAACCGCCGCCGACGGCCAAGGCCAGCGCGTTGACGCCAAAGTATGAACCGAGCGCACGCGGGTCAGCCAGCGCCGCCGTAACGCTCTGCTGCGCTGGGGTTGCGAGCAGCGTACCGATGGTAAAGACCACAACGCAGCCGATCAAGAACGGGAACGAATCAGCTAGCGCCACCATGCCCAGCCCCAACGCCATCAGTGCGATGCCAAGGATGAGAATGCTGAGCGGGCGTAGCCATCGTTCCATAAATCCAATCACCGGCAGTTGCAACGCCACCGTCATACCGGCGTTGACGCCGTAGATCCAGCGCACCGCATCGCCGGCGTTGGCCAGCCGTTCGCCAGCCAGTGGCAAGCTGATGGTCAGTTGCACCCACATAAACCAAAAACCCATCAGCAGGGCCGTGAAAATGAGGAAGGGCCGGTCGCACAACGCCAGCCCCAAGCCGAAGCCGAGGCGGCTGCGGTCGGTGGCCGTCTCAATCGGGGGCAAGAGCAAACTAATCGCGCCGATCAGGGCGAAACAGGCTGCCGCGGCTAGCGCCACAGTGCTGAAGCCGAAATCGAGCAGCAGCGATCCCACAAAAGGGCCGATCACCATCCCCAACCCGCCGCCAACTCCGTTAATCGAAAAGGCCCGCGCCCGCTCATCTTCGGTGGTGAGGGCAGCGATCCCGGCCCGGCTCGGCGCTTCAAACAGCGCGCCGCCCAACGCCGAGAGCAGCATAGCGAAAAACAGCAGCGGTGGCGTGGTGGCAAATGCAAGGCTGGCAAAACCGGCGGCGCGCACCAAGACGCCGGCAGTGATCAAGCCGCGCCCGCCAAACCGATCCGAGAGCACGCCGCCGCCAACGCTGACCCCCTGCTGCACCAATTGGCGTAACGCCAGTGCTATGCCGACCGTTACCGCAGCAAAGCCGAGCGTTTGCACGTAATACACTGACACCAGCGGGATGACCATGAAGAAGCCGGCGTACATCATGAAGTTGATGACGATCAAGAGAATCAAGCCCCGGTAACGGGCGGCGCGCGAGAGGGTCATGGCGTCTAACTTTCTGATCCGTCAACGAATCTCGGTCTACAGTACCATAGCCGGTTGCGGTTTGCGATCAATCGTTAGTTGGATTGTGGCGTTTCTTGCGTTTGGCTGAGTATGGAGTGCGGCAGTATCATTGCCGCATCGGGCGCGGGAACAGAGGTGAGTAACTTAAAGACGCCGCGGCTTTTAACGAAAAGGCGCAGTAGCGCCGGACGGCTGCCTAGCTCCGCAGAGGGCGCAAAGGGGTTTTTGTCATCGCGCCTCCCCTGTGCAGGCAGGAGTAGAGGTGGGTGTAATCCCTTCAACGCGGAGGTGACGCACACTCATGTCATTGCGAGGGGGTGCGTAGCCCCCGAAGCAATCTCCTCCTTTGGTGGAAAGGGTGCCGCTCCCGTGCTCGCAGGGGATTGCTTCGCTCCGCTGCGCTACGCTCGCAATGACAAGCGGAAAGCGGGGGCGGGGCGTGCCCGCTTGTCATTGCGAGGGAGTGGCGACACCCGCTAGCGAGGTGTCGCCCGACCGAAGCAATCCCCCCTTCAGCGGAAAGAATGCCTCTCCCTCTGCGTCCTCGGCGGTAAAACAACCATCCACACCTCCCTACTCCCTACTTCCCACTCCCTCTGCACACACCACCGCTACCGGCCCGCTCGGCATCTGCGTCAACACCACCACCAACGCCCGCCAGCCCTTCCCGCTCAGTTGGCGCGCCAGCGCATCGGTATCGAGCGGCGAACCGCGCTTTTTGACCGTCACCGGGCCGGCGTCGAGGTCGCGCAGCAATGCGCGTAGCCGTTTGAGTTGGAACGGAAGCCACGTGATCACTGGCCATACGCGGGCGAATGGCGTCGGGCGATAGACCGGGGCGGTGAGGTAAGCAATATCGGGCGCGAGTTGGGCCGCACCGAGTTCGGCGGCCAAGGCGGCCACCAAGCCGGCGCGAATCACCGCCGGGTCCGGTTCGTAGAGGATGGCCAGCGGCGCGCTCAACGGCGGCGGCGATACGGCGGCGTCAGCCATGGTTGCTGTTGCGCCATCGCTGCGCAGCACTGTCGCTCGCCGGTCGGTCGTCGCCAACGGCCCGCACCAAAGCACGGCTTCTTTCAGTTCGCCATCAAGCGAAACAAACTCCACCTCGGCATCAACGGGCAGGTGAGCCAGATCAATCCCCGGCGCCAGTTTCACCGCTAGCGCCGCAGTCTGTTGCTGCCAACCCAGCACGTGACTGAGCGGCGGCTGGAACGATTCGGGATTGAACACCCGCCGGTTGCCGGCGCGGCGGGCCGGATCGCAAAACAACGCCGGCGCCGGTGGCGGCGGTTCACGTAACAGATCGCGTTCAAGGAACGTTACCCGTTCGCTTAGCCCTAGGGCTGCAATGTTTGCCTGCGCCAGAGCCAGCCGCGCCGGATCGCGATCAACGGCCATCACTTGCGCGCCGGTGGCGGCCAGTGCAATCGTGTCGCCGCCAATGCCGCAACCCAGATCAGCCACCAACCCAGCGTGTGCTAGGCGGGTGGCGCGGTGGGTCGCTACCGGCGCCGCCGATGCCTGCTCAAGCGCCTCGCGGGTAAAGAGCATGCGATCGGCATGGGGAAACTTCGCCGCTGCCTTGCGCCGCAACAGTGCCTGCTCAACCGCTGCCCGCGCCCGTTCGGCGGGCAGATAGCGGCGTAGCCGGTTCAGTTCGGCCAAGACATCGCTCTCCCGCAAGTTACGCCCGGCCAGCTCAGCTAAGAGCGCCGCGCCTTCGGCTGAACGCAGCCAGTTGATGAGGTCGAGATCCATAGCGTGATGGCGTTCATGCATTGCTTGCCCGCAACTTCTCGCGTTGCGCTGCGTAGTATATCCCAAACCTACGGTAAGCGCAGTACAATGAACAAGCGAGATCAAATACTCTCTGGGGAGGTTTTGTGATGCGCAGGATTAGCTGGCTCATCCTTGTTGCTTTTGTGTTGGCGGCTTGTACCACTCCAACCAGCCAATCGCCAACCGCTACCGTTGCCCCGCCGTCTACGGCAGCGCCGGCCACCAATACCCCGGCGCCAGCGCCGAGCGAACCAACGCCGGTGACTGGTGCATTGACGCCGGAAGCGGTTGCATCAGGTATTCAAAAAGCGCTTGATAGCTATGTCGAGGCCTACAACACCAACAACGTTGAACTGCTCCGGTCAGTTGTTGACCAGACTAACGCCCCCTTCCGGCGCTTAGTCGAAGAGCGCTTCAACACGTTTCAAGAGTCGTCCTTCAGCGGTTCGCGGTTTCGCGGCATGAGAGTGCTCGCGGTTAATCAACGCGAGCACGGCTTCTGGCAGGCAGCGATCGATGATGGAGGCTACCGGCGTGACATTCTCTTCCGCCAGATGGAGGATGGGCGCTGGGTGATGAGCGAGCCGACCGAAGAGCAGCTCGGCGCGAAGATCAAGATTGACAACGAGTATTTCACCCTCAATACCTACGAATGGTCGGCGGAGGTGAATGAGGTAATCGAGGATATGGTGCTGCGGGCGCGCCAGCAGGTGATCGATACTCTTGGCCGCACACCTGAAAACAAGTTCAACGTCTATTTACGCCCGATCTTCGGTATTACGCCGCCGGTCAATCCCAACTCGCTGGCGTGGTATTCAGCCGGTTCGCGTCCGCGTAACGACCGGATCGATATCTTTGCCCCCTTCTCGTATGCCTTCGGTTTCTACGATCCGCAGGCCGGTTGGGAGGAGGATTTGTACGGCACGATTGTGCATGAGCTGACCCACTGGGCCTATACCCGCGCCTTTGCTCAAGAGTACCGGATCACCGACTGGATGAGCGAAGGGTTGGCCGAGTATGTCTCGAACAATCCGCGTCGCAATGCGGTGAGCGCGGCGGTGCGCATGGGCCGGATCATCCCGCTGGTTGATCCGAACGGCGGCGTGCGCCCGCAAGATATGGATCACATGACGACGCTCGAAGTTGATCGGAGTCTTGCCTATGGGTTTGCCTACTCGTTGGTGGCCTATATCGTTGAGACGCAAGGCGGGCTTGATGGCTTCTGGCGTTTTGCCGCGGCAGTGCGCGATACGCCGGGCACCGGGATCGAGTTTTACGATAAAGCGTTGCAGAAGGCGTTTGGCATGACCTACGCCGAATTTGATGCCGGCTGGCGGCAGTGGCTGCAAGAAAATTATTGACAGACGGACGGCTGTCCGTCGCCATGATGGAAAACAAACCGCAACAGCGACCCCAACGGGGAAGGGGCAAGGGGTGAGGGCGACGCGGTGCATCGTTGCGCCATATCACCCGGCCCTCAGGGGCCGGGCTACGGTTACGAAGCCCGCTGCGCGGGCTGGCTGCCGCGGCGCTGAACGGGTGTGGTCATGTCCTGTTATAGTTAGGAGCCTGTTGTCATTGCGAGGGCGCGTAGGGTCAGCGCGCCGCGCTGCCCGCGCGCCCGCAGCAATCTCCTCGTAGCCCCCTGCCCAGCCTGCCTCTGCTGGGGGGAGGGGTCGGACGCCTCTCCCCCAGCGGGGGAGGGGTTAGGGGTGGGGGCAAGACCGATACCGCTGCGGGCGGGGAAGCTGCGCGGTTTGCGGGAACGGTGTCGTAGAGCGCGATACAGCAGCACCCCGCTCCCACTGGCGTGGGAACAGGGCTGGGGGTGAGGGGGGCTTTCCTGTTGTCATTGCTTCGGTTGGGCGGCTCCCAGCATGGCTGGGAGCCGCCCGACCAAAGCAATCTCCTGCTTTAGCGGGAAGGATGCCGGCACGGCTGAATAGTACTCCCCTCTCCCGCGCCAGTGGGAGAGGGGCAGGGGGTGAGGGCTACCCCTCCCCCAGCGGGGGAGGGGCAAGGAGTGGGGGCAACACCGACCCCACAACGTCAGACGTAGCGACGGACGTCTGTCCGTCTCCATCATTGAAAAAAAGGAGCAACCTATATGCCAGCGCCGCGCCTGATTCTGCCCGGATTGTACGAGCTGGCGTTGCCAATCCCGCTGGGATCGGTCAATGTCTTTTTCATGTTGACGGCTGGAGGCGTGACCTTGATCGATACCGGCTACCCCGATCGCGGCGCCGGGGTGTTGGCTGGATTGGCTGCGCTGGGGCGCCAGCCAGAGGATGTGCAGCACATTATTATCACCCATCACCACATTGATCACGCGGGGAATATTGCGGCGTTGCAAGCGCGCACTGGCGCAGCGGTGTGGATGCACCCGCTCGATGCTGAGCAGGTCGGGCAAGGGCAGGCGCTTCGGCCAACCGCGCATAGCGCCGATGGTTGGTTTAACCGGCTGGCGTTTGGCGTGGGTAAGTTGCTGATGCCAGCCAAGATCACGCCGGCTCGCGTTGATCGCCTCGCCACCGATGGCGCGGTGATTCCAGTCGCTGGCGGTCTCGAAGTGATCCACATTCCCGGCCATAGCGCCGGACAGATCGGGTTGCGCTGGCCGGCGCAGCAGGTGCTCTTCGCCGCCGATGCGGTGATGTATCGCGGCAAGGGCTTGCAGTCACCGATCGTACTCGAAGATAAAACGGCGGCGGCCCACAGTCTAGCCCGGCTCGATCGCTGCCAGTTTACGACCCTCTGCTTTGGTCATGGCCCGGCCCTGAGCGAGAATGCGGCAACCGTCTTTCATCGTTATGCGGCGGTGCAAGCGGGATAACTGAGCGTCGTGGCGCCCGCTTGCCTCACGCCTCATTTCACGGTACCATAGCGCCATACCGGCAACGCATGCCATCACCGTACAAGGAGGTACGTTATGACTCGCACCATCCGCGCGCCACGCGGTACGACCTTGACCTGCGCTAATTGGCAGATCGAGGCGGCGTACCGTATGATCCAGAATAACCTCGACCCCGATGTAGCGTTTGACCCTGATAACTTGATCGTCTATGGCGGGCGCGGGCGCGCGGCCCGCAATTGGGAATGCTTTGACGCCATCCTCGCTACGTTGCGCCGGCTCAAACCCGACGAGACGCTGCTCGTGCAGTCGGGCAAGCCGGTCGCTGTGTTTCGCACCCACCCCGATGCGCCGCGGGTGTTGCTGGCCAATTCTAATCTGGTGCCGGCATGGGCGACGCAGGCCAATTTCGATCGCTGGGAGGCAGCTGGGCTGACAATGTATGGCCAGATGACGGCGGGGAGTTGGATCTATATCGGTACGCAGGGCATTTTGCAAGGCACCTACGAGACCTTCGGCGCGCTGGCTCGCTCGGCAGGTTGGGGGACGCTGCGCGGCAAGCTGGTGGTGACGGCTGGCTTGGGCGAGATGGGTGGCGCGCAACCGCTGGCGGTGACGCTGAATGAAGGCGTATTGATTGCCGTTGAGATCGATCGCTGGCGAGCTGAGCGCCGGCTGCGTTTGCGGCAGGTTGATCGGCTGAGCGATGATCTCGAAGAGGCGATGACGTGGGCCGAAGAGGCCCGCGCTGCCGGTAAGCCGCTCTCAATTGCGCTGATCGGCAACGCCAGCGAGGTGTTGCCCGACATGCTCCGCCGGGGTGTCACCCCCGATGTGGCGACCGACCAGACCAGCGCTCACGATGTGCGTTATGGCTATATTCCCGCCGGCTTGTCGCTGGCCAAGGCTGCCGCATTGCGCGAACGCGATCCCGCCGAATACGACCGCCGCGCTATGGCTTCGATGGCCGAGCACGTGCGCGTGTTGCTTGAATGGCAGCGGCGCGGTTGCATTGTGTTTGATTACGGCAATAATCTGCGCCAGCGCGCCTTTGATGCCGGCGTGAGCGATGCCTTTAGCTATCCCGGTTTCGTGCCGGCCTACATTCGCCCGCTCTTCTGTGAAGGGAAGGGGCCGTTCCGCTGGGTGGCTCTCTCTGGCGACCCCGAAGATATCTACGTGACCGACCGCGCAATCAGTGAGTTATTTCCCCACGACGAGCATCTTGGCCGCTGGTTGCGGCTGGCCCGCGACTACGTGGCGTTTCAGGGCCTGCCTGCACGGATCTGCTGGCTCGGTTATGGCGAGCGGGCTAAAGCTGGTTTGCTGCTTAACGATCTGGTTGCCAGCGGCGCCGTGAAAGCGCCGATTGTGATCGGGCGCGACCATCTCGATGCCGGCTCGGTGGCGAGTCCCAACCGCGAAACCGAAGGTATGCGCGACGGTTCCGATGCGATCGCCGATTGGCCGTTGCTCAACGCATTGATCAACGCGGTTGGCGGGGCAACGTGGGTTAGCATCCATCACGGCGGCGGGGTGGGGATTGGCTACAGCATCCACGCCGGGCAGGTGATTGTGGCCGACGGCACGCCCGCAGCGGCCTGCCGGATCGAGCGGGTGTTGACGACCGATCCCGGCATGGGGGTGGTGCGCCACGCCGACGCCGGCTATCCGGAAGCGATTGCCTTCGCCCGCCGTCATGGGATTGATATGCCGATGCTCGCGCCATAGTCGATGTGGCGCCCGCTTTTTTGAGGAACATCATGGAACCCTGCGACCTGCTCATCCATTCCGCCGCGCAGGTTGTTACCTGCGCCGGCTCTCCCGGCCCACGCCGGGGTGTGGCTATGCGCGAGCTCGGCATTATCAATGATGGCGCAGTGGCGATCCGCGGCACGACGATTATTGCCGTGGGGTCGAGCGCCGAACTGCGCCGCCGGTTTCATCCGGCCCGTGAGATCAATGCTCGTGACCGCGCCGTCTGCCCCGGTCTGGTCGATTGCCATACCCATATCGTCTATGCTGGCGATCGGGTGGCCGAGTTTGAACAACGCTGCGCTGGCGCGACCTACCAAGAGATTATGGCTGCTGGCGGCGGGATTCTGCGCACGATGCGCCTCACCCGCGCCGCCACGACCGCCGAGTTGGTTGAGGCGACGCTACCCCGCCTGAATCAGATGATGCGCCTCGGTACCACGACCGCCGAAGTCAAAACCGGCTATGGTCTCGCACGCGATGCCGAGCTGCGCCAGTTGGCGGCGATCGCGTTGCTAGCCGTTGCCCAACCGGTCGAACTCGTGCCGACCTTCTTGCCGGCTCACGCGGTGCCGCCGGAGTTTGCCGGACGAGCGGGTGCCTATGTCGATCTCGTGATTGAAGAGATGTTGCCCCTCGCCCGCGACTGGTATCGCGTTTCATCGTTTGCCACCCGCGGTATCCCGCTCTTCGCCGATGTCTTCTGCGAGCGCGGCGCGTTCGATGTGGCCCAAAGCCGGCGGGTGTTGGCCGCGGCGCAGGCGCTCGGATTTCTGCTCAAGGCGCACGTTGACGAGTTCGTCGAGTTGGGTGGGTTGGCAATGGCGCTCGAACTTGGCGCAACCTCGGTTGATCATCTTGACGTAACAAGTTCGGTGATGTTCCCGGCGTTAGCCGCGAGCGCTACGGTCGGCGTCTTGTTGCCGTTGGTCTCGCTCAACCTCGGCCTGAGCCACTTTGCCGCTGCCCGCCAGATGATCGACGCCGGCGTCGCCGTGGCGCTCAGCACCGACGCCAACCCCGGTTCGGCGCCGTCGCTGTCATTGCCGTTGACGATGGCGATCGCCTGCCGCTACATGCGCATGCTCCCCGCCGAGGCATTGCTAGCGACGACAGTCAACGCCGCGCATGCGATCGGCTTGGGCGGGCGGGTTGGCGCAATCATGCCGGGTATGCAGGCCGATCTCTTGGTGCTGGCCGAAGCGGATTATCGCTGGTTGATGTACGAATTGGGCGGGTCACCGGTTGAGCGAGTGATCAAGCGCGGGCAGGTCGTGGTCGGGGAGAGTGAGTAATCTGCTGCCGCGCGCAATGATTGGCGGGCAGGCATGTCATTGCGAGGGCGCGTCGCGCCCGCAGCAATCTCCCGCTTCAGCGGGAAGGATGCTGGAACAAACTGAATAAGACTCCCCTCTCCTGCGCCAGTGGGAGAGGGGCTGGGGGTGAGGGCCACGATGAATCATGCGGCCCGCGCTCCCAAGTGTTTGTATGAACGACCGAGGTGTTATGAACGACATTCTTCTCGACGGCGCCAGCCTGACGATCGAACAGGTAGTGGCAGTGGCCTATGGCCAACCCGGCGCGCCGGCGGTGCGCTTGGCGCCATCTGCCCGTGAACGGGTGGAACGGGCGGCGCAGGCGGTGCAAGACCTGCTGGCGCGTGGGGTGGTGGCGTATGGCATTACCACTGGCTTCGGCGCGTTTAAGGATCGGGTGATTGCGCCTGAGCAGGTTGAGCAGTTGCAGTACAACATTCTGGTGAGCCACGCGGTGGGGGTGGGGCCGGTCTTCGATATTCCGACCACCCGCGCCATTATGCTGATCCGGGCTAACACCCTCGCCCGCGGCCATTCGGGTGTCCGCCTAGAGACGCTCGAACGCTTGATCGATCTGCTCAACGTCGGGCTGCATCCTCGTATCCCCAGTAAAGGCTCGCTCGGCGCGAGCGGTGATTTAGCGCCGTTGGCTCACATGGCGCTGCCGCTGATTGGGTTGGGCGAGGTTGAATGGCAGGGTGAGGTGATGCCAGCCGCCGCTGCGCTCAAACGGCTCGGTTGGCAGCCGCTCACACTGGCGGCCAAAGAGGGTTTGGCCTTGACGAACGGTACCGCAGTAATGTGCGCGCTCGGCGTGCTCGAAACTGCGCGCGCCGAGTTGCTCAATGCCACTGCCGATATTGCTAGCTGTCTCAGCCTTGAAGCGCTCTACGGCACGCCGGCGGCTTTTGATGAGCGTCTGCATGCGTTGCGTCCGTTCCCCCGCCAGATCGAGTGCGCGGCGCACTTGCGCCAGTTGCTGGCCGGCAGCGAATTTGTCCGCAATAACGACCCGCGCCACGTGCAAGACGCCTACACCTTGCGCTGCATTCCACAGGTGCATGGCGCGATACGCGACGCGATCGCTTATGCGCGGTGGGTGTTTGAGATCGAATTGAACGCCGTCACTGATAATCCGTTGCTCTTTGTGGACGATGATGGTACGGTTGAGGTGATCTCCGGCGGGAATTTTCATGGCGAGCCGCTAGCAATTGCACTCGATTATTTGGGGTTGGCAGTCGCCGAGTTGGGCAATATCGCCGAACGGCGGCTGATGCGGCTGACCGACGAAGCCTCGAATACGCATGTCTTGCCGGCTTTTCTCACCCGCGCCGGCGGTCTCAATTCTGGCTTTATGATCGTGCAGTATACGGCGGCGGCGCTGGCGACCGAAAACAAAGTACTGGCCCATCCGGCCAGCGTTGATAGCATTCCTACCTCGGCCAACGTCGAAGATCACGTCAGCATGGGCCTGACCGCCGGCCTCAAACTGCGCGCGATTCTCGATAATGTCAGCCAGATTTTGGCGCTGGAGCTGTTTGCCGCGGCGCAAGGCATCGACTTTCGCCGCCAAGAGCTGGGGACGCAAGCCCGGCTGGGGCGCGGCACCGGCCCGGTCTACGAGCTGATCCGCCGCCACGTGCCGTTTGTTGCCGCGGATACGCTGCTGCATCCCTACATCACCGCCATCAGCGAACTGGTCGCGCAGGGCCGGATCGTGGCTGCTGCGCAGCAGGGCGGGTGAGCAAATAACGACTTGCAACTTGCAGGGAGATGCGGTTTGGAGTGTGGCAGTTCAACTGCCGCACTCCTCCCTCCGATCCCTTCTGGAACCGAATTCAACGCCATTGACCGCGCTCTTGCGCCACACCGGCGGTTAGCAGGGCGGACAGAACGCATACGCACAGATGTAGTTGATGACTTTGGGAAGCGCCGGTGTACTCGCATCTTCAGCCCCTCCCACGAACGCAGGAGCGGGGAGGCCTATTCAGTCCGTGCCGGCATCGTTCCCGCTGAAGCAGGGGATTGCTTCGGGCGCGCGGGCAGCGCGCTGCGCTGCCCCTACGCGCCCTCGCAATGACATGAGGGCACGCATCATAACCGCCATGCCTTGATCGCTACCCAGCGGCTCCCCCCTCCCGCCGCGCGGTGGGAGAAGCGGGAGGGGGTGAAGACATTAGCCCGCGCAGCAGGGCAGGTGAGCGTTGGGGCTTGTATCGTGCGCTGATGGTGACGAGACGGCAGCTGTCTTGCTACGACGGCTGCCTTGTATAAGCCCAGCGTGCTGCTGAAAGAGAACGGGTAGCTAAACGAGCTATCAAGCCGGCGCCGATCCTGCAATACATTGGCTCGCCCATTCAACCACATACCGGGCAAGCGCAACCGCAGCCGCATGCTCTTGCTCGGTCACCGGCTCTGCTACGCTGGGGTAGCGAGCTTGATGCGCAAAAATAGTCAGCGTCGCTGCTTCGTATACCTCTGGCGGTATCGCAAGACCGTTGCGGTGCAAGCCGGCTAATAACTCTTTGATATCGTGAGTGTACTGAAAATGCCAGCGGTAAGGTTGGTAGACAGCTTTAATCGCTTTCTCCGCCGCTTGTCGAGCATGAAAACATAAATCTTCGTAAACGCCGTCTGGAGGCAGCGTCATGCTCGCAATAGCTAGACTCGGATCGCGCGCGGCGCAGCCACTCTGCGGGTTCACCGGGAATAGGGCTATCCCTTGGCGGCATAGAGTTCTTTCCCTTCACGCAGCGCCGGATACAACACGAGTGATGGGTTATCGCCGTAGCGTTCGATGTCACTCTCAGTAACAACAATGAGATCTTTCGCTATGCCAAAAGCTGTAAATCTCGGTACAGAGGTTGCGCTGTCTGCCGGCGATGGACGCCATCAGGCATAACGATGAGGATATCAACATCACTGCCGGCATGCATTTGGCCGCGCGCCGCCGATCCAAACAGGATGATGCGGCGCGGGTGGACGATGGCAACAATCTGCTGCACGAGATCATGCAGCATACGATCAAGATCAACCGGCGGATTGCTCATAGCATTCGGGTTGAAACGTAGCCTTGCCTAACTCGATCATACCACCAACCGGCCCCCGTTCACAATTACCCGATCATCGGCGCGCAGACTGGCGGCGGTGGTGGTGAAGTCAATCGCGAGCGACGAAACATTCACCCCGCCGAGATACCGGTTTTCACCCAACGAGACGCGGATCGCCCCCTGAATGTGCCGGTCAACCAGCGGCCAGCCAATCGGCTGGCGCAAGTGCGGGTTGATCCCGATCCCGATCGCGCCGATCCGGCCCGACTCACCGCTGTGTTGGGCAAAGAGCGCAGCGAGCTGTTCGCCGCCGCTGGCCGCTTCGATGCGGGTAAGGCGGCCATTGTGAAATTGGAGATGGGCGGCACGCGCTGGGCCGGCCACCGGCAGGAAGAGATCGCCCTCGGCGCTCTCCTCAACGATCGTGGTGTAGAGCAAGCCAGCCGGCACGTTGCTCACAATCGCTCCCGCAGTTCCGCCGGTCGTTTCCAGCCGGCCCGCATCGCGCAGCCATGGCCGCTCGCCATGCTGCACGCGTAGCTCGTACCCTAGCCCGCTAGTGATGGTGATGGTCTTGGCCGTCGCTAGCGCGCTCTGCACCCGCTCGCTGGCCGCAACCAACACTGCCGGATCAACCAGCAGCGCCGGCATCACACGTGGTTCCAAGTCTTCGTGGCTGAGGCCGAGCTGGGCCGCTTTGCCGATGGTCGGAATGGCGGCGATCACCTGCGGGATGCGGCGTTCGCGCCGGATCACTTCGAGCTGGTTGTACGTAGTCGTAAACGCGCGCAAAGCTGCTTCCGGCGCGCGGCGCAGATCGGGTTGCGCGCCGATCAACGCCAGCGAGCGATCTACCTGCTGTAGCCACTCCATCCGCCGCCGGTCGCGGCTAGCGAGGATATCTGGCGAGGTTGTCGCCAGCAACCGTTCGACATGCTGCGCCGGCAGAATAGCGACCAGCGGCTCAGCGCCGATGCTTTCCAAGGCGAGCAAGACGGCGTGCAGCAGGCGTTGATTGCCCGCCTCATCGCGCACCTCGACTAATTCGCCGCGCTGCGCACCGAGCGCATCAACTAGCCGCGCTGCCAGTTGATTCCACAAACTCTCGGCCATGGCTGATCTCCTTACATCAACGGAATGTACTGGTAATTCGCCGGCACAAAGAAGCTGCCTTCGGTGACGCCTTGCGGCGCGCTCTGCCGCCAGCGCCGGCCTAATTCGGCGGCGTCGATCTGCTGGTTGAGATAGGCGCGGAACGCTTCGGTGACAGCGGTGATCTGCGCTGCCGATTCATGCACGAATTCGAGCCGGTAATGGGCAATGCCGGCGGCGCGCCAGCGGTCGAGGTATTTGCTCGCCTCTTGCGCTTCAGCACCGAACACGGTATTGCGGCAGCCGACGTCGGCGATCACCGGGTGGGCGCGGCCATGGGAGTCGCGCAACGCCACCCGGTGCCGTTCGCACGGGCGGCCACAATCTTTGTAGCTGGCGCCGTTCGACAAGAAGCGGCAGAAGACGCAGTGTTCGGTATGGAAGACGGGCAGGTGGTGGTAGGCGATCGCTTCCAACCGGCTGCCGCCGATCCGCTCGGCCAGATGCGCGATCTGGTCGGCGTTGAGATCGTGTGTCAGGGTGAGCCGTTGCAAGCCTAGTCCTAACAGCAAATCGGTGGTGAGAATGTTCGCTGCATTCAGACTGAAATCGCCGGTCAACTCCACTGCCGGATCGTCGCGCAACATTTCGAGCAGACCGGTCGAGCGCACCAAGAGCGGCGCGTCGAGTTTGCGCAAGAAGCGCACCACCCGCTCGTCTTCCGGCTTGAGCACACGCGGCGCGGCGATGCGAGCGGCGATGCCGGCGGCGCGCACTTGCGCCAGCGCCGGCTTCAGCCCTTCCAAATCGAGGTAGTCGAGCGTAATGCTGGCTGGCTGCAGCGCAATTGCCGCTGCGAGCTGGTCAGGCGAGCGGATGAGCAGATGGAGGTGAGTAATGTCCGGAGGCGCTGCCGGCGCCACGGCGGCCAGCAACTCGGCGAGCGCGCGCATCGGGTCGTGGATGGTGATGGCTGTCGGTTGGCCTTGCAGTTCGGCGAGGGCGGCGGTAGCTTGCCGGCGCAACTGGTTGAGCAGCGAAACCGGCGCGAACGGGTTGCCCTCGATCACGGCAGCCAGTTCGGCTAACTGGTAGGACGTGTCACCCAAGCGGCCCAACTGGTCGCGCAGCGTCGCTTCATCGAGCGGGCGGTTTTGGGCGGTCGTCAGCGGTTCCGCACTCTGCACCACAACAGTGAGGTCTGGCCGGTCAACCAGCGTCCAGCGCAGTTTGAGCGGCGCG
>NZ_DAOTWH010000039.1:0-16876 GCF_034435895.1 Chloroflexus sp.
GGTGTAACAGTCCAGTCGTTGATGGTTAAGCAGTTACCACAGAAGTTAAGAAACGGATTATTGAGATGCTTCAAAACAAAGACCAGATGCGGAAAGCCATTGAGGAGTATGTAGGTTCGCTGGAACGCCGGAAGGAAGAGCTAGAAACCCTACTCTCTCCAATATCGGAGCAGATTTCGCAACTGCAGGAGAAGCAGAAAAGGCTTGCTACTGTCTATGTTGACGGGGCTTTGTCTCACGAAGATTATAAGCGGCAAATCAACGAATTGAAGGAACAGGAGCTTGCCGTCCGCAGGCGTTACGAACATTACTGGCCGGAGATGGAAAACCTCACAAAGCTGGAACAAAATATCGCAGTAGTGAAGGAAGCAGTTGAGGAAGAACTGTTTGATGTCCGCTACCAACCGGATGAGAATACCGTTACGGAGAATATTGCTTTTGTAAAGGTTCACGATGAAAAACATTTAACGGTCGGGTTCCCACAGAGAGTAGTAACCTGGGAAGAACTGCTTGACAGGTTACAAGTTAAGTTGTGGGTGTATCCAGACCGTTTAGAGGTTCGGGGAATTGTCCCGATTGAAGATATAGCGAATCCTAAATGCTGTTGGTTGTTGAGCGTCGCTCCCAAGGCGGCCAGTTGTGTGATCAGCCGGTTAAGCAACGCATCGTGATCGGCGAAATCGGCAGTGAGTTGGCGCACAATGGTCGCCGGATCGCTGCCGGCGGCAATCTCGTGCCGCCGGATGAGCGGGAGTGCCGCGAGATTGAGCCGTTGCGCCTGCCGCTCAAACAGCTTACGCAGCCGCTCGATCTGGGCCGGTTTGGCCGCCGGTTCGTCAGGCGGCGCGACCATCACAAACTGCGTGTCGCCGGGTTGGTACAGCGTACCGGCCAGCTCTTCGCGCAGCAAGAGCGCCAACCAGCGCAAAGTGGCTGCAGTGGCCGGTTGCAAGAGGTGGATGTCGATCAAGACACACGGTACGGTGGGTTGAGCCAACCATTCGGCGAAGGCGAGCAGGTTGGCGGCGCCGGTGTTCGGATCACGGCGCAACGCATCGGCGATGACAGGCATGCTTCCCTCCCCCTCAAGCGAGTGATACGATTCTTTTGAATCGTCACGAAAAGACACAAAAGCGTTGATGGCCTACATGCATAAACGATGATCGTTTACTCGCAAAAAGACCACGAAGATAATTCCACCGGTAGGATAATATAAACAATTATACCTTTCAGAATAACACGTCGCTCGTGATTAAGGACGCAGAGGTGGCTACCGATGCCAAACTCCTCTGCGCCCCTTTGCGCCCTCACCCCCCAACCCCCTCCCCCGCCGCGAGGTGAGAGAAGGGGAGCTGCTGGCTCCCTCCCCCGCTGGGGGAGGGTTGGGGTAGGGGCAACCGATGGCTCCCGCAGAGGAGGAGAGTCAGTTCAAACCCCTCTGCGTCCTTTGCGTTCTCTGCGCCTTGGCGTTTTCAACCTTTGCGCCCTCTGCGTTCCTTCGCGCCTTGGCGTTTTCCCCCCGCTGCGCCTTTGCTCGCTCTGCGCCTTGACGTTGCCCAGCCTCCTATTCAACGATGCGCAGATGGTCGATCTGCCTGAGCGCAGCGCGGTCGCGCGCATCCACCGGCAACCGCGCGCCGGGATAGGTAAACCGGTAGTAGCGCCCGCTAACCGGGCCGATCACCACCAACGCAGTGCGTCCCGTATACTCAACAAAGACCTCGTAACGGGGCCGATTCGCAGTTGAGCGGTCACTTGGCGATCCGCCGCTCATCCCGCTCAATGTCCGGTTCTTGCCGCAGCATGACATCATTGCCTCCTTGGAATGGCATTTCATAGACCACCGGCTTCGGCGCAGTCATCCGTTCGAGAATGATCGCACCGCCAGAAAAGGCTAACCAATACAAACCGGTTTCGATCCACGTCGCACCGTAGTACAACGCCACTGGGAGAGCGCACCACAAGCTCAGGCAATAGAAACAGTCGAGCAATTGACCCCAGAAGCCAACGCCGGCCCACCGCCGCAGCCGCACCAACCCATCCCACGGGCCATCTTCGGCATGCAGCAGATGGGTGATCCGCCAGATGGCGCATACGGCAATGATCAAGGTGATCGGTGACATAGATATCTTCCGGTTGATAGTAATGTCAAGCAGGGTTGGCCGCACCGTCATGGCTAACCCTGCTCGTCAGCATTACGCGACAGTCAGACTGTAAAAACTGAGCTTGTTCGGATGGTAGTCGTAGTTACAGCTCACAATCGTGCGCTTGTAGACCCGCAACTCGATCTGGTAGCAGCACTTTTCAGGGAACGCACAGGCCAGGGGAACGGTCAGACGCAGGCCGCCGCCGCGCCAATGCGGCGCCGTTGCCCCTTGCGCGCGCGCTACGCCATAGTCGGGGCCGGTGAAATCGGCAGCCGGCGCAGTTGGCGGCATTGCGATCGGCGTCAACGTTGCCCCCGGACAGGCGAGCAGATTGACCCGCCCGTTCTTGCCGTAGGTGGCTTCGAGGGTGTAGAAGGCCAGATGGTGATCGACATCATAGGCGATGAAGTCAATCTCCAGCATGCCTTCGTTGCCAATGACAATATTTGCGCATGGATTGGCCTCGACGCCATTGATGCGCACCGCGACCACATCAGCCGCCGGTTCGAGCGCACTCGTGCTGTTATCAATCGCTAGCACGAGATAATTGTCGCGCTCGCTATTGCAGATCGGCAAAATCTGCGGCGCACCGAGTTGCGGATTGGCGGCAGTGCCGGTATTGCGGTAGCCAACCAACCGTACATAGTACACGCCATCGCCAAAGGTGTTGGCCGTCAGCCAAGGCAGCAGCAGATCGCGATTGCTGACCCAGAAGCGGCTCGTACCCCATGTGCCGGGGCCGTTGTTGGCCTCGAAGTATTCGCGAGTAGGCGCCACTAGCCGCCCACCCACTGGCGTAAAGGCAATCGGCACATTGTGAAAGCCGGTAGGGCCGGCGGGCAACGCCGGCCCCCAGAAGGTGCGCGTAAAGTTGCCCACCGCTGCCGCGGGCATTGGCTGCCATGGCCCCGCTGGATTGGTCGCCCATTCAAACTCGTAAAAATCGACTTGGGTTGCGCTGCCAAACAGACCGCCGATCAACACTGTACCGGCGAAGGGGCGATCGCCGTGAATGGCAGCCACACCGGGATTGAGATAGCCTGCCGGCGCAGCCGGCGCGCCGAGATTACCGCCGATTGAACCGGTGAGACTGCCGCACACATTGGCGACCACCACGCAGTTGCCTTCGGGTGGCGGTTGGTCATCAATACAGCACGCCGATTCATTCGCCACCAACGTGACGCTCAGATTGGCCGGAACATTCCAGCGCGTATTGGCAATCGTTTCATCGACAATCACCCGCTCTTCACCCTGACATGCCTGCGTCACCCGAAAGATCAGGTCAGGCGAGCAATCCCACCACGGTTGCCACGGCGCCCATGGCCAAATCCGCAGTTGTTCGAGTTCGGGAATGAGCGGCAACCGCGCCAGCAAGCGTTCGCGCAACTTCGGCAGGGTGGCTGGGTCGAAAGACGGGCTCAGCATCGCGGCAGCACGACCATCGCGAGCCAACAGCGGCGCAAAGACCGCTAACGAAGGGCGGGGATCAGGAATTGGAATGGGGAAATCGACCACTTGCTCGATCACCGGACGCAGACGTTCGAGCAGATCCGGATCAAGTTGCCAGAAGCGCCGTCGCCACCACCACCACGGCCACCAACCGCAACACCAACGGAATGTCAGCGTGAATGAGCCATCGGCGTCAGTGGTAGCGCACCCAACCTGTTGCCGGCTCGACCACCACCACCACCAATCGACATCGAACGCACACACTCGCGCTCCGGGCACGGGCAGACCATTGGCGCAAATTACCCGGCCAGTGACGGTAAACTCCCGGCACCATCGCCGCCACCAGTGCCAATAGTAAGGCGAGATCGCAATCGGCTCTAGCTTGAACTTACCCTCTTGCAACGCACGCACCGATACCGTCCGGCTGATTGTTTGCAGGTATGGCAGCTCATCATCAGCCGCATCAGGCGGGCCAACAATGATCTGCGCCGTGTCCGGCGCATCGCTGAGTTCGACGCGCGCTACACCTCGACCCTGCTTGTCAAAGCGGACGAGACTGGCATACAGCACTTTGCCGGCACTCACCACTGCCACTTTCACCGGCGTTTCTGCAGTGACGCCTTCGATTCCGCTGGCATCAAGCGGGATATCAAAGACGAGGCGACGTATGCGCTTTTGGTCTGACATGGGGAAACCTCCCGGTCTGTGTTGGAACCCACGTATGGGTTCGCCTGATACGATCCTCTCAGCGCACTACACGAGACACGAGGGTAGGTGGCAATTACGAAAAGAATAATTTACAGACACTATTCCATCGATAAAATCGATAGAAATAGTGATTCATTCACGCAATTGCGGGGTGAGACGCAAGACATTCGTGACAGAGGAATCGAATTAATACATCATTCTCACCTTTCACAGATTTATCTTATCGTCAACACACTAACAAACGTGCTGTTGAGTGATTTTTGCAAACCGATTCATTTTGAATATATTTTTAACAATGAGATATTGTGAAAATTTTTACTTAATGACGTGACATTGCATAACTCATTTGTGAATGCCAAGATGTTCGCGCTTGTCACCACTCATGATCGCTCCTCTTCCCATGGCGAGGAGACTCTGCTCTCACGCAATACCGGCGAAGCAGACACACTGGCCATATCATTTCCATATCATTCGGGTAACGTATCTACGCCATGGCCGCCAACGCCCCCATCATTCCCGCCAGCCAGACTTGGCAGGCTATCTGCGCTGCCCACCTGTGGTATGATGAAGCACGGCGTTACCGTTGCAAAGGATACTACTGCTATGTTCGACTTCGACTCCGTTACTGCTCTCCGCATGCTGGCCGCTGAAGTGATGCTTGTGAATACCAGCGAAGAACTGATCAGCAACGATCAGCAAGCAGTGCGCTGCCGCGGCCAACTGTTGCTTGAGGCGCAAGTGGCTCATGATAGAATTGTGGCGCGAGCGCAGGCGCTCGGTTATACCCCGCTGTTTCAACACGATCCAGCCGGCGCCGCTATTCTCTTCATCCCTACCCCACCCAAAGCGCCACCCTCGCGCTTGTGGCTCGCCGTATTGCTCTTCGTGCTGACCATTTTTTCGACCATGGCGGTTGGTGGATTGGAACAAAACGAGAGTACTGGTCAGATCACCGTTAACTGGGGTCACGCACTGAGTTTCAGCGGCTCGCTGCTCGCGATCTTGCTCGCGCATGAATTAGGCCACTTTTTTGTTGCCCGCCGCGAACGGGTAGCAGTGAGCTATCCGTTCTTTATCCCGATGCCCTTCTTCTTGCTCGGTACGATGGGGGCGTTTATCGCGATCAAGGATCTGGTGCCGAACCGGCGGGCACTGCTCGCGATCGGGATTGCCGGGCCGCTGGCCGGGTTGGTGGTGGCGATTCCGGTGCTGATGATCGGCCTGAGTATCTCGGAAGTGAAGCAGGTCGTGCCTATGGAAGGCAGCTTTACTGAAGGCAATTCGCTGCTTTACGCTGCGATCAAAATTCTGATCTTTGGGCGCTTTTTGCCCAGCGGCGGCGAGGATGTTTACCTCCACCCGATGGCGTTGGCTGGCTGGGCCGGCCTGCTGGTCACCGGTCTCAACCTGCTGCCCGCCGGCCAGCTCGATGGCGGCCATATCTTTTTGGCCCTGTTCGGCCCGCGCGCGGCCCGGATCATGAGCATGGTGGTCGCCGTAGCCCTGCTCGGCCTTGGGTTTTTGTGGTCGGGATGGTTTATTTGGGCGGTGATGATTGCCTTGATCGGCCAGCAACGCAGCCCGCTCCGCAACGAAATCTCGCCGCTGACCGGCCCGTGGCGCTGGTTGGCATGGTTGGGCATTGTGACCTTTATTCTGGTCTTTACGCCGGTGCCGCTGACAGTCATGAACCCTTAAGCGGCAAGCGATGGGCTGTCTTCACCCTTGAGCCGCCCGTTCAAGGGCGGACAGAATGCATGAGCGCAGGTTCGATTGATGGCTTTGCGATGCGTCGCTTCGCCCTCACCCCCAGCCCCTCTCCCACTAGCGCGGGAGAGGGGCGTATAGAGCCGGACGTTGAGGCATCGCACAGCGATCAACGGTTGTAATCGACCAACTATTCTGTCTGCCCCTCAAAGCCACCGGCGAGAATAGGAACGATTGCTGTGCTCTCTCCACCCGCTCCGGTCACAATCACCCCGCGCCTGCTGCGGTACAATAGCCCACACAGGATGCAGTGTGCAATGTTGGAGGAGCTATGAAGCTGTTGACCTACCGGTACGAGGGGGTTGAGCGGGTAGGAGCGCTGCGCGGCGACGAGGTGATCGATCTCTCGCCGGTGGCGGCGTCGATGCTGGAGTTGATCGAGGGCGGGCCAGCATTGCTGGCTGAGGCGCGGAAGGTGGTTGAGGCGGCAGCCGGCGGCCCGGCGCTGGCGGCGGTGGAATTGCGCGCCCCAATCCCGCGTCCGCGCAAGAATATCATCTGCCTTGGCATGAATTACGCCGCCCACGCGATCGAGTCGCTGCGCGCGAAGGGCTTGCCTGAAAAGTTGCCCCAGCATCCGGTCTTCTTTAGCAAGATGCCCACCGCCGTCAATCATCCCAACGCGCCGGTGCCGCTGATGGCCGATGTCTCGTCGCAACGCGACTGGGAAGTGGAGCTGGCCGTGGTGATCGGGCGGCGCGGGCGCGATATTCCGGCCAGTGAAGTGTATGATTACATTTTTGGCTATACCATTCTCAACGATGTCAGCGCGCGCGATCTGCAATCGCGCCATCACCAGTTCTTCTACAGCAAGAGCCTCGACGGCAGTGCGCCAATGGGGCCGTGGATCGTCACCGCCGACGAGATTCCCGATCCGCATGCACTCGGCATTCGTCTGCGCCTCAACGGCGAGCTAGTGCAGAACTCGGTAACGCGCGATATGATCTTCGATATTCCCACCTGTATCGCCACCTTCAGCCGCGGCATCACCCTCGAACCGGGTGATATCATTGCCACCGGCACCCCTGCTGGCGTCGGCATGGGAATGATCCCGCAACGGTGGCTACAGGCCGGCGATGTAATGGAAGCCGAAATCGACGGGATCGGCATCTTGCGCAACGAGGTGGTTGCGTAACGAACCGCACAGCAGTACGCTCCATTACCACTATACCGGCGCGACGTGATATAATGCGCGCCGGTGTGATCGTTTTTTTGATAAACATTCGTAACAAGGAGCGGCCATGGATCGACGGGTGGTAGTGACTGGTATGGGGGCGATTAGCCCATTAGGCCTCAGCGTAGCCGAACTTTGGCAAGGGATTGTCACAGCGCGTAGCGGCGTCGGCCCGATCACGCTGTTTGATCCCACCGGTTTTGATACCCGGTTTGCCGCTGAAGTCAAAGGCTTCGATCCAACCAACTATATGGATCGGAAAGAGGCCCGCCGCACCGACCGCTTTGTCCAGTTTGCCGTGGCCGCCACCAAAGAGGCGCTGCGCGACGCCGAATTAGAAATTACCCCCGCCAACCGCAATGAGATCGGCGTCTTTATCGCTAGCGGCATCGGCGGCATTGCAACGCTCTCAGAACAGTTGGATGTGTTGCGCAGCCGCGGGCCGGGCCGCATCAGCCCGTTCCTTATCCCAGCCATGATCACCAACCTCGCCGCCGGGCAAGTCTCGATCGTCACTGGCGCGCGGGGGCCGAGCTACTGCGTCACGTCGGCCTGCGCTAGCTCGGCCCACGCGCTGGGTGAGGCCGCCGAGACGATCCGGCGCGGGTGGGCTAAGGCGATGATTGTTGGCGGCAGCGAGGCCAGCATTACCCCGATCGGGGTGGCTGGCTTTAATGCGATGCGCGCGCTCTCGACCCGTAACGAAGACTATGCCCACGCTTCACGCCCCTTCGACGCCGAACGCGACGGCTTTGTGATGGGCGAAGGTGCGGCGGTGCTCATTCTCGAAGACCTTGACTTTGCCCGCGCTCGCGGTGCGCGTATTCTGGCTGAAGTGGCAGGCTATGGCGCTACCTCCGACGCTTACCATATCTCGAACTTGGCCGAAGACGGCGAGGGAGTGGCCCGCGCTATCCGGCTCGCGCTACAGCGGGGCGGCATTGCTCCCAGCGAAGTCGATTACATCAATGCCCACGCGACCTCAACCCCTGCCGGCGATCCGGTAGAAACCGCCGCGATCAAGCAGGTCTTTGGCGGGCGCGAGCAGTCGCCGCCGGTCAGCGCCAGCAAGTCGCAGTTTGGCCATCTGCTCGGCGCCGCCGGTGCGATCGAGGCGGTAGTGACGGTGCTGGCCATGCAGCACAATCTCTTGCCGGCGACGATCAATTTGCAGCAACCTGACCCGGAGTGCGATCTCGATTATGTACCCAACCAGCCGCGTCCGGCGACGATTAGCGTGGCGCTCAGCAACTCGTTTGGGTTTGGCGGGCACAATGTCTGCCTTGCCTTCCGTAAGTATCACGGATAATCACGATGGCCGACCGGCTAGCCGCCTTCGAACGAGAACTCGGTCTCGCCTTTCGCGATCGTAAGCTGTTGCAGACGGCGCTGACCCACCGTTCGCTCTTCAACGAGCAGCCGCATCTGCTGCGCGAGCTGACCGATAACGAGCGGCTAGAATTCCTCGGCGACTCGGTGCTGCATTTTGTCACGACGACGTGGCTGTTTACCACCTTTCCTGATCAAGACGAAGCCACGCTGACCCATTGGCGGGCGGCGCTGGTCAGCACCAAAGGGCTGGCCGAGTGCGCTGCCCAGCTCAATCTCGGCCAGTATGCCTATCTCTCGCGGGGTGAAGATAATCCGGTTGGGCGGCGGCGTCCGACCTTGCTGGCCGATCTGTTCGAGGCGCTGATCGGCGCGATCTATCTCGATCAGGGGCTGGAAACGGCAATTACGTTTATTGTGCCGTTCTTGCGCGCGCGGATCGATAAAATCCGCCAGAGCGTGACCGACCCAACTACCGCCTTGCAAGAGCTGGTGCAGGCCCGCCATAAGAGTTTGCCTGCCTATCGCCTGATCGAAGCCCGTGGCCCCGAACACCGGCGCGAATATGTGATGGCTGTGCTGGTGGAAGGGCAAGAATATATCGGTATCGGCCCCAGCAAAAAAGAAGCCAAAAAAGCCGCAGCCCAAGCCGCTCTCACCGCATTAACATAATTTGTAGGGACACACGGCCGTGCGTCCCCCGGCGTGCGGCTCTCATTATATAGACTCACTATATGAACCACACCTACCTCATCACTGGCGGCACCGGTTATCTCGGCAGCGCACTGATCCGCCATGCCTGCGCGCGCGGCATCCCGGTGGTCGCCACCTTTCAAAGCCAAACCCCGCCGGCCCAACCCGGCGTGATCTGGCAACCGCTCGATCTGCGCGATCCGGCGGCAGTGACCGCCCTCATCACTACCGTGCGCCCCGCCGCCATCATCCACACCGCCTTCCGCCAATACGAACCAGACCTGATGGCGATCACCGGCAAAGGCCCCGGCTATGTCGCCGCCGCCGCCGCGCAGACCGGCGCGCGCCTGATTCACATGTCGAGCGACGTGATTTTCGATGGCGAAAAGACAGGCGCTTACACCGAAGCCGATCCGCCCAACCCAATCACTGATTATGGCCGGGCCAAGGCGCGGGCCGAAGCGCTGGTACAGGCGATCTATCCGGCAGCCGCGATTGTGCGCACCTCGCTCATCTACGGCTTCGATCCGCTCGACCGTCACAGCGCCTTTGCGCTGGCCGTAGCGCGTGGGGAACGGACGGAGAAACTCTTCTACGACGAGCTGCGCTGCCCCGTGTTCGTTGATGATCTGGCGGCGGCGCTGCTCGATCTGGCGCAGAGTGATTATCGCGGGGTGATCCATCTGGCCGGCGCCGAGACGCTCAGCCGCTACGAGTGGGGCCGGCTGCTGGCCCAAGCGTATGGCCTTGACCCAGACCTCGTTGCCGGCGCGTTCAGCGCCGAAAGCCCCACCCCGCGCCCGCGCAACTGCACGCTCGACATCAGCCGCGCCCTCGCGTTGGGATACCGGCTACGCGGCGCGCGCGAGGTCTTGCGCGCCGTGGGCCGGTTGCCGGCGCTCGATTAAGGAAAGACGGCGACTTCCGCTGGCGGCGCAAACGTCTGTCTATACCGGGTTATCGCTTGCGCCGCCGTTGATGAGGTATTGACGAACAATACACTCATCTCATCAGCAAAGATCTGTTGCCAGTTGGGGTGAAGGGCGAGCAAATTGGCCGTCGGCGAATTACGCTCGATCAAGATAGCATCCGGCGGGGAGTAACGCAAAATGGCTTCCCAATCATTCGCGCCAAAATAGAAGTCGATATATTGTTCGTAAATGTGGTGTGGATAGACCGTTTCGCGCCGGCCATCCATCCCCACCTGCACTGCCGGCCCCAGATGCCAGATCAGAAATTGGCCCCAGCCAAAATCACACATCAACTTCCCGCGAAAATCACTCTCACGTAACAGGATCATGGCGTTGTACGGCATATTCATACCGGCTGCAAAGCGCCACGGGAAGCTGAAAATGCCGCCGGCTATGATCAAGATGGCTAAAACCCATGGCACGACTTGCAGTTGACGCGGGATCATGATGTCGCGTTGCTGCCGCGTGATCTGCTGCCATACCGCTCCTACATGCTCGCCGATAAAGATCGCGAACGCCAACCCCATCAACGGCAAATGCCGCACTGCCACTAGCGGCATCACCGCCACCAGAAAGAACAAACCGATCAAAATCGGACGGCGCGGCGAGTTTGAGAAATGCATGCTCAGCAAAGCGACACCAATAATAGCAAGATAGACCAGACCGAGCGGACTCCGCAACGCGAGTGGTGTCCAATCAACGATTTCAGGTCGATCGCCGGTGGCTGTCTCCAACAGAAAGCGCAACAGATCCCAGCCGTAAGGATTGACCAGCGTAGCTAACGCGCTCAGTGCCACTGGCGGCGCTACCTGAAGCCAACGGCGGCGATTGAGCGCAAGATGGGCGATTGTCCATACCCCAAGCACACCACAACCGGCCAGAAAGCCGCCGTGCAGATTCGCCCACGTCGCCACCACCAACGGCATGAACCACAGGCCGCGATAGTGGCCATCCTCAGCCCGATCAATAATAATGAGGGTAAGCGCAAACAAGAGAAAGGTAAAGATCTGCGGGCGCACCACCGTACTGAATGCAATGGTCGCAGCGAAAACGCCGAGCCAAACGATCACGGTTGGAATGAACGCGATCTTTTTAACGCCGGCTAGCCACCATAGCACAATCGTTAGCGTTAACATGTAGACAATGAGCCTCAGCAGAATTAGCCCTCGCTCGCCGCCGGCTAGCCATGCAACCCCCATCGAGACTTCCATCAACCACTCATGGTTAATCCATGGATGACCTTGGTTTAGATAAGAATAGGGATCAACCTTCGTTATCGTGCCGCTCGCGATGGCATCGAGGCCAAAGCGCAAGTGCCCCCACAGATCGGGATCAGTGTATGACCGTAAACTCACTACAAAGATAATCGACCACACTAAAGCTATGAGCGCCTTGTGCCAGTTTGACCATGATTGCTGCTGCGCGGGTGAATGTTTGTGCATACCTACTCCACTGAAACGAGAGATGTTGCTCTCGTTATTGTACCTAGCGCCTATTACAGCAAGCGCCGCCGTACCTAATGGTTAGCACTCGGTAATAATCGTCACCCCTGACCCGCGAAAACTGTCGAGTTCGACCAGCGCCGCCGGCGCTTCGTCCAGCCGGATCGTGCGCCCAATCAAGCGTTGCGGTTGCACCTTGCCCGACTGGATCAGATCGAGCATAGCGTCGTAGCGATGGGCTTGCATCCCGTGGCTGCCCATGATCACCAGCTCGCGGGCCACGACAATATCCATTGGCAACGGCGGCATGCGTTGCGCGGCCAACAACAGCCCCACTTGCACATGGCGGCCCCGCTTGCGCAAACTAGCGATTGAGTTAGCGCAAGTGGTCGGACTGCCCAGCGCATCGAGCGACAGATGCACCCCACCGCCGCTCAGATCGCGCACCGCGCTTACCACATCAGCTTCGGCCATCGCATCAACCACCGCGGTTGCGCCAACCGCGCGCGCCAGCTCCAGCCGCTCTGGGTTAATGTCGATCCCGATCACCTGCCCGCCTAACGCGCTGGCCAGCATAATCGCCGACAATCCCACTCCGCCGCAGCCATACACTCCCACCCACTCGCCAGCGCTGACCCGGCCCAGATCAACTACGGCGCGAAACGCAGTCGCGAACCGGCAACCGAGACTGGCAGCAGTAGCAAAGCTCATCTCATCCGGCAAGCGCACCAGATTGAGATCGGCGCGGTCGAGCGCCACATATTCGGCGAACGATCCCCAGTGGGTGAATCCCGGCTGAAACTGGTGATCGCACACCTGCTGCTGGCCAGCTTGGCACTGCGGGCAAACGCCGCACGCGCAGACGAACGGTACCGTCACCCGATCGCCAACCCGCCAGCGGGTGACACGCTCGCCAACCGCGACTACTTCGCCGGCCAGCTCGTGCCCTGGCACGTGCGGCAGTCGAATATCGGGGTCGTGCCCCATCCAGCCATGCCAATCGCTACGGCAGAGACCGGTGGCGCGCACCGCCAGCACTACTCCATCGGGAGACGGCGCGGGATCAGGCAGATTGGCAATCCAAGGCATCTGGCCGAAAGCTTCGTAGTAAACGGCGCGCATACGCGACTCCTTGTACAGGTAAACATGCCGAGGTCGCAGCCATGCTATCACACCTCGACCGCCAGCATGCACAGTCACTACGCGCGCACCCAAAACCGTTCACCGTACCATGCTCCCGGCGGCGCGACCCGCTGGGCATAGGCGCGCACGGCAGCATTAATCACCTCACCGGCTTTGATAGTATCCACAGCGCGCCCCAACTGGCTGTGGCTCAGTTCGGCCGCTAGCATAAGCCGCAATCGCAGCCAAGCGCGCATTCATCCGCTCGTCGATCGCGCGCGAGCGGGCGCAACGGCCAGTCGAGCTGGGCCAGCCGCCGCTCAAGTTCGCCATCGCGCGCGACATACGGGAAATCTTCGTACCACATCACTACTGGCCCTGCCAGTTGCGCGGCGATCCGGCAGGTGAGTTGGTGATCGAGATGCTGCCCGACCCCCAAGGGGGCATAGATGACGGCTTGCGGAAACTGGACGCGAAGGTGATGGCATAGCTCGTGAAGAGTCGTCATGAGCGGATCGACCGGATCAGGCGTGCCGAACAGTGTTTCGCGACTGTAGTAAGCTTGCGGCATGCGGTAGATGGCATCGAGCGCGCCGGCCCATAACCATCGGCGCCTAACCTCGCCAACGCTGCCCGCTCTTCAGCCAGCCGGGTTTGCATCACTTCCCGCGGCGACAAGCCCCATTCCGCATGAAAGTGTTGGCCAACAGGCTAAATACCGCATCAACCGGCAGCGCAGCGGTACAGATAGTCACGACCAGCACCGGTTCGTCGGCAGCGACCGCAGCGGCAATCGAGCCGCCGCACGACAGCGCAGCGTCGTCGAGGTGCGGCGAGAGGATGATATGCTGATATGAGCGGTGGAGTTTGCTGAGATGTGAGCAGAGCATGCGTGATCAGACCTTTCGGCGATACGGTCAATCGCTGCCAAATGGGCGCTGTTCCCCAACCCTGCACCGGTGAGACGCACGGATGTTGCCGGTTGTTCCCCTCACTCGGTGCGGGTCACTTTCCGCAACCCGCGCGGCGCTGCCGGATCAATCCCACGCACTAATGCGAGATGATAGCAGAAGAGTTGGGCCGGGACAATCGCGACAATCGGCGCCAGCCAGCCGGGAATGCCTCTAGGCAGGCGAAGATTGAGCGGATGTGCGGCGAGGATCGTCTCGTCATTGCTGAGCGCCAGCAGATCGGCGCCGGCAGCACGCAAACGCCCTAGCAGATCGATCGTGCTCTGGCTGCCGGCATCGCGCGGTGCGATCGCCAACACCGGAAACCCCGGCTCGATCAGCGCAATCGGGCCGTGCTGAAATTCGGCAGTCGAGTAGCGTTCCGCCACTACGTAAGCCATCTCTTTGAGCTTGAGCGACCATTCGAACGCGGTCGCTAACTGAAAGCCCCGCCCCAACACGACACAGTGGCGCATCTCGCGAAAGTGGGCAGCCGCCGCCGCTGCGCCGGCTTCAAGGTGCAACACCGCCGTAAGCGCCGCCGGGAGCTGGTTGAGTTCGGTGAGCCGGTTCTGGTCGTTGGCCAGCGCGACCGCCACCAACGCAAAGGCGGTCAATTGCGCGGTGTAGGTCTTGGTCGCCGCTACCGCCAATTCCGGCCCGGCGGCGATGTCAAAGTGCAGCGCAGCGCGTTGGGTCAGCGGTGAACTGGCATCGTTGGTGATGGCCAGCGTCAATGCGCCCTGCCGCTGCGCTTCGTCGATCACTGCGAGGATGTCGGGCGATGGGCCGGATTGCGAAACGCCGATCACCAGCGCATCGCGGAGTTGGGGCGGTTGCCGGTAGATGGTGAACAGCGACGGCGCGGCCAGCGCCACCGGCAGACCGTTGAGCGCACCGAGCAAGTATTGGCCGTAGATGCTGGCATGTTCCGAGGTGCCGCGTCCGGTGAGATAGACATAGCGAATGTCGCGGGCGCGAATCGTGGCTGCGATGCGGCGCGCTTGGTCAAGGCCATTTTCGAGCAGGCCGGCGATAACGTCCGACTGGGAGCAAATCTCTTGATAGATCGTCATACCGTCGTATCCTGTTCTACGCCGCGCACCGGCAATTGCCCGCGCAACGCCAGCTCGCCCCATAATCCGGCGGCAAGCGCGCGGAGTGCAACCGGCTGGATGCTGTAGGTGCAGAGGTGGGTTGGCGCTTGCGGGTAGGCCAGCAGATCAGTCCCGGCCCTCAAGGGCCGGGCTATGGCTACGAAGCCCGCTGCGCGGGCTGGGGGTGAGGTCGCCCTGTCCTTCCCCCGCCCCTCCCCCGCTGGGGCATATAGCCCCCACCCTTGCCCTCTCCCGCGGTTGCCCCCACTCCCGCCCCTCCTCCGGAGGGGGAGGGGAGTCTGCCTCCTCCCTCAGAGAAGGTGCATATCCCCCGCTGGTGAAAGCGCATACCCGCCAAGCGCCACAACCACCACAACCACCACAATATGAATATCCTTTTTGTGCCATTTGTGTCTTTTTGTGGCCATTCCGCTCCCCTCTCCCGCCGTCAGGGGGAGAGGGGGCAGGGGGTGAGGGCGAACTAGCGCATCGTAACGCCATCAACTACATCTACGCTCATACGTTCTGTCCGCCCTTCAACCCTCACTGGAGTAAGAGTTCACTGTCCTGCTGCGGTCAATCTCTGTTGCCATCCCGGAGGAGTTTGCAATTATCATTCCGCGCCATCGCTTATGACTCAGTGCGTAATACCAAGGGGAGTTGCGTTTTACACGGCCCGTCAACACAGACTGACACCCCGTAGGCAGGCCAACCTAGCTCGCTCAGCCAATAGTCGCCATACACAGACACGACATGCACATCAAACCATAGTGTATACGCTCCTGCACCCTAGTGCGGGATGTTCTCGATGACCAATCCTCCCAGCGGTGATGGATCCCCCAGTAGTGTGCCGCATAGGGTGGCTGAACCGCTACCGGTAAGCAGGCCGTAGCCGGGTTTCTGTCAACGATAGCGAAGGGTATAACTGACGTTTGGGGTACTGCATATCCGCGGCTCCAAACCGGTATTTTGCACTTCACGCTGATCGGGTAACGTTGGCCGCGCCATAAGATCGGTGGCCGTTGATCGGAAGTGCCCCAATCGATCTGCAACGGGTTCCAACGAGCGGCTGGCAGTAGCGGCGTATTCCCTGCCGCTGCGTCACGGAGCTGCACGCCCGTGTAGTAATGAACGATGAGTTGCTCAACGCGCGTCCACGTCACACTCCATGCACCCAAATCACGCTCAAGATGAAAGCTGCGATTGCCACGCACCCAACGTCCGGAGCCACGCTGGCTCATTCCCCGGCCATGGCCATTCAGCGTAACATCAGGATGCGAGCTAATCGGGTCATCAACTGCTTGAAGGTAGGACGGCGCGCCGGAAAGCGTGCGCATGGGAATATCAGCAAAAAACTCGGCGTGGATTGGCAAATCGGTGGCAGCGGTTGTAACATACCAACGGGGTGCTACTGCTGCGCAGACTTTGCGTTGGTAAGGGTGAAGATTGGCGCTAGCGAACGGTTCGGCAGCGTTATCCGGTCGTCCAGCCGGATTCAGACGCTCAAAAGCGTATGGAACAAACACCTGAAATTCGTTGAAATTATTATTGATGCTGCCGCGTTGGATATGCCAATAGGTGTAGGTGCGAGCAGCGATGGCTTGCGCCTGCACGGCCGTTGCATGCATAGCGCTGACCATTGATTCTGCTGACGCCACATCGAGCAAATAATCGGTTTCAATGGGAATAGTGGCGGGATTGGCAGGGTAGGGATAGGATCTCGCGGTAAGGAGCTGCATCCATAAAAGCTGGCTCCAAGTGTACAAAGGTACGATTTTCTTGTAACCGGATCTAACCACAGCGAACCATCAGCCTCAAGCCGATATATTTGTATAGTGATAGTAAGCGGTGGTGTAAAATCCGCAAACGCATTCGGTGTGGTACTAACTGGACTTTTGCAAAATCCAGCGAGACGAGCGCGAGGTGCGTCTTGATTTTGGGCCGACTCCACCCATCTTCTGTGCGCTCGACGACCTAGGCGATGGTTTTCCCCAAGACCGCGCGTGATATCGTGCGACAGGCCTAGC
>NZ_DAOTWH010000040.1:0-6164 GCF_034435895.1 Chloroflexus sp.
GCTTCGCGGCGGGCCGCCGCCACATCGCCGCCTTGCACCACCGTCGCCAGCACTGCGTTCTCGATCACCGACAGCCACGGCAGCAGCGCATCGCGTTGCGGCATATAGGCCACCTGCCCGCGCCGGCCCGTCACGTCTACGCCGTCGATGCGCACAGCGCCGGCATCGGGCCGTTCAAGGCCGGCAATGATGTTAAACAGGGTCGTCTTGCCGCTGCCGCTCGGCCCGATCACGGCGACAAACTCCTCCGCCGCGACCTGCATACTCAGCCGGTCGAGCACCGGCACCGGCCCGGCGGGGGTAGCAAACGTTTTGCTGATGGAGTGTAGTTCAAGGGTTGGCATTGGGTTGGTTACGAATAAGGACACACCGTAGGGACACAGCGGCGTTGTGTCCGTACAGCGATGCAGGCGGGACCCAGCGTGGGGACACAGCAGCGCTGTGTCCCTACGGCGGTTACGGCAAGAATGCGTTGGTAAAAGCTTTGTCCGGTTCAATCATGCGGGCGATAAGGTTGCGGTCGGCCATCCATTGGGCGTAGGCGCGCCAGATCTCGAGCTTCTGCTCACCCCAACGCGGCGCTTCGGCCTGATACTGGCCGGCCAAATACTGCTGGCTGCGCCGCACTAGCTCAGCGTCGAGTTCGGGAGCGGCTTTGAGCAAGATATCGGCGGCCTCGGCAGGCTGCTCAATCGCAAACCGATAGCCGGCGCTGGTAGCGGCAATGAAGCGCCGCACCAGATCGGGCTGCTCGGCGATCAGCTTCTCGCTGGTGATGAGCACCGGCGTGTAGTAGTCGGGAATACACTGCACGTCGTTCATCATCACAATATTGATCGGCACGCCGCGCACCTCAGCCTCGATGCCAGTCCAGCCCTTGAAAATCCAGACGAAATCAACCTCATTGCGCTCGGTGGCGACAAAGAAATCGGAGCTGCCGATGTCAACGAACTGCACCTGATCGAATTGGTTGCCGACGCCAGCGCATTCGAGCAGGCCGCGGATCACCGCCGTTTCGATGGGCGAGCCAAAGGCGCCATACTTTTTGCCGATGAAATCGCGCGGGCTGGTGATGCCGTCTTCGGCGCGGCTAGCAAAGCCGCTGGTGTTGTGCTGGATGATGGCGGCAATCGAGACGATCGGCACTCCTTCGACCCGCGCCTGCGTCACTGCCTCTTGGTACGAGATGCCGAAATCGAGCCGGCCAGCGGCTACCAACTGCTCGACAGTACCGCCCTCTTGCGCGCCGAGAATCTCGACTTCTAAACCTTGCTGTGCATAGTAGCCTTTATCTTGGGCCACATAGAGACCGGTATGGTTAGTATTCGGCGTCCAATCCAACCCCACCCGCACCTTGGTTGGCGGGGTTTGCGTCGGTGTGGCGGGTGTCGCCGCGCCACTGCCACAGGCAGTCAGTAGTGCCATTAACACAAGCAAAAGCCATCTGCGCATCAGCGTTCTCCCTTCCAAAACACGATCCAGCGTTCGAGCAGACTGACTAAGGTAAAGAGGACAATCGTCAGCAACGACGTCACCAGTGCGGCGACAAAGACCTGATCGGTACGAAAGGCGCGCAACGAGCGGGCGATGTAGACCCCCAACCCGGCGCTAGCCCCGATCCACTCGGCCAAGACCGCGCCGATGACGCTGTAGGTAATCGCGACTTTGATGCCGGTAAAGATCGCCGGCAGCGCGGCACGCAACCGCAACAGGCGGAGCAATTGCCAATAGTTGGCCCCCATCGCCTCAAGCAGACGGCGCTGGTCGCGATCAGCACTTTGCAGGCCGTCGATGGTATTAACCACAATCGGAAAGAAGGTAATCAGCGCCACCACCAGCACTTTGGGCAACAGACCAAACCCGAACCCGACCACCAGCAGCGGCGCAATCGCTACGATCGGCACGGTTTGCGACGTGACCAGCAGCGGGTAGACGGCGCGGCGCAGCAGCGGCGAGGCATCGAGGGCCACCCCCAACCCAAACCCCGCCGCCAAGGCCAGCGCAAAACCGGGGATAGTCACGGTCAGCGTCGCGATGGTATGCTCGGCCAAGACCAGCCCGCTGGTCACGAAGGTCATCGCAATCTGGGAGGGGGCCGGCAACAACCATGCCGGCACCGCCCAATACCAGACCAAACCTTCCCAGAGCAGCAGCAAGCCAATCACGAGCAACGCCGGCGGGCCGTACTCGGCCAAGCCGGCGCGCCACGAGAGGCGAGTCGGGTCAGCGAGAGGCGTGACCGAGATCGGCGCAGAGACCTCTTCACTCATACTTCGCCAGCTTCTCGGCAATCGACGAGCCATTCGGATCGTAGTCAATCTTGATCAAGGTGAACACCCGGCTGGCGCCAGCGGCCAGCACCGCCTCCTGCGCCCGCTTAATCACCGCCATAATCGCATCGTAATCGCCTTCAATCGTCGTCTCCATCGGGCAAACGCGGTAAGTGAGGCCACTCTCGGCCACCACCGCGATCGCCGCATCAACGGCAGCGTAGGTCGTCGCTTTATCAGGCAAACCACCGGGCAACACCTCAAAACTGACGGTGACAGCGGGCATAGCGTTCTCCTTAATTGCGCCAACAACAAAAACCGCCGCTGCAGCGATAGGAAGCGACGGTACCATGACCAGAAAGCCTTCCCTCCGCTGGCATAACCCAGATCAGGTTCAAAGGGTCAACGGCATCAATCGGGCCGCAATCTCAGCCGGGCTCACCCGGCTCCCCTAGCTGCGCCGAAGCGCTTGATTCAGTTGTGTTAAGAATGATAGAAGGAAGCGGTCCGGCTGTCAAGCGCCGGGGGTAGTGATACCGCCAAGAGGCTTTGGGTTGAGAGCAGCCATACAGCAAACGACCGGCGCAGGCCGGTCGTGCGTGGTGGGCCGCCTCGGATTCGAACCGAGAACCTGTCGGTTATGAGCCGATTGCTCTGCCGTTGAGCTAGCGGCCCGTACCGCCCTATTATAGCGAGGGGAAGGGGGTGGCGTCAATGCGGGATGGCGACGAATAGGCGCAATCTGATTAGCCACGAAAAGCCACAAAACGCACAAAAACTATGGAATGTTTGCGGCTTGTGCGGGTCTTCGTGGTTATCCCCGTTGCTGTCCTGAAGAACTAGGCTTAGGTGGCGAAGCTCACGGCACAGGTTGTTTGCCCTCATCCCTCCGCCCCTTCTCCCACCTGACGGCGGGAGAAGGGGAGCCGCTGGGTGAACAGGAGAGGCACTACTCAAGCGGAACGCAGCAGCGCTCCTCTCCCGCGCCAATGGGAGCGGGGACGAGGGTGAGAGCCGCCCCTCCCACGCTGGGGTTGAGGGGTGGACAGAAATTTGGTCGAGTACAATCGTTGATCGCTGGGCAATGCCTCAAAGCGTAGCCCGACACTCCCCTCTCCCGCGCCAGTGGGAGAGGAGCTGGGGGTGCAAGCGCACAGCCCGCGCAGCAGGCTTCGTAACCCTAGTTCGGCCCTCTAGGGCCGAACTCCGGACAGATGTTCTGTCCGCCCCTCCCCGCTGGGGGAGGGGTTGGGTGTGGGGTCTAAACCCCGAACCCGACTTGTCGGTGCGAGCCGCAGCGGGGTAATACCCCGCGCGGCGAAGCAATCTCCGCCGAGCATAGGAACGATGCCCTCAGCCACGCCTCCCGCTAAAGCGGGAGATTGCTTCGGGCGCTGCGCGCCCTCGCAATGACAATAGACCACGCCCTGCGCAACCTCGGCAGGACTACCGCCTGTACACTCGCTGGGGGCGTGAAGGGAACCCGGCCTTGAAGATTGGGCTACGTTTACAAAGCCCGCGGCGCGGGTTGCATAGCCACGAAAAGCTACAAAACGCACAAAAATCATGAGATTTTTGCGTCTTTGGTGGGTCTTCGTGGCTATCCTCCGTCCTTAAACCGGGCGAGGCAACACTTCTCGCACCCCTCAGCCCAATGCTCCTCTGAAAAGGCAGGAAACGTTCTTAACCGGCGGGGCGTTGGCCGACCACCAACAACATTGAGCGTGTTGGCGGAATGGCAGTGGTCAGCGCGAAGAACAATGCTTTCGCCAACACCCGATGCGGTGCGCTGAATAAGCGGCCCGCGTCAAGGCCGACCCGTTCCCATGGCGCTTCAAACCGCTTGAGGGCAATCCGAAAGCCGGCTTGCTCAACCAGCCACGTCAATTCGCTCATCGTATAGGTACGGCTATGGGTGGTATAGCGCGCCTCGCCTTCAAGCAGCATCTGGTGGCGAAACTCTTCAGGCGTGCTAAGACTCTGCCACAGCAGCATGCGCAGAATCGCGCGGGCCCGGCTCTTGAGGTAGAGTTCGTTGGGAGTCGTAATCAGCAACCGGCCACCGGGCCGTAAGACGCGGTAAAATTCGCGCAAGATCGGCAAGGGCGAATAGACCATGTGCTCGATCACTTCGGAAAAGACCACCCAATCGAAGCTGGTATCAGGGTACGGCACCGGTTCGCGTTCGAGGTTGACCTGCCGCACCTCCACGCCCAACCGATCCCAGAGCGCCTTGCGAGTAAATGGGTCAAGATCAGCACCGCTGACCTTAAAGCCGGCTCCAACCAACAACTCGGTAAACTGGCCCGGCGTGACCCCGACTTCTAGCACTCGCGCGCCGTTAGCTGGCCCCATTGCGCGTAGCATCGCCGCAAAACGGTGGCGATGCAAGCGAAAATAAGCCTCTTTGCCATCGGCCCGCGCGCTCTGGGCAACGCGGGCAAACAGGGCAGACTCTTCAACCTTGGTCATGGTTTGTTCGTCAATCATCATCGCGGTTGCCGCCTACGGCAACACCGCGCCGTATAGTATCATACTCGCGACAGATCAGCGAGTCGGGTAACGTTCTTACTCGACGGGAAGGAGCATAACTATGTACCCACCTCCAACTTCGACAGCCCCCCAACGCAGCGAACTGAGCCGGCTGTTTCTGCGCTGGCTGATCTACTCATTGGCAATTTTTGCCGCGGTATGGCTTGTACCGGGGATCGAATTTACCGGGCCGGGTTGGCAAATTGGGATCGTGGCGCTGCTGTTTGGCCTACTGAATGCGCTCTTGCGGCCAATACTCTACTTCCTCACCTGCCCACTGGTCATTCTGACGCTAGGTCTGTTTGGGCTGGTAATCAACGCGCTCCTGTTGGGCTTAACCTCGGCGCTGGCCGACCAATTCGGCATCAATTTCATGGTGAATGGCTTCTGGCCGGCCTTTTTTGGCGGCATGGTGATTTCGATTGTCAGCACGGCGCTGCAATATCTGGCTGGAGACGTGCAGTTTCGGATTGTGGTTGAACGCCGGCCAAGGGATTGAGAAGAGGGATACGGGCAGAGCGGCGCTCTGCCCGTACTGATCGCGAAAAGCCTTATCCGCTATTAAATCCGCTCGCGGGCACGATGGAGCCGGATCGTGCGGGTGAGCAGCGTGGCGCCAAGCAACAGTATGCCAAGGAAGGGTATCCCGGCGCTGGTGTTGGGCAACGGCGCCTGACCGCCGCTCTGACCACCACTCTGACCACCGGCTGCCCGCGGTGTGGGCGTGACGGTAGCCGTGGGTGAAGCACCACCACCGATCACGGCACCAACAGTTGCAGTTGGGCTGGGTGGCGCTGTCGTGGCAGTCGCAGTCGCTGTCAACCCCACTGTAGCCGTTGCGGTTGGACTCGTCGCTGGCGCGAGCGTTGCCGTTGCCGTCGCCGTGAGCGCCTGCTGCTCGCCAACGACCAGCACCGTACTGATATTCGAGAAGACGGGCCGGCTCAAGCCGCTATAACTCGCTTGCGCCTGCACCACTAACAACGTCCCGGCAGCGACGTTGGGGCGGATACGGGTGGCAATCGTGACTTGCACACGCTCGCCGGGCGCAAGATCAGGCGCGGTATAGGTAACAGTTTGACCACTGATCACTGGATCAGATCCACGATTCGCATTCGCGCTCAGCACTTGCAGATTTGACGGCAGCACACTGCGCAGGCTGACTGCGCTGATCGTTTGGGCCGGATGCGTGTTACCTACCACCACCGTAAACACAATATCCTGCCCAGCATAGGCACTGCCCCAATCGCTAGCGAGGCGCAACAGCAAGTCGCCTTCGCTAAACACGGCCGGCGCCGGCGGTTCGGTCGGCGGTAGCGTATTAGTCGGCGGTGGCGCCGGCGGGCGCGGGCGCGGTGTTGC
>NZ_DAOTWH010000041.1:0-13717 GCF_034435895.1 Chloroflexus sp.
CGCCGAGGGCCACTGCCGGGAAGGCGTAGCGCGGCCAGCCGAGCGACACAAGGTACCAAGCCAGCCAGAGCACTGCCAAGAGGGTTGGCGCTAGTTCGGCGAAGGCGGCGGCGCCCCCGCGCCGGCAGCGCCAGAGGCTGTACACCAGCGCCGGCACGAGCAAACCGCCGTACACCTGCACCAGATAGCGTACCGCGCGCAGGGTCGCTTCCAGATCAAACACAAAGATGGCGCCGCCGGCTGCTTGCCGGGTCTTGGCGAGATTGGCGCTGAAATCAGCCGGGCCGAGGAAGGCCAGCATGATCAACAACCAGCCGGCAAACATACCGCCAGCAATGATGGGCGGCGCTAGGCGTAACCACCAGTCACCCACCCGGAAGTAGCGCCAGTCGAGCAGGGCCAGCAACCCTAAACCCGGCGCTACAATCAACGCAAACTGGTTTTTGGTGATCAGGGCCAAGCCAAAGCCAACCCCGGCCAGCAGCGCGTAGCGCCGGCGTAGCGCCGGCTGAAAGATGGCTACCGTGTACGCCAGCAGACCAGCTCCTAGCCACGCTATTCCCGGCACCTCACCCAACACTTGCCGGCCATATTCGACCATACCTTCAAAGCCGCGGGTGCGTGAGGCGAGCAGTAACAATATCGTCAGCAGCGCCAAGCGCCCCCCGTGCAAGCGGCGGGCCAGTTGATAAAAGATCAGCAGTGCGGCAAAGAGGTATACCACGATCACCAGCCGCGCCGGCAGCAGATCAACCCCAACCACTGCAAAGACCGCCGCTACCGGCAACATCACCGTCGGTCCGACCCCGATCGTCGGCCCAAAGTAGCGAAACCCTTCGCTGCTAATGTCAGCATAGACGCCGTAGCGCACCAGCGTTTCTGGCACGTGCAAGTGCGATCCTTCATCGAACCACGTGCGGGGCGCGTAGGGCAGGTTGATCAAGGCGAGCATCGCGATGAGAACGACGACGATCAACGCTGCAATCCGCTCGCCATAGTGAATACGTGTGGTTGGCAAGCTTCGTGGTTGGGTGGCAATGGGTTTATTCATACTCCCCCGCTGCTAACCTCAATAGCGTCCGGCAGGATTGTGCTTGGCGGCGATGGTGGCGGCACAGTACGCTGCGCGCTGTGCTGTACGTTCCCTCTCCCGCGCTCGTAGGAGCGAGGCTGGCGGTCAGCAGCCCGCGTAGCGGGCTTCGTAAACCTAGCCCGGCCCTTCAGGGTCGGGTACCGGATGAGCAGTTCTGTCCACCCCTCTCCCGCGATAGTGGGAGAGGGGCTAGGGGTGAGGGCAAAACAGCGTATTGCAAAGCCATCAACCATATCTGCGCTCATACGTTCTGTCCGTCCCCCTCTCCCGCGCTCGTAGGAGCGAGGCTGGCGGTCAGCAGCCCGCGTAGCGGGCTTTGTAACCCTAGCCCGGCCCTTCAGAGCCGGGTGCCGGATGAGCGGTTCCGTCCACCCCTCTCCCGCGAGGCAGGAGAGGGGCGAGAGATGAGTGATGCGGCGCATGCCGTGCATACCGTTGCGTTATTTCCCCTCTCTTACCTCGCGCGCGAGGGGCTGGGGGCAAGGCTACATCGTGCCGCTGCCGCTCAGGCGACGCAGACCATCATTGCGCAAGCTGCCGCCGATCCACTTCAGGTGGTTGACGCCGATCTGCCAGAGCTGGCCCCACGTTTCAGGGTTGGCTGCGCCCTTGAGGAAAGTCATGATCGGGCGTGGTCGCAGTGACCACTCGCGCGCTGCTCGCTTGGCCCAATACTCCAGATCAGCTGAGCTGAGGTGCGGGTAGTTTAGCACCGTGTGGGAGTACATATCGTAGTCTTCCCACTGGTTCATGCGGATCCAGCCGTTGGCTACCGCTTCGTAATAGAAGGGCGTGCCGGGGTAGGGCGTGGCGATGTGGAAGAGGGCGATATCAAGCGGTAACCGCTTCGAGAGGGCGATCGTCTGCTGAATCGTCTCGACCGTCTCACCCGGCAGGCCGATGATGAAATAGCCCCAGTTCATAATCCCGGCCCGGTGGCTGGCGGCAATCGTCTCTTCGATCCGCTTGACGGTGGTGCCCTTGCGCGCCCGCTTCAACACCTCTTCGCTGCCGCTCTCGAGGCCCCACGCAATCATAAAGCAGCCGGCCTTGCGCATCAACCGCAACTCATCCTCATCAACGAAGTCAACCCGGCTGTTGCAGCTCCAGCGCAGCTTGATGCCCTCTTTGATAATTGTGTGGCAGAGGTCGTAGACAAACTCCTTTTTGACCGTAAACAGGTCGGCCTCGAAGTGGATGTGATGCATGCCCATCTCTTTGAGCATGATCATCTCTTGCAAGACGTGATGCGGGCTGCGGTGGCGCACGCTCGATTGGTAGGTCACGTGCTTGATGCAGTAGCGGCATCCGGCAGGGCAGCCGCGGCTGGTGAGCACGAAGGTGTAGGGGCCGCCGACGATCGGCACTTTGTAGCGCTGCCACGGCAACTGGTCGTGCAACGGGATGGGCAAGGTGTCAAGATCTTCAATAAATGGCCGGTCAGGATTGATCTGCACCTCGCCGTGCTCGTCGCGGTAGCCGACGCCGAGCGTTTCGCGCAGGGCTTTGGCGATAATCTTGGGATGCACACCGAGAAACCGTCCGCGCGTGGTCAGATACGAAGCGTCAGGGAAGGGCAGTTTGCGCCACGGTGCGGTGAGATCGGGGTTGCCGACCGGTACCTTCTCATCGGCATGCTCTTGCTGAACCACGCGGTCGATCGTGCGGATGACATCGACAATGGTCAGCTCCGGTTCGCCGCGCACCACAATGTCAAGCGTCGGGTAGGCTTCGAGCGTCTCGCGAGTCATCGGCGTGACGTGGGTGCCGATCGCCATCGTGATGGTACCCACCGCTTTGCCGATGAACGTTGTTCGCATGTCGTTCGTTAAGGTGGGCGCCGTCGCGTGGATGATCATGTAGCGCGGCTTCTTTTCCCACATATACTTCTCGAACGACTTCCAATCCATCATGAGGCCAATTGCATCGATCACCTCGACCGTGTAACCGGCTTCTTTCACCACCGCGCCGATCTGGGCCAACGCGGTTTGCGGCCAGATAATACCGTCGCGGGTGCGCCGGCCAACGCGGGCAATATCACGCAAGAAGAGATCACCGTCGGGCGATGGCGGGTTCAACACCAGCACATCAAGCCGGGGCGTCTTCTCGCGCGGCATTTCGACAAAGCGGATCTCGCCGGCGCGTTCGTTAGGCCGGGCCGGGGCGACCAGCTTAATGCCGGTCGGTTTATCGCCCGGCGCTTGTTTGCGTTGAGTTGGCGTCGTTTCCTGCTCGCTCATGGTTCTCCTCTTGTGGTTTGGCATCACGTGATGCGGTAGCGCCGCTTGTTGTCGCATTGGTGCGGGCAGGGTAGAAGCGGCGGAATGCGTTCATCATAGACGATCCGAATGAAAGGTACAGACCGTGAAATACCATCAGAAAGGTGATCAGCACGAACCCCGTATTGATCACTGGGCCGACGATGAAGTGCAGCGGTCGATTCCAGTGGGCGATTTCCAAGCCGAACAGCATATCGATTGCGTGATGAAGTTCGCCGGCCACATGCTTTTCGTATTCGTACCCAAGTCCAAACAGCAGCGCGCTAAACAGCCAGACGGCATGAACCCGTGATGGTTGTCGGTAGAGCTGGATACTGAAGAACAGCGCCGCTGCCAGTGCGGCCATAATTGGCCAGTTGTGGCTCACTAAGACGATCAGATAACCGATCACATAATGAGTCTGGCCGAGGTTCTGTTCACTCCATACGTAAAACTGTTCCACGTTTTTGCCTCGCGCTAGGCTGTTTGTATTGTCGGCTCGATTGGTGTTGTCAGCGGCGTATATGTCCAGTTGAGATCGGCGGCTTGCTCGCTCTCGCGCCGGCTCAGTTCGGCTAAGACTCGCGCCAGCCCCCATGCGCTGACCAATTGCACTCCCATCAGCACCAGCATCGCGCTGACCACCGGCACGAACCACGAATTAGCCAGCGCCGGATTGGTCAGATCAAATGCGACCGCGGCAATGTAGGTGGCAATCCCGCCAAGGATGGCCAGCAATCCCAACCACCAGTAATGGCGCTCGATTCGGCGCCCGTTGCCGCGCCGGCCAAACAAGCCTTGCCGGATGGCGCGCTTGTGGAAGAGGGCGACCAGATAGCTGAACGAGGTGCCGGTGGTGTAGAGCGTGACACCGGCGACAGCCAGCACCAGCGCGCCGAAGAGCTGTGGGAATGACCAGCCGCTCAGTAGCCCTAGCCCGATCCCGATGCTCTGCCCCAGTGTGATCAGCAAGGCTAATCCCAGCAACGCCAGCCCGACCCCGCCAAAGATCCGCACCGGGTTATAGGTCAGCGCCGTCCAAACGATCGACTTGGTAAAGCGCAGGCCATCGCGAATAACGTGGAGCTTGCTGCGACCCGATCGTTCTTTGTACGGGATGGGCACTTCGACCATCCGCAGCCCTTCGTGGAGAGCGCGAGTGCTCATTGCCGGAGTAAAATCGAGCGTGTTGGGCAGCGGATAGATAACCGGCAAGATAGAGCGGCGCAACACGCGCTGGCCGCTGGCGCTATCGCTGATCCGCACGCCGGCCACCAGTGAGAGCATTGTGGCGAAGATCGTGTTGCCGATCCGGCGCACCAACGGCATCTCGCTGTGCGCGCCCGCCATGCGGCTGCCGATCACGATGTCGGCGCCTTCCAGCGCGACTTTGCACATCTGCGGGAAGTATTCGGGTGGGTAGGTGCTGTCGGCATCGAGGAATCCGATCAGCTCGCCGCGCGCTTGGTTGAAACCGGTCTTCAAGGCGCCGCCATAGCCGCGATTCTGCTGCCGGATCAGCCGCACCCGATCCCCAAAGCTCTGCACAATCACGGCGGTGCGATCCTTCGAGCCATCGTCGACCACAATGCACTCGAGATCGTCAACCCCAACCTCTTGCAATGCCGGCCTGATCGCCAAGACTCGTTCGACAATGGCTGCGATCCCGTCCTCTTCATTGTAGGCCGGTATCACAACGGAAAGCGTGGTCATGTCTTCACCCCTCCCTTTGGTTGCACACTGGCAACCCTACCGGACGCACCGTCGTGCGCCTCGCTGTTTAATACACGGGCATTGCTAATTGTTCGATCGGTAACGGATCGGTGCTCAGATTGCGCACCACCCGGGCGGGATTGCCCACCGCAATGCAGTAATCGGGAATGTCTTTCGTCACTACCGCGCCCGCGCCAATCACGACATTCTTCCCAATCCGCACACCATCAAGAATGATGGCGCCGCTCCCGATCCAAGAGCCATCGCCGATGCTGATCCCCTGTGCGGTGATGCCTTGGGCGCTGATGGGGCGGGTCGTGTCGCTAAAGACGTGATTGACCGCCAATATTTGCACGAGCGTCCCCAGATAGACATCATCACCGATGGTGATACCGCCTTGACCGCGCAGAATGCAGCTCTCGCCGATGAGCGATCGCCGTCCGATGGTAATGTGGCTATGGGGGAGGTTGCGAAAGTTGTAGACGTGGAGAATGGCGTTTTTCATCACCATGCTTTCGGCGCCGATGGTGATGCCACCCGGACAAGCGTGGAGGTAGACGCCATGATCGAGGTATACTCCCGCCCCTAGCCGCACATTGCTGGCAAAGCGGATGCGCACGCCGTCTTCGATGGCGGCGATGCCGTCCATGTGCATCATGGCGCGGTAGGCAATCGCGCGGATGCCAATCCCGATCACGCTCGGTATCCAGCCGAACAAACTTTGCATGAGCTGCTCGGCAACGTACTGTGGCAGAGAATTGGCTTGCCGGCTGAGGTAGAGCTGCAATCGATCGGTCATGGTTTGTACTCATCTACCCACACATCGTTATTCTAGGTGTTGCCAGCATAACCGGCAGGTCTGAACTTTGACTAACTACCGATAGGTGTGGGTGTGACAAAAACGTAATGAGGAATCGCAGAGCGACGTTGCATTGCAACGTCGCTCTGCATAGCGTGCCAAGCGTGGTTGCTACTGCGCGTATGCGGCCATAATCGCCACGGCTCGCTCGGCAGCCCCACTGACAATCGGCGAGCGCGCCGCGCGCAGGCGATCAAGTCCGGCAGGACTGAGCCACGTCGCGGCGCCTGCGAGGATGCTCTCGTAACGGTTGCCGATCAGCACTGCAACCCCTGCATCAACCAGATAGCGCCATTCGGTCTCGTTGCGCACCAGCAAGATGGGGGTGCCGAGCACGGCGGCCTCTTCTTGCAACCCGCCTGAATCGGTGAGCAGGGCTTGGGCCGCTTGCACAAGGCAGAGCGTGTCGAGGTAGCCAAGCGGGCGCGTGGTCAGGATCCGTGGCGAGAGCTGCAACCCTTGCCGTTCCAGCGCCGCGGCGGTGCGCGGATGCACCGGGAAGACGATCCGGCGGCTTTCGGCGAGTTCGTTGAGCGCGCGCACGATGCCGGGCAGCACCGCCGGTTCGGTATTCTCGGCCCGGTGCAGGGTGAGCGCGAGGTATTCGCCCGGCTGGAGTTCTAATTGGGTTAAGATCGCGCTCTGTTTGGCCCGCTCACGGTGCAGCAGCGCTGCGTCAATTGCAGTCGAACCAATCACGTGAATGCGCTCCTCCGGCAACCCCTCAGCGCGCAGGTTGTTGGCGGCAATCTCGTCGGCGGCTAGCAGAATCGCAGCGATATGATCGACAATGATCCGGTTGAGTTCTTCGGGCATAGCCCGGTTGAACGACCGTCCCCCCGCTTCTAGATGCACGACCGGAAAGCCGAGTTTCGCCGCGCAGAGCGCGCCAGCCATGGTCGTGTTGGTATCGCCTTGCACCAGCACCAGATCGGGCCGTTCTTGCAGCAAAATCGGTTCGAGCCGGGCCAGAATGCGCGCCGTCTGTTCGCCGTGCTGGGCCGAACCGACGCCGAGGGTGTAACGCGGCGCCGGCAAGCTTAGCTCCTCGAAGAAGATAGCGTCAACTTCGTAGGAGTAGTGCTGGCCGGAATGCACCAAAATATGATCGAACCGCTCTTCCAGCAACGGAATGAGTGGTGAGAGTTTGATAATCTCAGGTCGGGTGCCGAGCACGGTGAGGACACGAGCCATCGCTTACCTCTCTTTGTATTCGAGTTGAATGCCGTAGTATCGCTGCAAGAAGGTGCAAAGCGCATCGAGCGGCGCGGCGTGGCGCGCGCTGCGCCGGTTGGTGGTCAGGTCGAGCCACAAATCCGACGGTGGCCGCCAGTCGCGCCGGCAGATCAGCCAGATGGCAGGGTGGGCGGGATCAACCGCTGGCACGTCACTGGCTGCCGGCGCAATCGCAATCTGGTAGGTTTGCCGTCCGGTCTGCACGAGCGGGTGGGGCTGTTCGGCCAGCACCCGTAGATCGCCATGCGCAGCCGCCAGCGTCACGAAATGGCGCACCATCTGCCCGGCGATCGCGTCGAGCCGGCGCGGGGTGATGGCGCGTTGCATGCGGCTCATCGCGTTGACCACCCGCGCCGGGTTGCCTTCCACGATCGAATCGGGCGGAATCTCGCCGCTCACCACCGAGCGCGAGTTCACAAAACCGTTATCGCCGACCGTCGCACCGGGATGCAAAAAGACCCCGGCGGCGCACCAGACCCGGTTGCCGACCACGACCGGCGCGAAGCGCACCCAGTAACCTTCAGTGTACGGCAAGAACGAGCCGTGGGTATAGACCATACAGCGCGCGCCGAGCGCGCTCCAGTGACCGATCCGTACCTCTTCTTCGGTGTTGATCAACGACTGCGGGCCAATATAGCTGTGATCGCCGATGCGCAAGCCATCAGCGCCGTACACCAGCGTAAAGCTGCTGATGATGCTGTAGCGGCCAATGCTGATGTCGCCGCCGCAGTTGATTACCGTTAGCGCGCGGATAGCGCTGTAGTCGCCGATGCTGATATGCCGGCCCATCACCGTGGCGAACCAGCCGATCGAAACGCCGCGCCCAATCTGTGCGCCGCAGCAGATGCGCAAGATTGCCGGCTTAGCCGCCGGCGGCGCGATGAAGAGCAAGATGAAGATGATGGTGCGATACAGGTTCATAAGAACACCATAATATGTCATTGCGAGGGAGCGGCGGCGCCCCCGCAGCAATCTCCCGCTGGAGCGGTAAGCATGCCTGCGCGGGTGGTGCCCGACCGCAGCCATTTCCCCCTTCGGCGGCAAGGCTCCGTTCCCGTGCTCGCGGGGATTGCTTCGCCTCGCGCGGGTAAGCCAGCCTGTCATTGCGAGGAGGCGCAGCCCCCGCAGCCATCTCCCGCTTTGGCGAAACCGCTGCCTATACGCATCGAGTGCGGGCGAGCCGCCCGCGCTCCCCCCTATGTTCCTTCCTGTGCGGGGGAAGCACCCGCGCTCCGCCGGCATTGGCGTGTTCACGGCCCTAACCCCTCGCTTGCTGCCGCGATCTGCGCTGCGCGCTGCCGCCAGTGTTCGGCGATCGTTGCCGGCGTGGCGAACCAGACTCTCCCTCGTGCGGCCAAATCTTCCCACAACGCACGGTAGGTTGCCGCCCATCCCGGAAACAGTGTATCGTCGTAGACATAATCATGTACGTCAACGAGCAGTAAGCCACCCTGTCTCGTTACCGTCTCGCGCAGCTCGCTGAGCAAGGTTTGGCGATCGCCGGGATTAAACGGTTTCTGCCCAAACAGATGGTCATCCATCCAACCGGTGGGCAGTTGCAGGGTGCGAATCTCACGGCGCAACCCGCGGTGCCATGGGAAGAAGGGCCATACGCTGCTGCGCCGCCAACCAAGGTAGCGGTTGTGGGTCAGCGAGGCGTCGTAGCGAAAGCCGACCTGCTCGTGCATCAGCAAGGTCTGTTCAGGTTGGCGCGGGTTGAGGTGCCAGTAGTGGTGGCGGTTGCCGTTAACCGGCTGCCCGCTGGCCGCAGCCAGACGGGCGCGTTCAGCGGCAAAGAGCGTGCGGTCGGTGTAGGCGCGATAACTCGCGTGCAGCCCGATCTCCCAACCTGCCGCGCTTAGTTCGTGAAACAACGCCCGAAAGTGAGGCGCTTGCACGTCGTAGAAGGGATCGGGCAAGCCGGTGGCGTATTCCAACAACGAGCCTTGGCGGGCGACAAAATAGAATGCCGAGCGCGCACCGATCCGTTCTTCAAGCTCCATCCACGAACGAAAGTGCCAATGCGTGCGGCGTCCGCTGATGACATCAACCGCCGCGCCGAGGCCGCGCGCACCTTGCCGCAGCAGAATGCGCAGCGGTTCGAGCCAGCGCACTACCTCCGGGTAATCGACATCGTGGCCGCAGGTGGCGGCGAGTTCCGCCCCATTTGGCCAGCGCGGCAGGCCGGGTGGTAAGCCGCAGTGCTGGAGTAGATTGGCCAGCCGGCAACCAACTGCCGATGCCAAGGCGCGGCGCAGCAGGCCCTGTTCGAGCATTGGCGCGCCGGTCAGGTCGCGGTAGCCGTGCTTGACCGTCGGGTATTGCTCCTCTTCATAACCACTGAGCAACCAGAACGCGGCGAAGATGGGGTCATCAGGAATATGCAGGGCGCCGTTGCTGGTGGCCGGCTGGGCATCGGCCTGATCACCCGCCAGCAACGGTAGATCATACCCATCCCACTGCTTCGCGCCACGCAGGCGCACTTGGGCCGGGTTGGCCCACCGGTCGGGCCGCGCATGGATTACGAGCTGGGCCGGCGGGGTTTGGGCCGGCCCAGCAGTGTACGCAATCGTCACCCGCTCGCTGTCCCACGGTTGTTCGCGCCAACCGTACCCCATGCCAGTGAGCAGGGTGCGCCAGATATAACCGATCTCGGCGTGGTGCGCCGCCAGCGCAGGGTCAATGGCAAGCGTGATAGTTGGAGTCATGGATGTATCATTACGCTTTCCGCATCTTCTTAAACCGGGCGCTGTGCTGTTCATTCTCGGTGATGATGATCTTGACCGGAATCTTGTACGGCGCGAGCCGGTCGCGGCAGAAGGTGCGCACCCGTCGCTTAAACTCGTTCGGGTCTTCTGGCTCAAACAGGTTGAGGCGAGCGGTGACGATCTGGCCGGTGATGGGATTGCTCTCACCCACCACAGCCACGTCTTTCACATTTGGCATCTGCAAGAGCACGCTCTCGACCTCTGCCGGGTAGACCTTCTGACCGCCGACGTTGATGATCTCGCTCCGCCGGCCCAAAATGCGGATGTATTCGCCATCAACTTCGACTACATCCTGCGTATTCATCCAACCCTCTTCGTCGAACGGGCTCGGTGCGTTGAGGTAGCCGAGCATAGCCGATTTGGCCCGCACCCACAGCACGCCATCGACGATCTTGGTCTCGAAGCCTTCGCCGCCGACTTTGACCCATAGTGAATTGGAATCGCGTGACTTCGAGCGCAAGATGCCGAGCTCCGAGAGACCATACGTTTGCAAGAGCTGCACATTGGGGAAGAGGTCGTGAATCCGGTGCAAGGTACTCTCTGGCATCACCTCGGTGCCGTAGGTAATCAGCTCAAGCGACGAGAGGTCATAGCGCCGGTAGGCTTCCGAAATCAACAACAAATTGAGAAAGGTCGGCGAGGTTGGCAGGGTTTGCACCCGGTGCGTCTCGATGGCGCGGCAAACGACATCAGGATCGCGCGATTGCACCGCCACCACCGTGCCGCCGTTGGCCAGCGTATAGAAGAGCGTATTGATCCCGCCGATATGATCGAGCAGCAAAAAGGTTAGTGTCACCCGGCGATGGCGCGGCACTTGGAACTTCTCTAGCAGCGGGATGAAATCGTGCAAGGCAGCCTTGCTCTTGCCGGTCGAACCCGACGAGAAGAGCACCAAACCCGGATGGCCGCGTTCGATCAACTGGCGGGTGAGCGGATTGGTCACGGCGACGGCGCGGCGCTCGATCCGCCACTGATCATTGTCGTCAAAACTGACCACGACCTGCACTTCGGCAATGGCGAGAAATTCGTCGCGCTGCGCAGCGACGCTGCGGGTCAGCGGCACCATAATCGTGTTGCGCTCGATCAGGGTCAAGAGCAAACTCACCGCGTTCGGCGAATAATCGCCTTCGATCGTCACGACGTGGCCGGGGCCGACATCGTGTTGGTCGAGCGCCGCGTGCCACGCTTGCATGCGCGTCAGCAGGTCGCGGTATGGGTAGGGATGGTCGTTCCAGACAATGGCCGAATGATCGGCGAATTGTTCCATCCGTTCACGAAGCCATGCGATGCTCATAGCAGCCTCCATGCGGCAACCGGCATCAGCCGCCGCCGCCGAGATAGATCACTTGGCCGGTGATATAATCACTGGCCGGATTGGTAAAGAAGTCAATCACATGAGCCACATCGGCAAAGGTGCCAAAGCGCCGGATCGCAAGCGTATCGATGATATGCTGCAACTTCTCGCGCGGAACACCCCGGATCAGATCGGTCTCGATTGGCGTTGGCCCAATCGCGTTGACCATGATCCCAAAGGGGGCAAATTCACGCGCCAGCACGCGGGTCAGCATTTCGACGGCGCTTTTTGCTGCGGCGTAGAGCGCCTCTCCCTCAAGTCGCAGCGGCACCGCGATGGTGCTAAAGTTAACGATACGACCATAGTTGCGCCGGCGCATCAGCTTGGCTGCTTCCCGGCAAACCAGAAAACTGCCCAGCACGTTAATGTTCAAGATGCGGCTGGCCGTTTCTCCCGGCGTCAGCAGGGCATGGTTCATTGCCGCAATCCCAGCATTGTTGATCGCGATATCAAGCCGGCCATGCCGGCGCTGAATGGCGCTCAACATCGCTTTGACCTGCCCCTCGTTGCTGACATCGACTTGATGGTGCGTGTAGCCGGGCAGTTCCCAATCGACTGCGCTGCGCGCGCATCCTTCAACCAATGCGCCGCGTCGCAGAAAATGCTCAACCAGAAAGCGCCCGATTCCGCGGCTGCTGCCGGTAATCAGCACTACTTCCTGCTCAGTCACGTCCGTGCTCCTCGGTGATCAATTGCTCGAGGTAATCAACCAATGCCCCAACGCTGCGGAACGGGCTATTGCGCTGCGACATCGCCCGATCATCGGCTAAAGTCAACGTCAACCCATGCTCTTCTTCGAGCCGTTGCTCAAGATCGACCACCATGGTTACGAGCGCCAAAGAATCGAGCAGTGCTCCCTTACCGAAGAGGAGCGTGGTCTCGTCAATCGTTGCCGGCAAGGGGCGTCCGATCTGTTCGAGCACATCCCGCAAGCTGGTGATGACGAGGTTGGCAAGGTTTGTTCGGCTAACGGGTAGACTGGTCATACACTGGTTACTCCTGTATCGATGATGCTTGTACGCTGTGCAAACGACTGATCAGCAGGATATAGATACGAATTTCTGGAGTGCCTTCCGGCGGCGCGCTCACTGTTGTTGGCGTCGTAGTGACGGTGCTCACTGAGGTGGCGGTGAGCACGGGTGTGCTGGTGGCGGTAGGCACGGGTGTGCTGGTGGCGGTAGGCACGGGTGTGCTGGTGGCGGTAGGTGCGAATCCGCCGCCAAACGGTGTATCGGTTGACCAGTGCTGGGCCGGGTTGCCATCGCGGGGTTTGAGTTCACCGGAGCTGATTCCACCCAGTGCGCTGTCGGTGATGACCGTTCCCGCACCTTCATCAAACCGGTAGAGAGCAACCGTATCCGCATCAACCGGATGCGGTGCGGTTGGGCGGAGAAAGGCGTCGGTATAGCGCGCGACCCGCGAGAGGCGGAGGTCATCGAGCCAGCCATTGTAATACCGGCTGCCGGGGTAATCGTGCTTTTCGGCTCCCAGCACCAAGAAGGGGTCACTAGCGGGGTAGGCAGTGGTGCGATTAAGCCGGTAATCGATCCGTCCGACTGGACCGGCGAGGATGCCATCGGGTTGGCCATCGACAAACAAGCGCACCTGCCCGTTCTCGGCGCGGGTGATCGCGATGTGATGCCATTGCCCGTCGGTTACGATCGTCGTGCCGGTCAAGAGACGGTCATCGCTGCCGACACTCACCCCCACCGCCAGCCGCTGATTGCAGATGGCGACGCCGTAATCGCCATAATCGCCAGCGCCAAACACATCGCGGTCGATGAGGATGTTGCCGGTGTACCAACCACCGGGACAGGCTGGGGCTAGGTTGTTGGTAGCCGTCGCTTTCATCCAAAACTCAATCGTGAACGCGCTACTTACATTGACGGGATACGACGTAGTAAGACGGCCACTGGAGTCGATCGAACCAAGTGGAATCTTAATACGATCATGATCAAGAGCGCCACTCCCATAGAAACGCAAGGAAGCGCCCACCTGCGCTTGGATAGGAGTGGAATCGCGCATCATTCCAAACAGTACTATTGCTACCAATAATCCCGGTAACGTAAGCTTGACTGGATGCTGGGCTAGGTTGTGGCCGTTGCGCTGTTGCATACCTCGCCTCCTTTACGGCGCTGTTGGCGCGGTAGACGTCACCCAGAGGGGGTCGTCGGCATCAGCGTTGGGGGTTGTGCCAAGGGTCAAAGTGCGATCATTGCCGGAACGGTCGGTGGTGACTTGGCCGCTCCCTTCGTTGAAGCTAAACAAGGCCAGTGTGTTGACATCGGTCGCGAACGCGGCGCTGGGCGGCGTGAAGGCCTCCGTGTAGCGGATCGTGTTCGAGACGCGCAGTTCATCGATCTGGCCGGCGATGAAGCCGTAGCTAGGCACGCCGCCGAGCACGAAGTCCGGGCCGGCGGTAATTGTCCCCACGGT
>NZ_DAOTWH010000042.1:0-5287 GCF_034435895.1 Chloroflexus sp.
GGATCAAGATGTTGCCTACCGTGGCCGATGTCGCGGCCAAGTTGACCGGCACGCCGTGGGCCGATATTGTCACCGACGCGATCTCAAACTGGGCCGGCGCGTACTTCGATCTGGGCCAGTCCTATTGGCGCTCGCCGTGGGCCAATTTGCCGGCCTTCGCAGCGTGGCGGGCCGAAGCCGCCTTCGACCGCACGCCGCAGGTGCGTGGCGCGCGCGCCTTCCAGCGCGTGTTGCAGGAAATGCCCCAGACCGCGCCAGAGGCGATTGTGGCCGCTGTTGAGCTGTTGCAGATCCCGGCCAACGGTCTTGAAGCCTACTTCCACCGCCTCTTGTTGTCGATCCAAGGCTGGGCCGGCTATGCTCGCTACCTGCGCTGGAATGCCGAACTCTACGGTGGTCAAGACCAAACCTTGACCGATCTGCTGGCGATCCGGTTGGTGTGGGAAGTGGCGTTGTGGCGCAGCTTTGCCCGCACCGGCTTGGCCGAAGCGTGGCAGCAGCGCAAGGGCGAATTAGGCAATGATCAGGTGGACGAAGCGACCAAGCGGGCGATCGGCGGCGATCTCTTGCTGCAACGCGCCTTCGAGAAGGCCTACCAGCGCCAGTTGTTTGCTAGCCTCGGCGCGCCGGCGCCGGTGGCTGCCGCAACCCGCAAGCGCGCGCAAGCCGCGTTCTGCATCGACGTGCGCTCAGAGATCTTCCGCCGCGCGCTCGAAACCGTGACCGGTGAAATCGAGACGATTGGCTTTGCCGGGTTCTTCGGCTTCCCGATCGAGTACATCCCGCTGGCCGAGACGCAAGGCGGCGCGCAGTGCCCGGTCTTGTTGACGCCGCAGTTCGTGATCGCCGAGTCGGTTGATGGCAAGGCCAGCGCCGAGGTTGAAGCCGCTATCGCCAAGCGGGCGATGAACCAGCGCGTGGCCAAGGCGTGGCGGATGTTCAAGTTTGGCCCGGTCTCGTGCTTCGGCTTTGTCGGGCCGGTCGGCTTGGCCTATCTGCGCAAGCTGCTGCTCGACACGCTCGGCATCACCCGGCCGGTGCCGCATCCGGCGACGTTCGGCCTCGATGCCGATACCCGCGCGCGGGTCAAGCCGAGCCTCGAACCACGCCCGATCAATGGTCGCGTGACCGGTATGGCGCTTGAGCAGCGGATCGCCGCTGCCGAGGGTGCGCTCAAGGCGATGTCAATGACCAGCAACTTTGCTCGCATCGTGCTGCTGGCCGGCCACGGTTCCACCACCGTCAACAACCCACACGCCACTGGCCTTGATTGCGGCGCGTGCGGCGGCCACACCGGCGAAGCGAACGTGCGGGTGGCGGTGCAGATCCTCAACGATCCGGCGGTGCGGGCCGGTCTGCGCCAGCGCGGGATTGACATTCCGGCCGATACGGTGTTCGTGGCCGGTTTGCACGACACCACCACCGACGACGTGACCATCTTCGACAAAGGCGATGTGCCGGCCAGCCACGCCGATGACCTCAAGCAGTTGGAAGCCGATCTGGCCGCTGCCGGCCGGTTGGCGCGGGCCGAGCGGGCGGCGTTACTGAAGATTGAGGCGGACGCCGACATCGATCAGGCGGTGCGCCAGCGCAGCAAAGACTGGTCGCAGGTGCGGCCAGAGTGGGGATTGGCCGGCTGCGCCGCGTTTATTGCCGCTCCCCGCGAGCGCACCGCTGGAGTGAAGTTGGACGGGCGCTCGTTCCTGCACAATTACGACTGGCGGCAAGATAAAGGCTTCGGCGTGCTCGAGCTGATCATCACCGCGCCGATGATCGTGGCGAGCTGGATCAACCTGCAATACTACGGCTCGACGGTTGATAACCGGGTCTTCGGCAGCGGCAACAAGACGCTGCACAACGTGGTCGGTACGCTTGGCGTGCTTGAGGGCAACGCCGGCGACCTGCGGGTCGGGTTGCCGTGGCAGTCGGTTCACGACGGCGAGAAGTATGTCCACGAACCGATGCGCCTGCACGTGCTGATTGAAGCGCCGATCGATGCGATGACCGCGATCATCGCCAAGCACGAACAGGTGCGCCAATTGCTCGACAACGGCTGGCTCTACCTGTTTGCAATCGGCGAAAACGGCAAGGTGACGCACCAATACGCCGGCGGGTTGCGCTGGCAGGCGGTGTAACATCACCCGGCGCCGCCCGGCCGGGCGATTCCCCAATGTTTGTACTGAATAGATACAATTGTAGAGCCGCCCGGCCGGGCGGCGCCCATCGATGCAATTTTACCCCACCGGTACCTCACCCGCCGGTTGCGCCGAGTGGCGCAACCGGCGGGTGGCAGGTCGTCGAGATCGAGCATGTTGCGTTTGGGCAGAATGATGGTGCGAATGCCGGCCCGGTGCGCGCCGAGCGCTTTCTCTTTGATGCCGCCGATGGGCAGTACCCTCCCTCGTAGCGAGATTTCACCGGTCATAGCGATGTCGTCGCGCACCAGCCGGCCAGTAGCGGCTGAAGCCAACGCCGTCGCCATCGTAATCCCCGCCGAGGGGCCATCTTTGGGCACCGCTCCTGCCGGCACGTGAATATGGATAGCGTGGGTCTCGCAGAAATCCGGTTCGATGCCGAGCGAGCGGGCGCGCGAACGGACGTAGGTCAGTGCGGCTTCGGCGCTCTCGCGCATGACATCGCCGAGCTGGCCGGTGATCCGCAGCTCCTTCTTCCCTTCCACCGCACTCGCCTCGACAAAGATAATATCACCGCCGACCGGCGTCCAGACCACCCCAATCGCCACGTCGGGTTGGTCAAGCCGCTCGCGGGTCTCGTTGGTAAAGCGAGGCCGGCCTAGTGCTGTGCGCACGAAGGCGGCATCAACCACGAACGGCAAGCTAGTTTGGTCAATCTCGCCTTCGCTGAGGCGGCGGGCGACTTTGCGCAGCACCGCACCGATCGAGCGTTCGAGGTTGCGCACGCCGGCTTCGCGGGTGTATTCGTTGCTGATGCAGCGCAGCGCCGCTTGCGGTAGAACTCGCGCACTTTACGCAGCCGCTCAACCACATCGAAGGTTTCGAGCAGTGCTTGCCGTTCGGCGAAGGTGTAATCGGGCGAATAGCCGGTATTATCGGCCAGATGGCCGGGATCGTCGATCGAGCGCACGAAATTGCGGATCTCGTGGGTAACGCCGGGCCGCAATTCGAGCACGGCATCGATGGCGGCATGCACCTCGATCATCAACTGCTCGAGTTCAGGCGTGCGCTCGACGACATCGGGCCGGCGGGTGAAGCGGAAGCACAGGTAAGGGGTCGTCTGAGTAGCTTCGATCAGTTCGGCACGCACCAACCCGCACACCACCACGCCGGTCGCGCCGGTGGGCAACGTGCCGAGCTGCTCGATCCGGGCCACCACGCCAACCCGAAAGAGTTGATCAGCGACCGGCGCATCAGCCGGCGGATCGGGCCGGCGCGCAGCCAGCAACACCTTGCGCCCCTCGCGCGCGGACGCCTCAGCCGCTGCTGCCCCCAACTCATCGAGGGTCAAACTGACCATGGTATAGGGAAAGACCACTGCCCCCTCGAGCGGAATCAGCGGCAGCGTCTCTGGTGTCTCTTCGCTCGGTTAGTCGTGCAGCGTCTCGTCACTCATAGCGCGTCTCCCAATTGGTAAGCGGAACAACTATGCCGCACTATTGGTAGTGTGAAACGCGCGCGGGAGTGTGTCAATGGCAGCGGCCAAGTTCTAGTGAAACTCTAACAGTAAGGCGCAGAGCATGTAAACGCCAAGACGCGAAGGACGCGAAGGGCGCAGAGGGTTTTGTAGGGATGGTGCCAAGCACGCTCTTACCTAACCTAAAAAACCTTCGCGTCCTCTGCGCTCTTTGCGCCTTTGCGTTAAGCATCCTTTGCGTCTCTGCTCTCTCTGCGGCTTGTCATACCAATGGTAGTTGCCGCTTTCGTTCGCCGGTCAGGGCAAAAAAGGCATTGGCCACCGCCGCCGCGATCGGCCCCATCGGCGGTTCGCCGCCGCCAAAGGGCCGGTCGCCGCTGCGCAGAATCTGCACTGCCACCTCTGGCGCGCCGGCGATGGTCAGCAGCGGGTAGCGATCGAAGTTACCAGCGTCGATCCGGCCCTCGCTGATCGTGACCTGCTCGAACAGTGTTGCGCTCAGGCCCATCATGATCCCGCCTTCAGTCTGGGCGGCCAACCCGTCGGGGTTAATCGCCAGACCGGGATCAACCGCTGCCCACACCCGGTAGACCCGCAGTTTGTCGCCTTCGTACCCCACTTCAGCCACGTGGGCCGCAACCGTGTTCATATCCACACTGCACGCAATCCCGCGCGCCCGGCCCGCCGGCGTTGGTGTGCGCCAACCGGCCATCTCGGCGACGGCCAGCAGCGTTGCGCGGAAGCGCTGGCCGAGTTCGCTGTCCGGCAGGTGGCGCAGCCGGAATGCGAGCGGATCGCTGCCGGCGGTGTGCGCGAGTTCGTCAATAAAGCTTTCGACGGCAAAGACGTTAGCGAGCAAACCTAACCCGCGCCATGGCCCAGTCGGTACCGGCAATTCGACCGTTTGCGATGTGACCAGCAGGTTCGGAATGTTGTAGACCAGCCGCGCGCCGCGCCAAGCGCCAAAATCGCTGCCGAGCAGCCACTGTAGCGGCGCTGGAATGAAATCGAACAACACGTTGCCACTAGCGTGGCGTTGTTCGAGCGCGATGATATTGCCTTGGTCGTCGAGCGTGGCGCGGAAGGCGGCGTAGGTTGGTGGGCGCAAGTAGCTGTAGCGAAACTCCTCGGTGCGCGTCCAGCCAATATGCACCGGCTTGCCTACTGCGGCCGAGAGGATGGCGGCTTCGTTAGCGGCGGTGATCAGCAGTTTGCGCCCAAATCCGCCACCGAGGTAGGTGGGTGTGACTTCGACCGTATCGGCTGGCCGGCCTAGCGTAGCAGCAATCGACTCGGCCACCTGCACCGGCGATTGGGTGCTGACCCAAGCCCGCACCCGGTCGGGTTGGACATCAACCAGCGCTGCTTGCGGTTCGAGGGTGGCATGGGCGGCGAGCGGAGTGCGGTAGGTCGCCTCAATCACCTTTGCCCCGCGCAGGGCAGCGCTGGCATCGCCGCGTTGCTGAATCGGCGTCCCCGATCCGGCTTGCGCCGCCAAACGTTCTTCGAGATCTTGGTGAGTAAACGGCGGCGGCAGCTCCCACTCGAGCTCAAGGTCGTTGAGCGCAGCGTAGGCGGCGAGGCGCGATTCGGCGACCAAGCCGGCAAAACCATCACGGATCACCACCTGTACCACACCGGGCCGGCCCAGCGCCGTGCCGGGAGCGGCCCGCCG
>NZ_DAOTWH010000043.1:0-43537 GCF_034435895.1 Chloroflexus sp.
CCGGCCACCCTGCGCGGCGACGAACTGCCCGGACGGCTCTTGTTTAGTCACAGCGGCGGTATTTGGTTGTGGGAAGGACGCACGGCCCGCCAAGTGATTGCGCCGCCGGCGACGCAAGCGGTGTTTGATCCGGCTGGCGAACGGATCGCCTACGTTGTGCCGCGAGCCGGGGCCAGTGATGTGCTCGTTGCCGATAGCGCAGGCGCGACTATTGCCCAACTTACCCGCAACGATCCGGCGGCGCCTCCCGGCAGCCTTGATCGAGTCTATGCCGCTATGTGGGCGCTGTACCCAACGTGGTTGCCCGATGGCAGCGGGGTGCTCGCCGCGGCCCAAGCCGCGCCGCCGGCAGGTGATCCGCCAGCCGATGCGCCGCTGGCCATCTTCCGCTATGACCTAACCGGCCAGCGCCAACCCGCCTTCGCCGACCCGAATGCGCAGCTTGGTCGTATCGCCGTCTTACCATCAGGCGATCTGATCGCGGTGCGCACCCCGCTCGGCAGTGACGGGCAACAACAACTGTACCGGATTACCGGCGGCCAAGCTGCCCCCTTGCTGGGAGCGCCGGTTCCAGCCTACGATCCGGCCCTGAGCCCTGACGGGCGCTGGCTGGTATTTGCAGTTGGCATCAACGGGGGAAGTGATCTCTATGCTATGCCGGTCACTGGTGGATCGGCGGTGCGCTTGACCGATCTCGGCACGGCGCGCGCGCCGGTCTTTTCACCCGACGGCGCAATGCTGGCCTTTCTCGCCATTCCGCCGGGCGGGCGCGGGTTCGACCTCTATCTGGCCGGCGTGACGGCCACCGATGAAGGCTTTCAAATAGAGCCGCCACGCCGCATTTCAACCAATTTCACGATCAACGCCGATGCGGGCTTGTCGTGGGCGCCGTAACCGGCTCGGCCAGTTGCGACGCCGGGAAGGAGAGCATCACCGGACGTTCGCCGAGCAGATAGGCGATCACATCAGCCGCTGAATAGCCCTGAGTCAGGTCGAAGATCGTGCGCAGCCGCACCAGATCATTGCCGCTCGTCAGCAGCGGCGGCTCAGCGCCAATATCGGCGCGCGCCTGCCCCACCCCAATATTGGCCATCAGTGCATTGCACAAACAGCGCCGGCCTTCCGTCTCGGCCAGATCGCCGCCCTTCTTGACGAAGGTCGCCACCGGTTCGCTCGCGCAACGGTAGCCGATCGTTCCCTTCGGGGTGCGATACATCGTGCGCAAATACCCAAGATCGCAGATCCGCCGGCGCGGCACCCCTTGCGCCGGATCGGTATCCCAGCGTACCACCTTGAACGGATAGCCGGTCGGCGAGGCGCGCGGGTCGGTAAAGACATCCACCGCATCACGGGCCGCTGCTTCGAGCACCGAACGGCGCAGCGGGTCAGCCAAGCCTGAGTCAGTACAGAAGGCAAAGAGCGTGCCCACCTGAATGCCCATGGCGCCAGCAGCGCGGGCCGCCGCCAACCCTTCCGGCGAGGCCGTGCCGCCAGCCAGCCAAAACGGCAGACCAAGCGCGGCGATCTTGGCGGGATCAATCAGATCGCGCGGCCCATAGATCGGCTCGCCGCGCTCGTTGAGCTGCAACTCACCCCGCGGCGGCGCATTGTGCCCGCCAGCGGTCGGCCCCTCGATCACCAAACCATCAACGCCGGCAATCTTGCGCGCAAACATTGTCGCCAACGTCACACTGGCCACAATCGGCAAAAACAGTGGCCGGCGCAACGCCGGCGGCTCACCCGGCCAATGCTCCGCCGGCTCGAAGGTAATGTACACCGGCGGCGCGCCATCGTCACCCTCAATCTCTGCCGTCAGGCGCGCCGGCTGGTTAGCCGCCAACGCATCGAGCGCCGCCGGGATTTCACGCGGAATGCCGGCCCCCATAATGATCACATCCACCCCGGCCAGCAGCGCCCCATAGAGCAGGGCCAAATTGGGCAACTGAATCTTGGTCAGCAAATTCATGCCAATCGGGCGATCATGTCCCTCTTTGGCCAGCCACACCTCAACAAATGCTGCCAGCATCGCCACCTGTTGCCGCTCTTTACTCACCTTCAGGTTATACATCGGCAACAACGTATACGGCTCATCAGGCGCGCGGCCTTCAGGCCGGAAATAGGCTTCCAGCACACGCTCGGCTACGCCGGGGACGGGAAAATGCGCCATGGCCCGCCGCATTGCGCCATCAGGGTCGCCATCTTGCAGGCGCCGGATCAGGATCGTATCGATACCGGTGCCGGAAACAACGCCGAGCTGGCCGCAAGCTGCTACAGCTCGCGCCAGTCGCCAATCGGAAACGGCGGCGCCCATGCCACCCTGAATAATCATCGGCAAATCAGTGGCGCGCATGGTTCAAGACTCCTTAGACATTACAAACGGCAGTCGATCAAAATCGCTGCGAGAGACGAGCAGGGCAATATGAAGATTTCCGTGGAATGCCATCGGGGTTGGCGAACAAGCGATGCAAACGGAACCTTGACCCTCTTCCTCATATCATACCGCAGAGCAGGGATCGGCGCCAGATAAGAATCCGCTACCGGCCAGCAGAGCCAGAACGCGCGCTCCCCTGCTCGGCCCCTCTGATCCCATCCTCGCAGACAACCAGATCAAGCTGGATATCATGCGGCTCGCGCGGCAAGCGAACCACTTCCTGCACGGCAAAAGCGACGCCAACCGCGATAGTGGGTGCGGTGGCCAGCAACGCATCGTAAAAACCTCCGCCATACCCAAGCCGGTACAGATCGTGATCAAACGCCAGCAGCGGTACGATGGTCAACGACCACGCGCCGGGTCGGGCCGGACGGATCTGACGCGGCTGGAGCGTACCAAACCGGCCGCGCACCCATTCGGTTTCAGCAAGGCTGTCGATCCAGCTATGCTCTAGCCGGCGCTGACCGGCCACCACCGGTACAGCCACCGCTTTGCCGGCAGCTAACGCCGCCGCGATCAGCGGTCTCGTATCAACCTCGGATCGCATCGGCACATAGCAATGAATAGCTGTCGCCGCCAGAAATGCCGGCAGTTGTTGCGCCAAGGCGCAAATCTGTGCGCTGCGCCGATCACGATCGGGCAGCGCATCGCGGCGCGCCATCATTGCGGCCCGCAAAGCAGCTTTCTGGGCGGCAAGCTCGGTCATGTCTTCGCTGATACGCGCTCCATTGAACAATTGTACCACAGAAAACGCAGAGGGCGCAGAGAATCAAACCACCCCAAACCCTTTGCGCCCTTCGCGTTCTCTGCGCCTTTGCGTTGAGCGTCTTTGCGCCTTTGCCCCCTCTGCGTCTAGAGCCTGACAACCGTCCGGCTCTACATTACAGGTGCGGCGCTTTGATTTTGCGAATGATGTTTGCAAACGGCGGCAACGGCTTGGGCTTCGGATTGCGCGGGAACCACCCCAAATCAGCCCGCACGGCTTGCTCTTTCAACTCGGTTGCCCCCCAGATAAACGAAGCGCCGGTCACGCCGAGCAACGCCGACCAACCCGCATCCGCCACGAACAGCGAGAGCACGATGATCGCAATCCCAACGAGTAAGGGGTACGGCCACCACAGGTAGCCGAGATGGTACTCCATGCGAATGACCCAGAAGAAGCCAAAGCCAATAATGCCAAGGCTAAAGAGACCGATTGCCAGACCTTCCCACATCATAGCGATGACCTCAGGGGTATGTGCTGCTTATCCATGCAGTGCTACGAGGCGATTTCGGGTTTGCGGTGCGCCGTTGGCTGCGCATCAACCACCGGATCGCTCGGCTCGCGATCAAGCGGGTCGTGCAGTGTCGCCTTGCCCTCAGCCAGATAACGGGCATGGCGGGGGTTGTTGGGGTTAGCCGGCGCATGGCCGTGGCGCACTCGCCGGTCTTGCCGCACTAGCTCAAACGCATCCCACCACAGCGCGATCCCAACCACGCTGCACACGCCGCCGATGGTGACATTCGGCGCGAAGAGGGCAGCAACGTTGAGGATGAGACCGGCGATGATCAATGCAACCATTGGCGGGCGAATGTCGGCGCTCTTGGCCTCAAGCCAACGCACCCCGATATGCCCCCACCAGATGCTGAGAAATGTTGCCAGCGCCAACCAGAGACCACTTGTTTGCAGCATACCATCCCTCATAAATCTACACAAATCTTAACAATTGTGTGCAGTATTACATGGAAAGGCCGGCATGTCAAGTGCGAAGAGGACGGGTAGGAGAGGGTTAAGGCATCTATCGACCCTTTCTTATCCGGCCTTCAATAACGCACCCACTTCTTCGTGCATCACGGCGCGAAATTGGCCCCAACTGGCCCATTTGCCGCTAATCGCCGGATCAGTCCGGTCAGACAGTTGCCGCAAGCGGGCAGCCAGCACCGGCAACTCGGACGGCAACACCGTGCGCATCTCGGCTACCTGTTCTGCCGGGTCGGCGACGTGCAAGGCGCCGCCTACTTCATCGAGCAGAAACACGTAACTCACAAACCGGCGCGACATGAGATCCGGCGTTGCGTAGGTGATAACGCTCAAAAACCGGCTGATCTGCACTGTGAGGCTCGTCTCCTCGGCGACTTCCCGTGCGAGCGCGCTGGCGATGCCTTCCACCGGCCCAACGCCACCGGTCAACAGCCGGAAAATCGCCGGTGGATAATACGTTTTGCGCGCGACCAAGATGCCACCGTCGCGCCGGCGCACGACCATCCCGACTTCACCGACCCGATCGGTCTTGATCAGCGGATCGAAGACGCCATCGGCCAGCACGACGTGGCGATGGCGCGGCATGCCATACCGGACGGCCAGTTCAGCCGCTTCAGCTCGGTGGTGAACTGGCAGGTGGGCAACAATCGACTGAATGTTCATCATCTGCTACCTCAGCAATATCCTGCTCTGAGCGTATGTTAGGAGGTACGGTAAAGGGACATAAGATTTCTAATGCGGCGTAAAGACCACAAGGACACGAAGGCGGCGCGGTCGGTTGTCATTGCGAGGGTGCACCGCACCCGAAGCAATCTCCCACTTTGGCGGAATCCATCACTCAGCAGGCTTCGTCCTTCGCCAGCGGCACGCATACTTGTGATCGCAAGGATATGCAGCGCCTAGGGATGCAGCGCTGCTGCATCCCCATGAGCCACCGCCATCTCTTTGCAATAAGATCACCGTCGCAACCGGGCCACAATGGTCAGATCCTTGGCCGGCCACGTGGCCAAATCCTGCTGGGGATGGTGCGAGTCACTGCCGCCGGAAACGAGCAGGTTATGCCGCTGCGCCGCCGCCAGCAACCGCGCGCGGGTAGCGGCGTCATGGGTTGGGTAATAGACCTCGATCCCATCAAGCCCTGCCGCCGCCAAAGCAGCAATATCATCATCAGTGGCCGGGATGGCATAGATGCCTTTGTCACGGCCCGGATGGGCCAACACCGCCAACCCGCCGAGATCGTGGGCAACGCTGATGATCTCGTCAACACTCAACGGCCGGTATGCCGCGGCGAAATGGGTGAGGATGAAGCGCATCCCGGCCTCTTCGTCACCCTCGCCGGCCACCCGTCCGGGCAAGTCATTGTGGCGCGCCAACGCCAGCGCGACATCGGCCACCGTGGGCGGGCGGTCACGGTCGCCGAGGCCGGGCAGCCGAAAGCCGGCGGCGGGCAGATCGCGCATTAATTGCGCCGCATTAGAAGCATTGCGACTGACGACCTCAGCGCATAGATCGAGCAGGGCCGGCGCTTCAGGGTCAACCCCATACACCAGCGTATGCCAGAGCTTGCCGTTAAACGCGCTATCAATCTCTACCCCGCTGACCACCTGCACCCCGTAGTGCATCCCAGCCATCGCGGTGGTAATCACATTCGCCGTCGTATTGTGATCAGTCACCGCAATCATCGTCAAACCGCGCGCCGCCGCCGCCACCGCCAACGCCACCGGTGTCCACGTCGCATGGTGGGGGGTAGCGTTGGTATGGATATGCAAATCGATCATGGTCGCTCCACCGGCAGGTTGGCCGCCTGCCACGCTTCAATCCCGCCTTCGAGCGCAGCGACCGGCCCGTAGCCAAGATCACGGAAGATCTGCGCTCCGCGCTGGCCCGCCTCTGGCCGGCTAGCATCGCCGTAGGTGATGATAACCCAGCCGGGAGGCAAAGCCGCCAGTCGCTGGTTGAGATCGGGCGAGGCCAAACTGAGCGCGCCGGGCAAATGCGCAGCTTTGTAGGCATCGCCCGAACGCATATCGACAAAAATCACTTGGCCAGCTTGCCAGCGCTGTTGCGCATCGGCGACCGAAATCGCCGGCGCGGGCGGACTGTTGCTGAAGTCGCCGTGGCCAGCCGCCGCCTCAACGGTTGGCGCAACCGCCGGCGCAGCAGCCGGCGCCGGCGCGCCGGTTCCGGTGATAACAAAGGCGAACACACCGGCCAACAGCACAATGCCGCCGACGATCGCCGGCAAGCGCCATGCCGGCGGTTGGTTGGTATGAGTTGGTTCAAAATGTTCCATACATCAAATGTGGTATTGTCTACATCCTCGCGGTATTATAATGCAGATAGCTGTTCGCCAGCGCATTGCGCTCACTCACAGGAACTGCCTTATGATTACCGCGCTGCTCCCTCATCTGTACCAATTACGCTTACCGCTCCCCTTCGCCCTCAACCATGTTAACGTCTATTTGCTACGCGATGCGCAGGGCTGGACGGTAGTCGATACCGGTTTGCACACCCCTGCCGGTGAAGCCGGTTGGCAAGCGGCCTTCGCCGAGCTCGGCATCGAACCGCGCCAGATTCACACCATCGTCCTCACCCATTTTCACCCCGACCATTTCGGCATGGCCGGCTGGCTGCACGAGCGTTCGGGGGCGCGCGTGCTGCTGGCGCCGCGCGAGATCGAACTGGCCGAAGAGGTGTGGATGCACCGCGCCGACCATGATGATCCTAGTTTACGCCATTTTCTCCGTCACGGCATGCCCGCCGATCTCGTACAACAGGTCGTCGGCGCAATCGCAGCCTTACGGGCCGCTACCCGGCCGCATCCGCCGCTCACACCGCTACCAGCGGGCACTTGGCTCACGATGGGAAAGCGGCGCTTTCTCGCGATCCATGCCCCCGGCCACAGCGACGGCCAATTAGTATTTTACGCCCCAGATGACCGGCTGGCGCTGGTTGGCGATCAAGTGTTGCTCAAGATCACGCCCCATATCGGCATCTGGCCGGAAAGCGAGCCGGATCCGTTGCGTAAATATCTCGCCTCGCTGAGCGAATTGGCGACGCTTGATGTCGAGCTGGCGCTGCCCGGCCACGGCAAGACCATCACAGCGTGGGCCGAGCGGGTGACCGAATTGCAAGCGCATCACCACGAGCGGTTGGCCGCGATGCTGGAAGCGGTGCGCAACGGCACAGAAACGGCCTTTGCCGTCGCGCAGCGAGTCTTTGCCGTCGAGCGTTTCACCCCCCACGAGGCGCGGTTTGCGATTGCCGAAACGATTGCCCACCTCGAATTGCTAGTGGCTGATGGCCTGATTACGCGCCACGAGGACGATACGCTGGTGCGGTATACGGCTTAACACCGGCACAGTGCGGCGCATCCCACTTGTCATTGCGAGGGAGCGGCGCTACCCAGCCACGCTGGAGCCGCCCGACCGCAGCAATCTCCCCTTCAGCGGTACAACTGCCTGAGCGGGCATCTGCCGTACACGCAGGAGCTTGCTTCGCCGCCTCCGGCGGCTCGCAATAACAGTAAGGGGGAGCGCGCTTTCGCCAATCTGTAATCTACGCACAATCTGCATACCTCAGCCCCTATGGTACTCTGCAAGCAACGTTAGTCAAGGCGGGCAAGATGGGGTAAATGATGGGCCGCTGGATGTATGCGCCAACCGTATCGCTTATCTTGATACTCAGCATATTCGCGTTAGCCAGCGCGTTTGTTGCGCCTGCACTCGCTATCATCGCCTTAGCCGGCTGCGTGCTCGCGCTGCTCTGGGAACGCTACCGGCTCGCGCGCGCAATGCACGCTTTGGCCCATCGTCTCCACCACACTCCTCTCGACACTAAACTCGAAGTTGGTTCTGGAGCGTGGGGTGAAGTTTGCCATGCCGTCAACCGGCTGTTGCAACGATGGCGCACCGAGCAGCACCTGCAACGACTACAGCCGGCCCAACCGGCGCTGCGCCAGATCAATCCACTAAACCTCCATCCGCCGGTCGATGGCCGCATCACTCCCATCGCCGTCTTGGCAGTCGGCCAGCTTCATCTTGCCAACGAACTCGACGAAATGCGGGCCCGAACCCATCTGATCAGCGAACCGGTCGAACGCCAACAGGCCTTGCTCCAGTGGCGCGACAACTCTGTTCTGCTCATCTTTGGCGCTCTTGCCAGTGAAGCCGATCCGATACGGAGCGCCGTGGCGGCGGCAACCAACATCATTGCTTGCGCTGAAGCCGCCGGCTTGTCCCTACCGCCGATGGCCCTGAGCAGCGGTCATGGGCGAGTAGCAGTTGTACCGCTGATCGGGCTGCATACCATCGGCGAACCGCTTGAGCAAGCCGCGAACCTCATCCACCAAACCGCACCCGGAGACCTCACCTGCGCCGAAGAGGCCTATTTTTCCCTCCGCAGCGCCGGCCTACTCCCCCTCAGTGCGGTGCGCTTTACCACGCCAGCGCGTAGTTACGCCCTCGCGCTCGGCGACACCTGCCTGCATCAGAAAGCGGAATAGTATCATGATCCTTGCGCTTTAAATCTGCCCGGCGTATAATATTGCTACGTATCGCTCCGACCAAGCCCCGTCGAATGGCGCGCCGCCGCTTCTGCGCAGGGATCTTTCATGGAAGAGTTGAATCATGCCGGCAATAATTCAAACGAGCACGACGAAGTTCGCCAATCTGATCTGAACGATCTGCTCGATCGCGGCGATCAGGCGCTGATGGAGGAGATTCTGCGCGATCCTGCTCATGCGTATCGCAACCTCAAGCACGGCGATACGGTTGACGGGCGGATCATGCGGATCGACCGCGACGAAATCCTCGTCGATATTGGCGCAAAAGCCGAAGGCGTCATCCCCAGCCGCGAGATGCAGACGCTCAGTGAAGAGGATCGCGCTGCATTGAAGGTGGGTGATCCAGTCCTTGTCTTCGTCGTCCAATCCGAAGACAAGGAAGGCCGCGCAATCCTGTCAATTGACAAGGCTCGGCAAGAGAAGAGCTGGCGCGCACTGCAAGAATGTTACGAGCGGGGCGAGATTATCTACGCCCGCGTCAAGAACTACAACAAGGGCGGCCTGCTGGTCGATCTCAACGGCGTGCGCGGGTTTGTGCCTGCGTCACAAGTGTCGAGCATCAGCCGCAGCTCGGAAACGCAGAAGCAATCCGAAATGGCCCGGCTGGTTAATGTCGAATTGCCGTTGAAGGTCATCGAGATTAATCGTAACCGCAACCGCCTGATCTTGTCGGAACGGCAGGCGCTCGCTGAAACCCGCGAGTCGAAGAAAGACGAGTTGCTGTCGTCGCTACGCGAAGGTGATGTGCGCGAAGGCATCGTTTCGTCGGTGTGCGATTTTGGCGCCTTTGTCGATATTGGCGGCGCCGATGGCCTCGTTCACCTCTCCGAGATTTCGTGGTCGCGGGTGAAACATCCTGCCGAGGTGCTTAAGGTCGGAAGCAAGGTGAAAGTGTCGATCCTGAGCATCGATCACGAGCGCAAGCGGATCGCGTTGTCGATCAAGCGCACCCAGAGCGAGCCATGGACGAAGGTGGCTGAACGGTACCAGTTGGGCCAGATCGTCGAAGGGACGATCACGCAACTCACCTCGTTCGGCGCATTTGCCCGGATCGAGGATGGGGTAGAGGGTCTCATCCACATTTCGGAGATGGGTGATGAGCGAATCCAGCACCCCCGTGAGGTATTGAGCGAAGGGCAAGTGGTGCAGGCCCGGATTATCCGGATCGATCCGGCGCGGAAGCGGATGGGATTGAGTCTGCGGCTCCAACACGAGCCGTCCGAGAGCGGCGCAGCAGCGGAGGATGATGGCTAGCCCCTGCCGTTGCTTGGTCGAGATGGCGCTCTCAACCAAGCGCAACGGCGCGGGAGGGCAATATTCGTATTCCCCGGTCTGTCAGGCCCAATAGTCGTTTCCTCCAGTCTAGCAGGTGGAGAAGAGTATGTCTGATCTGTACAGCAAATTTACCAAGCGCGCCAAGCAGGTGTTGCAATTAGCCGCCGAAGAGGCGCGCGCGTTTAACCATCCATACATCGGCACCGAGCATATTTTGCTGGGGCTGATCCGCGAGAGCGAAGGGATCGCGGCCCGCGTGCTCGATGAGCTGGGGGTGAAGCTGCCGCAGGCGCGCAGTGCGGTTGAGTTTATCGTTGGCCCCGGCGAGAGCACGATGGTCACTGACCAAGAACTAACGGCCCGCGCCCAGAAGGTGATTAAGTACGCAATTGAAGAGGCTAATCGCCTCAATCATCACTATATCGGTACCGAACACCTGTTGCTAGGGTTGGTACGTAATGGCGAAGGCGTCGCCACCGGCGTGCTCGATATTCTGGGTGTGTCGCTCGAGCAGGTGCGCAATCAGGTGATGCGCACGCTGCGCCACGGCACTGCCGGCGCCAGCAGCGAAACGCGCGCTGCGGCTACCCCCGGCACGCCGCCGTCCCAACGCCAATCGAAGACGCCGTACCTCGATGCGCTCGGCACCGATCTGACCGAGATGGCCGAACAGGGCCGGCTCGATCCGATCATTGGCCGCCAGCACGAGATCGAGCGCGTGATTCAAATTCTCTCGCGCCGCACCAAGAATAATCCGGCCCTGATCGGCGAACCCGGCGTCGGCAAGACGGCGATCGTCGAGGGCTTGGCTCAGCGCATTGTCCAAGGCGATGTGCCCGATAGCATCAAGGGCAAGCGGGTGGTCACGCTCGATATGGGCGCGTTGGTCGCCGGCACCAAGTATCGCGGCCAGTTTGAAGAGCGGCTCAAGCGCGTGATCGACGAGATCAAAGAGTCGCGCTGCATCCTCTTTATCGACGAGTTCCACACTATTATCGGCGCTGGTGGCGCCGAAGGGACGCTCGATGCGGCCAATATCCTCAAGCCGGCCCTCTCGCGCGGTGAGTTGCAGACGATCGGCGCGACCACGCTCGATGAGTATCGCAAATATATCGAGCGCGACGCCGCCCTCGAACGGCGCTTCCAGCCGGTTATGGTCGATGAGCCCTCGATCGAAGATACGATCCAGATCCTGCGCGGGATCAAGTCGCGTTACGAGGATTTCCACCAGTTGCAGATCAGCGACGAGGCGATCCGCGCTGCGGCAATGCTGTCGGCCCGCTATGTGCCCGACCGCCAGTTGCCGGATAAGGCGATCGACTTGATCGACGAAGCGGCTTCACGCGTGCGCATGTATCGCTCGGCGACCCCGCCGCGCCTGCGCGATGCCCTGCGCGGCCTTGAAGCCCTGCGCAAAGAGCGCGAGGCGGCGCTGGAAGATCAGCAGCTTGAGTTGGCCGACAATCTGCGCGAGCGCGAAGAGCGCATGCTTCAGCGCATCCAAGAGATTGAGGCCGAACTCGGCACCCGCAGCGATGAGCGCTACGACCGGCCTTACGTGACCGAAGAGGATATCGCGGAAGTGGTCGGGATGTGGACGGGTGTGCCGGTGACACGTTTGACCGGCAACGAGACCCAGCGCCTCATGCAGATGGAGGAGTTCCTCCACAGCCGGATCGTCGGCCAGCACGAGGCGATTGTCACTATCTCGAAGGCAGTACGCCGCGCGCGCGCCGGCCTGAAAGACCCCAAGCGCCCAATCGGGAGCTTTATCTTCCTTGGCCCCACCGGCGTCGGCAAGACCGAGCTGGCCAAGGCGCTGGCCGAGTTTATGTTCGGCACCGAAGAGGCGCTGATCAAGATCGATATGTCTGAGTTCCAAGAGCGCCACACCACCTCACGGCTGGTCGGCTCGCCGCCCGGCTATATCGGCTATGGCGAAGGCGGCCAACTGACCGACGCCGTCCGCCGTAAGCCCTACAGCGTGGTGCTGTTCGACGAGATCGAGAAGGCGCACCCCGATGCCTTCAATCTCTTGCTGCAAGTGCTCGAAGATGGTCATCTGACCGATGGCAAGGGCCGGCGGGTTGACTTCCGCAACACCATCATCATCATGACCAGCAACGTCGGCACCGAGCACATCCGCCGCGCGTCACGGATCGGCTTCGGCGGCAACGCCAACGAGATTGATCAGACTGATATGCGGCGCAAGGTTGATGAGGCGCTCAGAATGCTCTTTCGGCCTGAGTTCCTCAACCGCATTGACGCAACGATCATCTTCCATCCGCTGACTAGCGAGGAGATCCAGTCGATCACCCAACTGATGCTCAAGCGGGTGAAAATGCAGCTCGATGAGCACCAGATCAAGCTGGTCGTGCAGCCCGACGCGCTTGAATTCCTTGCCCGTCGCGGCTATGACCCGGCCTTCGGCGCGCGACCGCTCCGCCGGGTGATCACTAACCTGATCGAAGACCCGTTAGCCGAAGGGTTGCTCTCTGGGCAGTTCCAAGATGGCGATACGGTAATCGTCGATACACACGAGGATCAACTGCGGTTGCGCTCACAGCGCGAAATTGACCAAGAGAAGGTGGAAGAAAGCCCTGCCTTGGCGTAGGGGCAACGCTAAAAGCAACAGGAGGGGCGCAGCGATGCTGTGCCCCTTTCCTTGTCCCTACCGCCCGCTGCCTAACAACGCCCCCAACAATGCAGCTCGCCCGACAATCCCTACCAACCGCCCTTCATTATCAACCACCGGCAAGCGTTTGATCCGGTGCGCGATCGTCTGCTCAACTGCGGCTACAATCGGGGTATCTGGCGTCACCGTAATCACCGGACTCGTCATCACATTAGCGGCTGTCTGATTCTTGAGCGCCAGCTCTAACTCAGGCGGGCGGGCGCCGCCGCCGATCCAGATTGCGAAGCGTTGCAACAAGCCCGGCGCCACCGGTCGCATTGCCCGGCGCAGAATATCGCCATCGCTGATGATGCCAATCACACGCCTGTCTTTACCGATCACCACTGCGCGCCGGCGCGGGGTCGATAAAATCCGATCGAGCGTCTCGACCAAGGGCGTCTCAGGGGTGACGGTTGGCACGTCACGCACCATCACCTCGCCAACCGTCTTGGCCGATCCGAGACCCGTTCTCGGCAATACTTCAGCGCTAGTGGCAAAGTTATTCGCCACCGTCTGCAACACGTCCGACCGGCTGAGCATCCCCACCAGCCGGCCTTCGCCATCAACAACCGGCAACCGCTTGTGATCGTGCTCGGCCATCACCAACGCCGCTTGCGCCAACGAAGCCGTCGCCGGAATGGTGCGCGGATTCAGCGTCATCACATCACCAGCCTTTTCCGGGCGCGCTGCCATCGCCGCCAATTGCGCCGCTCGCTCATCACCCGGCAGCAACTGTTGCAAGTGCAATGGCAATTGGCTGACGCCACGCTGCAACAAATCGGCATCGGTGACAATCCCTACCACCTTGCGCTGCCCATCCACGACCGGCATCGCCCGCAAACCGCGTTCGAGCAGCAGCCGCACCAACTCGCTGACCGGCGTATCAACCGTCACCGAAACCACTTCGCGGTTCATCACATCGGCAACAGTCAGGTGAGAGGGAAAAATCCCGCCGGCGCGCCGGCCCACTTTCACGACTTGCACCGGCGACAGCACGATCAAGCCCTCTTGCACAATCTCGCTCAGTTTGGGCAGCACCCGTTGCAAACGATCGCTGCGGTCGATACAAGTGACGATCAGCGGCAACCGGCTCGGAATATCAACCAGCAGATCGCTATGAAAGACGCCGTGGGTGCCATAGCCCCCCACCCCGCGCAAAACGGTCACTCCCGGCGCACCGGCGGCCCGGAGGGTATCAACAATCCGCGAGGCAATGGTACGCCCCTGCTGGCTATCACCCTCATCGATATAGATCCAGAGCTGCTGTGTCACGGCCTGCTCCATTGGAGACCTCCTCTCAAGGCGGCAAGGGCGACGCCTAGCGTCGCCCTCACCTACTATCCTGCGCCAAACTCGTTACCCGCCAATCCAGCGCCCAAGCCCGACTCCAATCACCACGGCAATCAGGCCGCCCACCACGCTCCCGCCGACATACCCCGCCGCCGCCAGCCAGTTGCCGGCGTTAAGGAGGGTAAAGCTCTCGTAGCCAAACGTCGAGAAGGTGGTGAACCCGCCAAGCAAGCCAGTCACCAACATCAATCGCACCGGTTCGCTGAGCGTCAACCGGTTGGCGGCGAGGGTCAGCAACACGCCAATTAGCAGACAACCCAGCAGGTTGATGATGAAGGTGCCGTATGGCCATGACGTGCCGAAGCGTTGGGCCGCCCACAACCCAATGCCGTAGCGGAGGTTGGCGCCAATCGCCGCCCCCAGCGCAATCGCCAATACGTTGTTCATCGTTGCCTATCTCTCCTCGTGCAAGGCAGAACCCGACGATAGCTATCTGTATTGTACGACGATTGGGGAGATTGTGGGATAGGACTGGAGGTGGAATGCTGGGGCGAAGGTTTGTTCACCCCAGCAACCCGTTACGCCCGCACCTCTTGGCGTTGGAAGAGGATATAACCAATGGCGAACAGCACGATCGTCGCCGCGATCAGGCCGGTAGCGTGCGGCCACGTCAGCAAGATGCTTTGCCCAGCCGGCAGTGGCGTGCCGGGAATGGCGTTGTGCAACTGGATGGGCAGCACGATGCCCAAGGCACGCACCGCCGGGTTGAGCATCGCCAGCGCCACCTCTGAGAAGAGGGTGTTCGGCGACAACCGGGTGAGCAGCAGTTCCAGTTGAATCTGGTTGATCAGCGCCTGCGGATCACCTAGCGGCGCCGGTTGCAACGTGCGGGCTAGCAGGCTGGCAATGATGCCCCAGAAGACGGTGAAGAAGAGCCAGACCGCAATCGCGGCCAGCGCCGCGGTGGCCGGTTGGCGAAAGATGATCGAGAAGAGCATCGCTAACGCCAACCAGATTCCGCCGTAGAAGATGGTAATTAGCAAGAACCAGAGCATACGCACCGTCTCTTCACCGCTTGGCGGCACGCCCAATTGTAGCAGCCCCATCCCAATGATCAGCAGCCAGATCGCGGTCAGAGCCAAAGCCAACGTCCCCAAACCGGCCAAGAATTTGCCCAACAGCAGGGCATCGCGGTAGATCGGCTGCGCCAATACCTTCGAGAGCGTGCGCTGGTTGAACTCGCCGTTGATCGAGTCGAACGCCAGCGCAATCGCGAGCAACGGCACCAGCAAGCCAAGGAAGCCGACAAAGGCCGGCAGTGGCTCGCGGGCCGTGGTAAAGAGGCGCAAGAAGAGGAAATCATCGCTAGCGCCAGCTCCGGCGCGCAGATTCTGCGACGCGGCGTAGACAGTGCCAAAGGCGGTGAGCAAGATCAGCGCCTCAAGGATCATCATGCGGGCGCTGGTCAGATAATCGGCCATCTCTTTGGCCACCACTGCCCACAACCCCGTCCACGGCGACCCTTCGCGCTGGCGCGCGGGTGCTAGACTACGCGCGTGCTGCATAGGCCGCTCCTTTCTGGAAGTAGCGTGCATACACCTCATCGAGGCTGGGGGTGTCTACGCTCAGGCCGAGCAACTTGCCACCCGCCTCGATCACCTTGCGAGCAATCTCGGCCCGCAGATCGGCGCGCGCCTCGACATTGTACCGGGAGCCGTTGGCCGACACTTGTACCACGTCGGGCAAGGCGCGCAACGCCGCCGCCACCGCATCGCCTCCCTCGGCTTCAACGTGGATGCGGTAAGCGCTGCCGAGTACGCGCTGGGCCAGCTCGCCGACCGTGCCTTCCAACACCATGCGCCCTTGGTGGAAGAGACCAACCCGATCACAGACCGCCTGCACCTGTTGCAGCAGGTGCGACGAGAGCAAGATGGTGATGCCGCTCGCCTTGAGCTGGCGGATGAGATCGAGAAATTCGCGCACCGCTTCCGGGTCAAGCGCCAGCGTCGGCTCGTCCATGATGATCAGTTGCGGCTGCTTGATCAAAATCTCGGCCACTCCCAACCGCTGGCGCATGCCGCGCGAGAAGGTCTTGACCCGCCGGTCGGCCACGTTGCTCAACCTGACCTGATCGAGCGCCGCGTTGATGCGCTTGCTCATCTCTGGCTCGCGGATGCCATTGAGCTTAGCGATGTAATGCAGGTTCTCGCGCGCGGTCAGGTGATCGTAAAAACCGACCTGATCGGGCAGATAGCCAACCCGCGCCTTGACGCTGAGCGGCTGGCGGGCCGGATCAAGACCCAACACCTTCACACTGCCGCTGGTTGGCTCGGTCAGGCCTAGCAGCATCAGAATCGTGGTCGTCTTGCCGGCGCCATTTGGCCCTAACAGACCGAAAATCTCGCCCTTGCGCACGGTCAGGTTGAGGTGATCGACGGCGGTAAACGCGCCGTATTGTTTGGTCAAATCACGGCATTCAATCACCACGTCGGTCATAATCATTTCCCCGTTATTTTGTAGAGCCGCACCTCCGTGCGGCTTTACATTATCGGCGGCCAAACCGCATCACCGCCACACCGACGCCTACCACCGCCACCGCAATCAGGGCAATCCCAACCAACCCCCAAATCGTCGAGGTCAATACCGTAAACCGGAATTCGCTAGTGGCAACCGCTGCCTCAGCCGGGCGGGCAGTGAAGGTGACGAGATAGTCGCCGGCGATAGCCTGATTCGACGGCTGTACCTTCGCAGTGACTTCGACCAGTTGGCCATTGGCTAGCTCAGGAATCTGCTTCGGCTCAAACTCAACCGTCCACCCAACCGGCGGCGAGGCGCTCAGTTCGATGTTGCGGGCTGGCGCGCTGCCGGTATTGCGCACGATCAACTTCACGTCAGTCTTTTCGCCGATCCGCGCTTCGCCCGAAAGCCGGCCATTAGGCGTGGTCAGCAACAACTGCGGTTGGCCGGTAATATCGGCCACAAGGCGAGTGGTCGCTTGCAAGTCACCGCCACGGGCCAAAATGCCAATTTCATACGTACCGGCAGGCACATCCGTATTGAGCGCGCGCACTTCCACGCTGAGGTTCTTCGACTCGTTGGGGCCAAACGGCACGCTGGTAATGCTCTGGCCCGACAGCTTGAAATCGACTTGGAAGCCGCGCGGCGCTTCGGCCAGCAAGCTCACCGACACCTCTTCACTGCTCTCGTTCTTGAGGGTCACGTTGTAGCGGAAGGTGGTCGAGGGCGAACCGCGCAACGTCGGCAGATCGACTTTGAAGGCAAGACCAGCAGGGTTCACCGTCTTAGCCTTCAGCGTCAACTCGATCGGCAACACCACCTCTTGATTCACGCCAGTCGCCACCGCTACCATCCGGTACGAACCGGCTTTCACATCTGACGGCGGCTCGATCCGCAGATCAAAGGTCGCGTTGTTATTCGGCTCAACGTAGGCCGCTTGGATCACGCGCCCATCGCCGCGGAAGGTTACATTCCAGCCGCTTGGCGCTTCGCGCATGCCAAGACGCACAATCTGCGGCGTGGTATCGGTGCCAAGGGTGAGTTTAACAGTGACAACATCGCCAACAGTCGCTTCTTGGGCCGGGTAACGGGTGTAGAAGAAGAGATCACGCTGGTTTTCTTGGGCCAGCGCCGGCGCTGCGCCCACGACGGCGATCAGCGCCAATATCACGAGCAAGCTGATGATGCGAAACGCACGCATCGACTACCTCCCGTTGTGATGGCAACTGCATAATCTGCCGCGGAGATCCACTCACTTTCGGGAAGATAGACGGCAATGATTAGAAGAAGATTAGCGGTGTGTTAGTGTTCTCTATGAAATCTCCTCCTTGGTCAGCGCATATTCCCATAACTGATGCGGAGCATTGGCTGGAGACTTTGGACGCATCATGCGTATCGTCAATGGCAGTGTTTTGAGATGCGCATACAGCAGGTGAAGCGGAATTGAGTGAACCGACTGCGGGTACAGCTTCAAGCGGTAATAAAGCGCGTGATCAGGCAACCCTAAACGCTTCAGCGCCATATAGGCGCGACGGCGTAATTGCAAACGATACAGCCAGCGAATATGGTGGCAGATATCGGTAAAGATTAACCCTCCCGGCGCTAACACCCGCGCAAATTCGCCGAATAGGCGCAGAATCGCTTGCTGATCGGGAATATGCTGGAAGACGCCAAAGGAAAAGATCAGGTCAATGCTATTATCGGGGAGATCGAGCCGGCTGGCCGTATTGACCAGAAACTGGGCATTGGGCAAATCGCGATGCAGCTCACGTGCCTTGAGAATGAGACTTTCGGCGACATCGAGACCGATATACTCGGTGAAATGCTCGCGCAGCGCCGGCGCCACCCGCCCGATTCCGCAGCCAAAATCAAGCACGCGTTGAAACCGGCGCGGATAACCGAGACGTTGCATCTCTTCATGCAACTGTGCTACTTGATGCCGGCCGGTCTGGAAAAATTCATGAAGGTTCCAGTTGCTTAAACCAGTCATCGCCCAGAACGGATCAAGCTGGCCTAAAGCATTCCATTGCTGTTGGTTGTAGGCAAAGGTCATGGTTGCTCCTTCCAAGACGTAGTGTATTGATACCTTCGCTCATCAAATCACATCTATACCTTGTTTGTCTTGTGTATTTTGACAGGGATGCGGATGGGGATATTTTCCTCATTGCAAAGCATTATCTAATGAAGCTCTTGCCTAGAGAAACGCTTGCGAACAGGTTTGGGCAGCTCATTGTCCCGGCCGATCGCGCCGCGACAGCCATCGTGACGCCGATTTGCGGCCAAGGTATGCCCGTGCTATGATGCGCTTGCTAACGGTGGAACGACCCACCGGCTGAGGCGACAGGGTTAACAGCGGCTATGATCCACCCCTTGCGCGAAATCATCCTCACCGGAGCGTATAATCTCTTCATCCGCTTGCGGTTGGCGCAGCATGTTCTCTTCCGCCCGCGCGCAATCGGGGTGCGGGTGATCGTGCAGCGTGGCGATGAGTTATTGCTGGTTCGTCACCGTGGCGGCGCCAAACCGTGGGGATTGCCCGGCGGCGCGATCGATCACGGTGAAGCTCCGGCGGAAGCGGCTCGCCGCGAGGCGCTCGAGGAGAGCGGCTGCCCGGTGACGGTGACCGGTCTGCACGGGGTGTTTCACTACGTGGCTCATGGGCTCAGCGATTATGTGATCGTCTTTACCGCGGTGGCTGATGGCCCGCCGGCGCCGCCTCGCGGCGACATCGAAATCTGTGATGCCCAATTTTTCTACCCCGACCGTCTGCCAACCGGGATTGACGCTGGCAGCGCGCGCCGGATCGCCGAAGTGCAGCGCGGTGAGCGCAATCTCTATCGCGCATGGTAACGCTGTAGAGCCGGACGGCTGTCCGGCTCCGCAGAGGTCGCAAGGGTTTTTGGGGTAGGGGTACAAGCACGGTAGGTAAACAACCTCTAACAAATCTCTGCGTTCTTGGCGTCCTTCGCGTCTTTGCGTTAAAAACCTTCGTGCCTTTGCGTTAAAAACCTTCGCGTCTTTGCGTCAACATGTCATTGAGGTCAGCTATGCCCTATACACCTATCCTCGCTACCCTCGGTTATGTACTGTCACCCGACCGCCAAGCAGTGCTGATGGTGCATCGCAACGCCCGCCCCGGCGATCAGCATCTGGGCAAATACAACGGACTCGGCGGCAAACTCGAACGCGACGAAGAGATCGTCGCCGGCATGCAACGTGAGTTGCGCGAAGAGGCCGGCATCACTGCGCTCGAGTTAACGTTGCGCGGCACGGTGAGCTGGCCAGGGTTCGGTAAAAACGGCGAAGACTGGTTTGCGTTTATCTTCTTGATCACCCGCTTCAGCGGCACACCACCGGTGGCCAACGCCGAAGGCACGCTCGAATGGGTGCCGATTGCGCGGGTGATGGAACTGCCGCTCTGGCCCGGCGACCGCTTCTTTTTGCCACTCGTCTTCGACAACGACCTGCGCCCATTCCACGGCGTGATGCCCTACGCCAACGGCCAGCCGGTTGATTGGCGCTATAGCCGGCTTAGGGGATAACGGGATTAGGCAGGCGGGGAGGCGGGAGACAGCCAACGCTCCCGTCCTCCCTACGCCGCTAACGACCAACCTTGTCTACAGAGAGCGCAGAAAGGATAGTCGGTTACTTCCGCGTCCCCTCAGTCTGCCGTAAACACCCCGCTTCAAGGGGATACAGCCGCTCACACCGTGGTATAATTGCCACTACAGCACGAACCGCCGCGCACTGGCGCATTGCATACCGGCAGAAAACTATGCTTGACATTAAACTCATCCGCGAGCAGCCCGACGAAGTGAAGCGCCAACTGGCCCGCTGCGGCGTTGATGGCGCAATCATCGATCAGGTGCTGGCCTTCGACGAGCAGCGCCGCCGTTTGATCTACGAGGTTGAGACGCGCAAAGCCGAACGCAACGCAGTCTCGAAGCAGATCGGCGCTATGAAAGATGCTGCCGAGCGGCAGGCTAAGATCGAGGCGATGCGCCAGCTAGGCGATGAAATCGCGGCGCTTGATCGCCAACTGGCCGAGGTCGAAGAGCAACAGCGGGCCGCGATGCTCGAGATTCGCAATCTGCCGCACCCTGATGTGCCCGATGGGGTTGATGAAAACGATAACGTGGTCATCTACCAAGAGGGTGAAGCGCGGCAATTGCCCTTCCCCGCCCGCCCGCACTGGGAACTGGGTGAGGCGCTGGGCATTCTCGACTTCGAGCGCGGCGTCAAGCTGGCCGGTTCGCGCTTTTATGTCATGCGCGGCGCCGGCGCGCGCCTGCAACGGGCCGTCATCCAGTGGTTGCTCGATCTCCATCTGCAACAAGGCTACCAAGAGGTCTACACGCCATTTGTGGTCAAAGAATCGGTGTTGTGGGCCTCCGGCCAATTGCCCAAATTCCGCGACAACCTCTACCGCGATGAAGAGTCGGGCTTGTGGCTGGTGCCGACGGCAGAAGTACCAATTACCAGCCTCTACGTCGACGAGATTCTCGAAGCGAGCCAGTTACCAATCTATCACGCCGCCTACACCCCCTGTTTCCGCAAGGAACAGCTCAGCGCCGGGCGTGATGTGCGCGGGATCAAGCGCGGCCACCAGTTCGATAAGGTCGAGATGTATATGTTCGTCAAGCCCGAAGAGAGCTATCAGGCGCTCGAAAAGCTGCGCCGCGACGCCGAAGAGTGCGCGCGCCTGTTGGGCTTGCCGTTCCGCACCAAACTGCTCTGCACCGCCGATCTCGGCTTCGGTTCGACCAAAACCTACGACATCGAGGTGTGGGCGCCGGGAGTGGGTGAATGGCTCGAAGTCAGCTCGTGCTCGAACGTCGAGGCGTTTCAGGCCCGTCGCGCCAACCTGCGCTACCGGCCCGAACCGGGAGCCAAGCCAGAGTTCCTCCATACCCTGAACGGATCGGGCCTCGGCTTGCCGCGCACCATCATCGCGATTATGGAAAACTACCAGCAGGAAGACGGCAGTATTGTGATTCCCGAAGTGCTGCGCCCGTACATGGGAGGCATGGAACGGATCGGGCCGTAAGGATAAGCGCAAGACGCTATGCCAGTCGTTATTAACCTCACCAGCGCGCTTCACGGCGGAACTAGCCCCAGTTGCGGCGCCGGCGACCACAGCAGTTGCGGGCCAGATTGCGGCTGCGGTTGCCCCTACACCGGCATGGTCGAGCGCGGCAAGGTGGAACCGGTAGCGCTGATCGAACAGCGCTACCCCAACCAATGGCTCGCGCTCGTCATCCCTCCCGGCGAAGACGAAGAGCGGCCCGAACAGGCTATGCTCGTCGCCTACAGCAGCGATCCCGACGAGGTGTGGGATGCGGTAAGCCGGATCACCTTCAATCAGGTGGTGCATGTCTACTACAACGGCTCGCTGGAAGGGTTTCTAGGGCAGTTTCTCTAAACGCGGTTGGATGATCCGGTCACTGCGCGGGGCGTACTCTACCTGTCATTGCGAGGGGCGCAGCCCCCGAAGCAATCTCCCCCTTTCGCGAGGTCAAAGGCTGAGCGGCCATCTTCCACGCTCGCGGGGGATTGCTTCGCCTCGCTCCGCTCGGCTCGCAATGACATGGGGAAAGCGGCGGTTCGCGATGACAACCGGCGAGCGACGCCTGACCGAGATTTACTCGTATCATTATCATCATGAGAGACGACCCTATGCTCACCGTTACCGACTATCTTGAACAACCTGCCGTACCGCCCGACGCGCGCCTCGCTTATGGCAGCCACCCCGACCAATTTGGCGATCTCTATCTGCCTTACGCACCGCACCCGGCGCCGGTGATTGTGCTGATCCACGGCGGCTGCTGGCAAGCTGCCTACGACCTTGCACCGCTCGGCGAGTGCTGCGCCGCCTTACGCGCCGCCGGCTATGCCGTGTGGAGCCTTGAGTATCGCCGGTTGGGCAATGGCGGCGGCTGGCCGCAGACGTTTCACGATGTCGCCGCCGGGGTCAATCATCTGCGAGTGTTGGCCAACACATACCCCCTGAACCTCGCGCGGGTGATCGCAGTTGGCCATTCCGCTGGCGGCCATCTCGCGCTCTGGCTTGCAGCGCGACCCACGTTACCGACTACCAGTCCCCTCGCCACTGCCAATCCGCTCCCAATCCACAGCGTGGTTGCGCTCGCCGCCGTCGCCGATCTCGCCCAAGGCGTAACCGCCACCGCCTGCGGCACGGCCTGCGCCGAACTGGTCGATCACGATCCACGCCGCTACGCCGAAGCTTCGCCGCACATGCGCTTGCCGCTCGGCGTTCCCCACTATCATCTCGTGGGGAGTGACGATCTGATCGTACCGACGACCTACGTCGCCTCCTTCGTGGCCGCGGCCCGGCAAGCTGGCGACCCTGCCCATCTGACCATCCTGCCGCAATGCGGCCACTTTGAGCTGACCACGCCGCATAGCGCGGCATGGCCGGCGGTGATGGCGGCGATCAGGGAGATGGGGTGAGGAACAGGAGAACAGCTTACGAGAGATTACAATATCGATTTAGAAATTGAAAAGATGTGCATCTTTTGCGCTGGTCAACCGGTTTGATCAATAGAGGACTCGTTTTCGATCAAACCACAAAACATGCCAGCGCAAGCCACCTCTCTTTACCAAAACCGTTACCGCATCCCATCAGCCCGCGCCGAGTGGTGGGATTACGCCGCGCCGGGGAGCTATTTCATCACCGTCTGCACGGCACAACGCCAGCATCTGTTCGGGTGTGTGCAGCACGGCCAGATGCGCTTGTCGCCGCTAGGCGAAATTGCCCGCGCAGAATGGGAACGATCGTTTGCCATCCGCGCCGAATTGGCGTGTGACGTGTACATCATTATGCCGAACCACATCCACGCCATCGTACGCATTATCGAACCCGTAGAGACGCACGGCCGTGTATCGCCGCCGAATGGTAATTCCACCGGAACCCGCCCGCCCAAATCCGTTTCATCGTTCGTGGCCGGTTTCAAATCGGCCACCACCACCCGCATTAACGCCTACCGACAGACCCCCGGCGTTCCCGTTTGGCAACCCCGATTTCACGACCACATTATTCGCCATGATGTGGCCTATCAACGGATTATGGCGTATATTCGCAATAATCCCGCCCGCTGGGCACGTGACCGGTTTTGCCGCGCACGGACGCAATATCAACCGTTTTACAACAATTTTGTGATATCCATCCCGCCCTAAAACGCGCTATAGTATGTATAGCAACGAACACGTTACTCTTTTGGCGCTTACATCATCCATCGCCTATGTCCCGCCGTCCACGCCCGCCATTGCCTCGTTTTCGCCGCCCCGCACCGCCGCCACCGCCGCCGCGCCGTCGCCTATCGGCGCTGTGGCGCTGGCTGAACCGGCTGGTATTCAGTCTACTCGTGCTGATCGTGTTAGGAGTTGCCGGTGTGATCGCGCTCTACCTCTACTATGGCCGCGATCTGCCGCCGCCTGAGTTGATCGACCAGCACCGCAGCTTCGAGAATACGCGCATCTATGCCCGCGACGGCAGCACCCTGCTCTACGAGGTGATTGGCCCCGGTGTGCGCGTGCCGGTGGCGCTTAACCGCATTCCCCAAATCTTACGCGATGCGACGGTGGCGGTGGAAGATGCGAATTTCTATACCAACCCCGGCGTTGATTTGCCGAGTATTGCCCGTGCGTTTTGGCAGAATGTCACCGCTGGTCAGACTGTTTCTGGCGCGAGTACGATCACGATGCAGTTGGTGCGGGCCATTTTGCTCACTCCCGCAGAAGCGCAGCAGCAGTCGATCGAGCGTAAGATTCGCGAGGCGATTTTGGCGATTCGGGTTGGGCAGGAGTATAGCAAAGATCAGATTTTGTCTCTCTACCTCAACGAGGTCTACTACGGCGCGCAGGCGTATGGGGTGGAAGCGGCGGCGCAGCGGTATTTCGGCAAGCATGTCTGGCAACTGACCCGCGGCGAGGCAACGTTATTGGCCGGTTTGCCCCAATCGCCCTCTAACTACAATCCGTTCGAGAATTTGCCGCTGGCTCGCGCCCGCCAACGCATTGTGCTCAATCAGATGGTGGCCGCCGGTTTTATCAGCGCCGCTGAAGCCGATTCGATCTTCGCCGAGCCGATCCGGTTGGTGCCGCCGGCGACGACCATTCGAGCGCCGCATTTTACCTTTTATGTCTATGACTTGTTGGTGCAGCGGTTCGGCGAGGAGATGGTCAACCGGGGCGGGTTGCGGGTGATTACCACCCTCGATCCGTACTGGCAGACCCAAGCCGAGGAGGTGGCGCAGGCCAAGATCGCCGAGCTGCGCGCGCGCGATGCGAGCAACGCCGGCGTGGTGATGTTGTCGCCCGATGGCAGGATTTTGGCGATGGTAGGCAGTGTTGATTACAACGCCCCCGATGGTCAGGTCAACGTGACAGTAGCTCCCCGCCAACCCGGTTCGGCGCTGAAGCCGTTTGTCTATGTTGCGGCCTTGCAGCGCGGATGGACGCCGGCGACTATGTTGTGGGATGTGCCATCAAGCTGGCAGGTGAATGGCACGACCTACCAGCCGCGCAATTACGATGGCCGCTTTCGCGGGCCGGTTCGGTTGCGCTTGGCGCTGGCCAATTCACTTAATATTCCAGCGGTGAGAGCGCTGGAGTTTGTTGGGGTTGAGAACTTTGTCAATCTGATGAGCGAGTTTGGCATTACGACGTTTACCGACCCCAACCGCTATGGTTTGGCGATGGCATTGGGCAGCAACGAGGTGCGCCTGCTCGAATTGACCGGCGCGTATGCCGGCTTGCGTGCCGGCGGCAGGCAGGTGCGTCCGGTGGCCATCTTGCGCGTCACTAATAGTCGTGGCGAGATGATTGAATCGTGGCAGCCCCAACCCGGCAAACCGTTGCTCGGCCCGCAGAGCGAGCAGGTTGCCTTTCTCGTTACCGACATCCTCAGCGACAATGCCGCTCGCCGGCTGGTGTTCGGACGCAATAATGTGATGGAGTTGCCCAATATTCCGGCAGCGGTCAAGACTGGTACCAGCAACGATTACCGCGATTCGTGGGCGGTTGGCTATACCGATGCGGTCGTCATCGGCGTCTGGGTCGGCAATAACGATAACCGCCCAATGGCCGAGGTCGCCGGCGCGAATGGGGCCGGCTTGATCTGGCGCGAGTTGATGCTGCGCTACCACGCCAACCGCCCGGCCCAACCCTTTACCCCGCCGCAAGGCATCGTTGAGCTGCCGGTTTGCGCTGAGACGGGCGGGCCGCCGGCTCCGGAATGCCCGCAGGTCATCAGCGAACGATTTATGGCCGGTACTGGGCCGGTGAGCGCGATGACATACGAAACGTATCGCGTTGGCGGTGATGGTTCGTGTCTAGCCGCGCCCTATACGCCGCCGGAAGAGGTACGGACGGTAAGCTTCCCGGTTTACCCGACCGAGGTAGCTGAATGGGCGAAACGCAATGGTCGAACCGCGCCTACCGAGTACTGCCCGCCGCCGCGCGAGCCGGATCGCGCGATCGCCCTGCTCGATCTCGCTGAGAGCAGTGTTGTAACGAACACGTTGCTCTTCGTCAAGGGCACCGCGCGCGGCCCGTTCATTCTCGACATCGGCCAAGGAACTGACCCGACCGGCTGGCAGGTGCTCGGCCAGAGCAGCCAGCCGGTCGAGGATGGCTTATTGGGGATGTGGAATGCCGGCGGCTGGCCGGCAGGCGATTACACCATTCGCCTGCGTGTGACCATGGCCGACGGCGGCGTGATCGAAGAGCGGCGCCGGATTCGTTATGAGCCGTGACTAGCGATCAGCGCCTGTTGCCACGCCGCTTCGACCTGCGCCCGTGTCTGCGCTTGTGAACCGCTGTTGTCGATGATCACATGCGCCCGGCTAAACCGGCTCTCTTGCGGCGGCTGGGCCGCCACGCGGGCTTGGGCTTCGGCCAGCAACATGCCCCGGGTCGTCATCAGCCGCTCAATCTGTTGTTCAGGCGAGCACGTCACCACCCACACCTGATCACACTGGTCGGCCCAACCCGACTCGATCAGCTTAATCGCGTCGATCACCACAATCGGGCGTTCAACCGGGCGCAGGCGCGTGGCATACTTGCCTGCCCCGGCCACTTCGTCGAGAAACCGGCGGATTTCGGCCCGCACTGCCGGATGGACAATCGCTTCCAGCCGCTTGAGCGCCGCTGGATCGTTGAAGACAATCGCACCGAGTTTGCGCCGGTCGATTGGGCCGCCGGGGGTGGACACGATCTGCGAGCCGAAGGTGTTCACAATCGCCTGATAGACTGGCGTGCCCGGTTGTTGCAACCGGTGAGTCACGCGGTCGGCGTCAATCGTGCGCGCACCCAGCGCCGCTAGCATCGCCAGCACCGTACTCTTGCCACAGGCAATGCCGCCGGTCAGCCCGATCAAGTAGATGCCGGGATGTTTCATGCCGCCAGCTCCACATACTCTTGCAACACTAGCGCCTCATCGGAAATGCCGGCCAATTCGAGCAATTCGCTGATCAACTCGGCGCGCCGCTCAGCATCGCGCCGGCTCCACGTCCGGCTCTTGATTTCGAGGAAGGGGCCGGGATTGGGCTGGCCAGCCAGTGTATCGAGGTTGATCGCGAAGTCGTGGTCTTTGTAGAGAATGCGCCAGCGCCGCCGCCGCTTCTCGATCTCTTCAATCCGGTCAGGCTGAAAGTATTCACGGTAGAAGCGCACGGTGTGGTCGGCGGGAGCCGTGTAGCGCGCCCGTGAGAGCATCATCGCCTTGGGATGATCGACCCGCCGCGCTTCGGCCATCAGCGTGAGCGTATACTTGGGTTGCGGGCGCGCCCCCGGATCGGTGCGGTGATCTTCGCGAATACGGATCCGTTCGCCGTTGGCGAAGACAAAGTAGGTATCGTACTGGGTGCGTTCGCTGGTCTTGGTGATCGTGATCGCCGGGTTGCGCAAGAGGGCCAGAATCCGCTCGACATCAGCCGGTTGCAGGCGGGCTTTGACCTGAATCTCGAAGATTTCGGCCTGTTGCACGCCTCCCAGCGCCAGAATCTTGGCCAGCAGGTTGCGCTCGCGAGTGGCGAGAAACTCGTTGATGTGGGAGGCAATCGCTTGCGCGCGAGCAATGATCGCCGCTTCATCCAGCGTCTGCAAGTGACGATTGCGCAGCAGCAGCTTACCGTCAACCAGCACATCGCGCACATCAGCGGCCCGGCTGCTATAGACAAGGTGCGAATAGATTGCGTCGGCAGCGTAAGTGTAACGCGGTGCACTGTGCAGCCGATGTAGTTCGACCACGGCAATATCGGCCCGTTTACCCACTGCCAGCGAACCGATCAGATGATCGAGATGGATGGCGCGTGCGCCCCAGCAAGTCGCCAGCGCAAAGGCTTCGCGGGCCGGCACCGCCGTCGGGTCGCCGCTCAAGCCTTTTGGCAGCAGTGCCGCCAACTGGATCTCGGTAAACATATCTTGATCGTCGTTGCTAGCCGGGCCATCAGTGCCCAACCCTACCCGCACCCCGGACTCGATCATGCGGCGGAAAGGCGCGACGCCGCTGGCCAGTTTGAGGTTGCTGGTCGGGCAGGGCACTGCGCCGGCGCGAGCTTCGCGCAAGAGCCGCATGTCGTCTTCGGTGGCATGGACGCAGTGGGCAGCGATGCAGGGCACATCGAACGCGCCGACCCGCTTGGCGTAGCGGATCGGCGTCACTTCGCGGTCGCGAATGCTCTCCTCCACTTCCCGCGCCGTCTCGGACAAGTGGGTGATCAGCGGCGCGCCAAACTCAGCGCAGAGCGCCGAGGCTTGGCGATAGATGTCGTCAGTGCAGGTGTACGGCGCGTGGGGCGCCACCGTGGCAATAATCCGCGGGTGGCCGCGCCACTCGGCCATAAACCGGCGCGCCCGCTCGATCCCGGCATCGAACGAATCGGCATCGGGCGTCGGCAACCGCATCACCGTCTGCCCACAAATCGCCCGCATCCCGGCCTCATCCGCCGCGCGCGCAACTTCCTCCTCAAAATAGTACATATCGACGAAGGTCGTCGTGCCGCCACGGATCATCTCGGCGCAACTGAGCAGCGTGCCGGTATAGCTGAATTCGGGATCGACGAACTGGCTTTCCACCGGAAACATATAGCCAAACAGCCAGACATCAAGCTGCTGGTCAGCCACCAACCCGCGCAAAAGACTCATCGGCACGTGGGAGTGACCGTTGATCAGGCCGGGAATAATCGCACAATCACGGCAATCGATCGTCTCTGTGGCGGTATACTGGGCAGCCAGCTCTGCGCTCGGCCCCACCGCCACAATTACCCCATCGCGAATTGCGACCGCCCCGTCGGCAAAGATCCGCCACTCCTCATCCATCGTGACGACGGTGCCACCGGTGAGCAGGGTGTCAACATGCTCCATGCAAACCTCCTCAACCCATTCGCTGTCTTCTGGGTATTGTACGGGAAAGCGGCCAAACATGCGATCCGCCGGAATGCTGAATTGAGCGGTAGGGAGACGGGGTGAGTAGAGGCTGGTAGTGGAATGGAACTTACCATTCCTCATTGACAGGTTGAGGTCTTCGTGCTACGCTTGTGACGCATCTTCGGCTACTCGACTAGCGATACATCCAAGAAAACACTACAAGAATCTGGTCTTCATCGGAAAAAGTTTCCACTTGCAGAATGGTATAGACCTACTCTTTTGGCGCGATCAACGCGCGCAGACCGTAGCAAGCAACCACAAAGCAACAGTCTGAAGCGTGAAACCGCACCTGATGGCGGCCCCGATGAAAATGTCTTCGACATCCGGCAATGAGTGGCTATCGGTATCTTCGTGAAATACGACCGCCGTACTCCTTCCAACCAGCAACAATATCAGTGGCAAACTCCGGCTGAGGTATGGCGACACACTGGCCCCAACGCACGCGAGTTGCGCAAGAATCCCACTCTTGCTGAAGATACGCTCTGGCAGCGTCTGCGCCATGGGCAATTGGGCGTCAAATTTCGTCGCCAGCACTGCATTGACCGTTTCATCGTCGATTTCTACGCCCGTGAGCCGCGTCTCATTATTGAAGTAGATGGCCCAATTCACGAAACGCAGCAGGAATACGATGCGTGGCGGCAGTCTGTGCTTGAACATCTGGGTTATCGCGTGCTGCGCTTTACCAATGATGATGTGCTGGAAAACGCCGAGGGTGTCATTCAAGTGATTAGTGAGGCGATTGCGGGGGACCCCCACCCCTAACCCCTCCCCCGTTAACGGGGGAGGGGCACGCACCCTCCCCGTTGACGGGGAGGGGGCAAGGGGGTGGGGTCTACCACGCCGACATCTACAGCCTGCGTGAACAGAGATACGAATGGTTAGAAACGCATACCCTCGATACCTCTACCGTCCATTTGATGTGCGCTCTATCTTTTACCACGAAGCAATGATTGAACGCCCTCGCGCTGAAGTGATGCGGCACATACTGGCAGGGGAGAATGTGGCATTAGTATTACCGCGTCGAGTTGAGCATACTGGCTCGTGGCAACATGTTTTTCTTGCAAGTACTCCTATTGAGCATGTTGCAGTCTCGCTCAAGACGATTGACTACTGTTTCCCCCCACACCTCCCCCAACTTCGGTTAGAATACACCCTACCAACACCCATCAGCGCGACCCATACGTCGCTTTATACCTTATGCACTCAGACACCCTCACTGCTGAAACAATCACCCCGCCGCCTTCCCGCGCTCAGCTTAAAAAGCGGGTGTTGCGACTGGCATGGCCGGTGATCGGCGAAAACTTGCTGCAAACCATGCTCGGTGTAGTTGACACCATCCTCGTCGCGTCGCTTGGCGCAGTGGCGCTGGCCGGCGTCGGCGCCGCTTTGCAGGTCATCTTCGTCACCACCGCCGCCCTCAGCGCCTTGTCGGTCGGGGTAGCTGTGCTGGTTGCCCAAGCCTACGGCGGCGGGAAGCTCGCCGATGCTAGCGCGGTAGCCCGCCAAGGGTTGCTCTGGAGCATCTTGATCGGCCTGCCACTCACCGCCATCGGCTTGCCGCTCACCCCTGCCCTGATCAGCTTGTTCGGACTTGCGCCCGATGTGAGCCAAGTCGGGATCGATTATCTAGCGGTGACGATGAGCACCATCACCACCCTGACCATGATGTATCTGATCAGCGGCGCCTTGCGCGGGGTGGGTGATTCACGCACGCCGATGCTGGTCACTGCCTTCACTAATGTGGTCAATGTGATTGCCAGCGCGGCGCTGATCTTCGGCTGGCTCGGCCTGCCGGCGCTCGGCGCAGTGGGTAGTGCGTGGGGATCGGTCATTGCCCGCTTGATCGGTGCGGCGCTGCTGGTAGGGGTGCTTTGGTATGGGCGCAACGGCGTGCGCGCTGGCGGCGGCGGTAGATGGTGGCCTCGCATCGGCGTCTTGCGCGATGTGCTGCGCATCGGGATGCCGGCGGCGATCGAAGAGGTGTTGGTGATCGGCGCGATCGCTTCGCTGACGCCGGTGGTGGCGATGCTGGGCACGGTGCCGTTGGCCGCTCACCGGGTCGCGATCAATATCCTCTCGCTCTCGTTTTTGCCCGGTATCGGCTTCGGGCTAGCGGCGACGGCGCTAGTCGGCCAAGCCATCGGCGCGCAGCGCCCCACAGAAGCCAATGCGGTGGCGATGATCGCATTGCGCTGGACAATCCTCTGGATGGGCGGCCTCGGTGTGTTGTTCCTTATCTTTGCCGAAGGGCTGGTCAGCATCTTCAACCGCGATCCGCAGTTGGTCACCGATGGCGCGGCGGCGGTGCGCGTGGTCGCGCTTACCCAACCGGCATGGGCCTTAACTTTTGCCATCGGTGGCGCGCTGCGCGGGTTGGGCGATACCCTCTCGCCGCTCGCCATTAGCGGCACTGCGATCTGGGTCTGTGTCGCGCTAGCGCTAGTGATTGTGACGTGGTGGGCGCCGGCGTTGTGGGGCGTGTGGCTCGCCTTCCTCATCGTTGGCCCGTTTGAGGCGGCCATGTTCTGGCGGGTGTGGCGCCGGAAGATCACAATTCTCACCCGCTGAACGCACCACGTGCTCTGTCCAGCCTTGCGGGGCGGACAGAGCATGTGGTCGCATCCAACCGTTGATCGCCGGGCAATACCGCAAAGCGTAGCTCTGCGCCCCTCTCCCGCGCCAGTGGGCGAGGAGCTGGGGGTGAGGGCGAAATGGCGCATCTCACCCCCATCAATCGCGTCTACGCTCAGTGTTCTGTCCGCCCTTGAACTGTCCAGCCGCACAGCGTGCGGCGCTACATTTCGTGGAACCATTATCCCGCCATGGCCGTCTCTCTACTGAGACGTAAAACAACTGCCTAAGGAGATACCACTATGGAAAACCGTCTTCTCACTACCATTCTCGCCTTTACTGCCTTGATCGCCGTATTGGCCTTGGCCGCCGTCGGTCTGCTCCGCCCAACCCAAACCGCTACAGCCCAACCCGGCGTGAGCAATATGCCGCAGATTGTGGTCATCGGCACCGGCGAAGTGAAGGTGGAACCGGACATCGCCATTGTCACGATCGGCGTCGAGACCAAAGCGCCGACTACCCAAGAGGCGTTGGCCCAAAATAGCGCGCAGGCGCAGGCAATCATCGAGCGCATCCGCCAGATGGGAGTCGAGGCGAAAGACATTCAGACCACCGGCATTAACATCTATCCGTTCTACGATGAGCAAGGCCAGAACATTATCGGCTACACCGTCAGCAATATGGTCAACGTGACCATCCGCAATATTGCGCAAGCTGGCGATCTGATCGACCGAGTGGTGCAGGTGGGCGCGAACCGGCTGTACGGCGTGAGCTTCGGCGTGAGCGACACGGAAGCGGTGATGGCGCAGGCGCGCGAGGCGGCGGTCGCCAATGCGCGGGCGCGGGCTGAGCAGATGGCGCGCGCGAGCGGCACGTCGCTGGGCCGGGTGCTGTTCATCACCGAGAACTTTGGCGCTAGCCCCATCCCGGTACCGATGATGGCCGACGCTTACGGCGCACCTGCCGCCCGTTCGGCGCCGCCAGTGCAACCCGGCCAGCAAACCTACAGCGCCACCGTCCAAATCACCTTCGAGTTGCGGTAAACGGTCTCACGTGGGGGCACGGCGCGCTGTGCCCCCACGCTCGGCATTGAGGGAAGGACAGTACTTGTATGGGGCGGACAGAACATCTGAACAAGCACAACCGTTGATCGCTTTGCGATGCCTCAACGTTGGGTACTTCACTTCCCTCTCCCGCGCCAGTGGGAGAGGGCTGGGGGTGAGGGCGAACTAACGCATCGCAACGCTATCAACCCCATCTATGATCATCTGTATCTGTCCGCCCTATGAACCACCCGGCAGGGCACAGCGCGCTGCGCCCCTCTCCCGTCGCCATTCTGGTATAATACCCCTAGCCCAACCAGCAGCGCGGCGTTGTTGCCCCTCCCGCCTCGACGCGGACGGCGCAACCCGCGCTGTTGCTATCTCTTCAGTGCCAGAACTCGCGAGCACCGTATGCCGTTCCGGATCGAAGCGCCGTATCAGCCAACCGGCGATCAACCACAAGCCATCGAGAAGTTGGTGGCCGGTTTGCGCGCCGGCTACCGCCATCAGACCTTGCTTGGCGCCACCGGCACTGGCAAGACCTTCGTGATGGCCCATATCTTTGCCCAGACCCAACGCCCCACCCTCGTCCTCGCTCACAACAAAACCCTCGTCTCGCAGTTGTGGGCCGAGTTCCGCGAGTTTTTGCCTGACGCAGCGGTCGAGATGTTTATCTCGTATTACGATGAGTATACGCCGGAAGCTTACGTGCCCTCGAAAGACCTCTATATCGAGAAAGAGGCCAGCATCAACGAGGAGATCGACCGGCTGCGCCACGCCGCGACGCAGGCCCTCTTCACCCGCCGCGATGTGCTGATTGTGGCGTCGGTCTCGGCGATCTATGGCCTTGGTTCGCCGCACGATTACGGTCAAGAGAAGATTTTGCTCCGCGTCGGCGAGGTGCGCAATCGCGATAAACTGTTGCGCCAGTTGATCGACCTCCAGTTCGAGCGCAAGGATATGGATTTCCAACGCGGCACGTTCCGCGTTCGTGGCGATACGCTCGATATTATTCCTGCCAACGCCGAAATCGCCATCCGGGTTGAGTTTTGGGGCGATGAGATTGAGCGGATTGTTGAGATCGACCCGCTCACCGGCGAGGTGTTGCTCAAGCATACTGCGGTCGAGATCTATCCCGCCAAGCACTTCGTCACCACTAAAGAGAAGTTGCAGCAGGCGATTATTGCAATCCAAGACGAGCTGAACGAACGAGTGCGCGAACTCGAAGCCGCCGGTAAGCTGCTTGAAGCGCAACGGCTGAAGCAACGCACGCTTTACGACCTCGAAATGCTGAGCGAGGTTGGCTATTGCAGCGGGATCGAGAACTATTCGCGCCATCTTGACGGGCGCGCTGCCGGCCAGACGCCGTGGACGCTACTTGACTATTTTCCCGACGATTTGCTGATCTTTATTGACGAGAGCCACATTACCATTCCGCAGTTGCGCGGCATGTACAACGGCGACCGCCAGCGCAAGCAGACGCTGGTGGATTACGGCTTTCGTCTGCCGTCGGCTCTCGATAACCGCCCGCTCAAGTTTGAAGAGTTTGAGCAACATGTCTATCAGGTGATTTACGTCTCGGCCACCCCCGGCCCTTACGAGCGAGAAAAGAGCGAGCAGATCGTCGAGCAGATCATCCGTCCCACCGGCCTGCTCGATCCCGAAATCGAGGTGCGCCCGACCAAAGGCCAAATCGACGACCTGCTCGGCAAGATCCGGCGCCGGGTCGAACGCAAGCAGCGCGTGCTGGTCACGACCTTGACCAAGCGTATGGCTGAAGACTTGGCTGACTATCTGAAAGAGATGGGGGTGCGCACGATGTACCTCCACGCTGACATCGACACGATCGAGCGGGTAGAGATTCTGCGCGATCTGCGCCTCGGCGTGTACGATGTGGTAGTGGGAATCAATTTGCTGCGCGAAGGGCTTGACTTGCCCGAAGTCAGTCTGGTCGCGATCCTCGATGCTGACAAAGAGGGCTATCTGCGCTCGGAAACGTCGCTCATCCAGATCATTGGGCGGGCGGCGCGCCATATCGAAGGCAAGGTGATCATGTACGCCGACACCATCACCCGCTCGATGGAAGCCGCCATCCGCGAGACGCAGCGCCGCCGCGACATTCAGATGGCCTACAACCTGCGCCACGGCATCACGCCGCAGGGCATCGCCAAAGGCGTGCGCGACCTCACCGATCGCATCCGCAAGATGGCCGAAGAGCGCGGCGAGTACGTGACCACTCCTACCACGGCGGTGCCGATCAGCCTGCCGCGTGATGAGGTGCTGAAACTGATCAAAGACCTTGAGAAGCAGATGAAGCAGGCCGCCAAAGATCTGGCCTTTGAGAAAGCGGCGGCGCTGCGCGACCAGATTATCGAACTGCGCCAGACGTTGGCGTTAAGCGAGGTAGAGCACACGAGCTAAGGCGAGGGTTGTTGGCGAAGCAAGCATAACACGCGCTCGACCGCTCTCACGCGGTTAGAGCGATGATCGCCACGCAACGAGCGAGTAACCCATGGCCGTTCAAGTCTGGATTGGTGAGAAGCCGGAACATCCCCAAGAGCGCCGCGCCATTCTGGCACTGGCCCAAACCCTCGAAAAACTTGAGGGCTTGTTCCTGATTCTCTCCAATTTCAGCGTCGGCGGGCGCAGCATCGATCTGGTCATCATCAAACACGACGCCATTGTCATCATCGAGCTGAAACACTGCGATGGCCGCGTCATCGGCAGCGTCAACGGGCCGTGGATTGTGGAAGGCCGTAACGGCGAACAGAAACGGCTCAACCCCGGTCGCAAAAATCCCTACAATCAGGTTATTTCCTATTTTCACGCTCTAACCAACTTCCTCAACGAACACCGGCGCGAATTCCTCTCTGAGCAGAAGGCGAACACGATCGACTTTCGCACCTGCAAGCGGCTGATCGTGATCGCGCCGCGCATCGAAGAAGGATCGCAGCTCGATTTGGATTGGAAGGTGGAGGTGCGCGGGCTTGACGAGTTGCCGGCGTATATGATCACCGAACGCTCGTCAGAGATCGAGCTGACCGAAGAAGAGATGCTCGCCATCCCCAAGCTGCTCCACTGCACGCCGTGGACAGAGTTGAACGAAGTGGTGCAGGAGGAGAAGACTGCCAAAGCTCCCCCACCACCGCCGCCGGCACTGCCGTGGCGCGAACGGATCTGGCGCGCGTTGCAGACCACCACGGGCCGGCTGGCAGCGGCTTTCGCGGCGATCGCGTTGGTCTTGCTGCTCTTCCTCGTTTTCCGCCCGCCAGCGCCCATTCCCCGCGCCGATGCACCGCTCGCCGTTCTCTCTGCCAGCACTCCCGCCGACGGTTCGATCATCGGCTTCAATGCGATCATCAGCCAATGCCGGTGGAATGGCTATCAACTCGTCGGCAAACGGTGGGATGCACGCAACCAAACGTGGCAGAACGTAGCCGCCGGCGAGGCCACCACCGGCGCTTCGCCCGACATCATCGTGGCGCTCGAACAGATCGATGCCTGCGGCGACCGGATCGAGCTGACGTGGAGCGTGCAGAACAACACGGCCCGCCCGGTCAGTTTGCCGTTGCGCCACGATAACATCAAGATCAGCGACGGGCTCGGCAATGACTATCCCATCGCTAATGACGACTCACGTCCGGGGACTATCACCGCCCCGCCCGGCAGTCGGCAGCGCGGCGTAGCCGTCGTGCGTCGCCAACTCGCCGCCAACGCCAGCACTCTGCGCATTACCTTGCTCGAACAGCCGTTTGGCGAAGCGAGTTTTATCGTCGCGTTGCAGCCGTAAGGACGAACTCTGGTTATATCCATCTTACATCTAGAGCAACACGCTAAGCTTAAAGTAATTCAAACAATGGGAGCTGCTGAGTGCGCGGCGACCAAAACACACCAAGCACAATCCACGTGTTGTATGGAAAAACCGTACCCATAAAGAATCGAGTGTCTTTTTCAGGATTACATATTTCATCAAAAAAATTTCTGTTTGACACTTTCAGCGGCTTTCCACTCATCACCCAATCTATCGACGTCTTTCAACCACAATACTCCTAGTTCCCAATCGGTAATACTAGCCTGATGCGGCTTAGTACTATCTTCACATTCAAAGACATAACTAAATTTATAAGGAGTTTTTCGTAAAGGTTTTGGTTGTGGCCCAAATAAACGAAACTGGCTCAAATGCGCCTGCCATTTTGGCTTCCACTCAGGTTCATCTGGTTCAATAATAAGATCGAGCACTCTAGTTGGTCGTACAATGCCTAACGATGTTCAAACCACCGGTAAACCGGTTTGTTGTGCTAGCACCGCAGCTAACTGACTACGATGACATCGCGCCGGATCGGCTTCCATACACATGAATGCGCTGGGTAGCGTCGCAAGGGCACGGGCTGCCGTCGCCATCGCCGTTGCTTGGCACGGTAATATCGATACGCGATAACGCTGGAACAGCGTCTGATAATCAGCCATCGTAACTACATGTTCACGCTGTTCACCGGGAATGCCGAGTTCTGGCAAATGGATATATTCAATGTCTAACGACTTACACAAACGAGCAAGCGTGCTTTTATGAAATCCGTATCTGCGTGCAACCGGATTATAACGAACATCGATAATCTGACGAATCCCATTCTTTAAAACACGATTAAGAAAATCGCCAATAGACAATTGCTCATAACCAATTGTATAAATAGCAATCACTGCTTCTGGTCGCCGAAGTCTACGTTGTTTTTTTGTCTTTGCTATTCAAAGTAAACCAAGGATACTTTTGGTAAACGTTTTCAAGCAATTGTTGTGAAGAAAATGTTCGGTACTTCGCTACTATTCGAGCTATATCTTTTTCAATGGCAGCCGGTAGGCAGCAATCATTCTCAGGAAAATGTTGTAGTAGCCATGATTTGTTGTCTGGCGAGCCAGCTATCACGTGAGCTTGCTGTAATTTGCTGAGTTCTTGCTGAAGCGCAACCGAAAACGGGCCATAAAGATAAGGCACAAAACGATAGTATGTCTGGTTGCCATGCAACACGGATTCCTGAGCAAGCAGGAATGCCAACTTCATCAGACGCAGGCGCGAGGCTTTTCCTCCCGCTTCCCGGAGGAGCGTAAGAATCACTCTTTGCCGCAAAAGCATAGCTAGACCCTGATTAGATAATTTGTTCTAATTATAATCCAACAAAGGCCAGTCTGCAATCACTAGCCAAGCTTCTTTGCTAAGATTTCCACTTCACTTCGATCGCAAGACTACGACTGGCACCGGGGCGGGTTGCGCGCCTGTTCAAATACCCGCTCAAACTCGGCCAAATATTCAGCCGCTAGCTTCGGATCATCGATGATCAGCAGATTCTCATCGTTGGTGCGTTCAGCGCGGGCCGTGAAGTTATACGAGCCAGTAATCACAATCCGCCCATCAATAATGATCACCTTGTGGTGCATCGTGTAGCAATTGCCGTCTTCAAGCACCTCGACCCCGCCATCACGCAACCTCCCGAAGTCTGAACCCGTACCGCCAACATTGCGCCGCTCAAACACGCCGCGCACCGGCACCCCCGCCTGTTGACGGGCAATCATCGCACCGGCAATCTCGTCGCTGGTGAAGGCGAAGGCCATAAATAGCACCGACTGGCGCGCGCCGCTGATCAACTCGACTATCCGCGCGGCTGGCCGTTCACGCGGGGTAAAGTAGTTCTCGATTGTCGCTTGCGCAGTGGCAATGCGGGAAAATGGCGTTTTGGCCTGCTTGCTGTTGCCAAACCGGCCCGCAGCCATCTCTGCAAACTCCACCCGATAATTCTCGACAATTTCGGGTATAGTGATGCGCAGCAGGTTGTTGTTATTGCGATAGGTATCGTTGATGGTCGCATTCCACGAGCCAGTCCACACAATCTTGTTATCGATGATGATAAATTTGCTGTGCAGAAAGGCCGGTGAGTCTTCCCAACTCACCGGAATACCTGCGTCTTCCACAATTCCAGCAAATTTGGCGTCAACCGGGTCTTCCAAACTCTCGCGATCAAGCGCCAACCGCACCTTAACGCCACGCTGATGCGCTGCCACCAATGCTTCCGCCAATGGCTGCAAGGTGTACTCAAAGGTCGCCATATCGATACTTTGGCGGGCTTGGGCAATATCGTTGAGTATATCGCGCAGGTGCGGCGGCGTCACCCGGTTGCGCGGAACATCGGGGTACACCAAGGAGGGAGTGGTGAAGTAGACCGTCATGCCCCCCATTTGCCCGCTGACGGTGGGAGTCGGCGGCGTTTCGATGCCAAGGAGCGATGGATCAAGCTCAAACCGGCGTAGATCGATAATCCCAGCAGTAATTAGGAAGCCAAGCGCAAGGGTTAGAAAGAGTAAGATAATTTGAGTGCGATTGAGGCGCTGCGGCGAGCGCGATGAAGCTGGTTTTCGCGCCATAGGATCCTCACGATCGGGCAAAGGCTCAAAGAAGGTGAGCAATAATGTTGCATCATTATGTCATGGCGAGGGGGTGCAGCCCCCGAAGCAATCTCCCCCTTCAGCGGAAGCCATCCCCTGAGCGCATCCCTCCCCTCCTCGCGGGGGATTGCTTCGCCGCGCAGAGCGCGGCTCGCAATGACAGGAGGAACGCGCTGCGCCATCCTACCGCCGGCCAAGGTGCGCCAACAGGCTGAGCGGCAACGATTCCGGCCACCGGCGCGGCAACCGAGGTGGACGGAAGGGGGATGGCGAAGCCTCTGACGCATCGTAAGAGAGATCTGATGAGGTATCAGGTGCGCTTTCCACGCCGGTGATGAGTGAGGCCGCCGGTGGTTCAGTAACGCCAAGCGTGAGTGAAGCGGTCAACGAGGGGGGAGCCGCTGTGGGCAACTCCTTCGCCAACGCCTGCTCAGCCGTTGCCACCGCGCCATCGGCCCGCGCTGCCGCTCGCACGGCGCTGCGAATCGCCTGCGCCACCGCTTCGGCAGCCGCTTCATCAGCCGCATCACGGGTAAGCTCAGCGGCCTGCGCCGTGGCCCAGCGCAACAATTCCCCGGCCTGTGCATCATCTAACCCAGCGGTCAGCCGTTCGTCCTCTTGGATCGCCTCAACCGCCAACTGTTGCCATGGCGTCAGGTGATGAGTCATATTCAAGTTCCGATGACAAAAACGCCTGTGTACCGGCATCATTATACCTCACAACCGCGACCGCGGATCGAGGGCATCGCGCAACCCGTCACCGACAAAATTGATGCTCAGCACCGTCAAAAAGATCAACCCGCCGGGGAACAACGCCAACCACGGCGCCGCTTGCAGATACTGGCTGCCATCGGTCACCAGCCGGCCCCACGTTGGTGTGTCAGGGGGAAAGCCAACACCGAGGAAGGAGAGGGTCGACTCAGTAATAATCGCGCTGCCGACTTCGAGCGTAGCGGCGACGATGATCGGGCCAATCGCATTCGGCAGAATATGGCGAAACATAATGGCTGGACGGCTCACCCCCAGCGCCGTCGCCGCCTCGACAAATTCCTTCTCTTTCAGCGAGAGGAACGACGCGCGCACAATCCGAGCCGTGCTCATCCATGCCAGACAGCCGATCACCGTCACCACAATCGTAAAGATGCCGGCTTCAGGCGACCCCATTGCCCGAATGACCGGATCACGGAACAGATAGACCACCAGCAAGGTGAGCGGAACCACCGGCAGCGAGAGGAAAAGATCGGTAATCCGCATCAAAATCTGATCAACAACCCCGCCAAAAAACCCTGCTGTCGCGCCGATAATCGTGCCCAACGAAATCGCAATCGCCATTGCGGTCAGTCCAACCAACAACGACACTCTACCGCCATAGAGCGCACGCGCCAACAGATCACGGCCAAGGTCATCAGTGCCAAACGGATGAATAGGAGTTGGGCCAGACAGAATATTCATAAAGTCGAGATGGTCAATCGCGGTTTGCAGATCAACCTGCTCTTGCAAAAACGGCGACCCGACTGCTGCCAGTTCAGCGGCCAAGCGCGGAATATAGAAATACGGGCCGATAAACGACATCAACGCCAGTGTCAGCAACACGACCACCCCTATCATCGCCAGCCGGTGCTTGCGGAAGCGCCGCCACGCATCGCTAAGCAATGTGCGCGGCTTGGCCGGCATCCGGCTGGTCATCTGCTGGGCGCGAGCACTAGCAGAGAGACCGACAGCGCCATTGAGTTCTATTTCAGACATCGAACGCTCACCCTTTCCGATGATGATCCTAGACGATAGCAGTGTTGCGCGTTACGAATAGCGCACCCGCGGATCGAGCACGCCGTACAGAATATCGGCAATCAGATTAAACACCACCGTCAGAATCGCAAAGATGAACGTCAAAGCCATCACTACCGGCGTATCAGAATTATTGATCGAGGTAATCAACAGCGCCCCCAACCCATTCACCCGAAACAGGTTCTCGGTAATAATTGCGCCAGCGAAGATGGTCGGAATACCGAGCGCAATCAGCGTCACCACCGGAATCAGACTATTGACCAGCACATGGCGCAACACCACCATCCGTTCGTTCAGACCCTTGGCCCGCGCCGTGCGCACATAATCAAGGTTCAGGTTATCGAGCACCGACGAGCGCATAAACCGGGTCAGCGCCGCTGTCTGTTGCACGACCAGCACCATAACCGGCAGCGTCATCTGCCGGACTTGCTGGGTAAAGGTATCCCAGTCTACGATCTGCAACGTGGTATTGTAAACGATCGGAAACCACTTCAGATTAATCGCAAACACCAGCATCAAGACGAGACCGGTGAAAAACGAGGGCACCGAAAAACCGACAAACGCAAAAAAGGTCGCTACGTTATCAAAGATTGAATACTGCTTGACGGCAGAGATAATCCCAATCGGGATTGCCAGCAACACTGCGATCAGATAGGCGGTACCGACGACAGTCAACGTTTGCGGCAACCGCTGCCAAATCAGATCAAGCACCGGCCCGCGCGTACTGAATGAAAATCCCCAATCGCCACGCATCAGCGACGTAAGCCAGCGCACATAACGCACCGGCCATGGCTGATCAAGTCCAAACTGGATCCGGATCAATTCACGGGTTGACTCAGGAATGGCCGGGTTGAGCGCGAGCTGGGCCAAAGGGTCACCGGGGGCCAAAGCTAGAATAGCAAAAATCACAATACTGATAACCAACAGCGTAGGAATAGCGATCAGAATTCGCCGAATAATATATTGCAACATGGTGTGTTGTCCCAGATGACGAATAACAAATACCCGGCCTAGATCGCACATGGCAGAGACGCACAGACGTGCGTCCCTGCCATCAACCGGCAGCCAATACCCTGTCAGGTATTAGGGCGCGCGCCGCCAGCTTGCGATATTCCAGAGGTTGCTGTCGAACGTATTGAAGGTCGGGCCTTCAAGGTTCTTCAGTTTGGCATTCGGCGTCTGGCGATTGATGAGCGGAATCACGACCACATCGTTCACTAGTAGATCATTCATCTTAATCGCCAGCTCAGCGCGGCGCTCCGGATTCAGCTCGACCTTAAGCTGCTCGAAGAGCGCATCATACTCAGGATTACAGTAGCGAGCATCATTACCGCCACGCCACTGATTCGCCGACGATTTCACCTCTGAGCAAATCCAACCCTGCAAATATTGCTGCGGATCGGCTGAATTCGGTCCGTTAGTGTACATCTGCAAGTCGGCGTAGAACTTGTTCAGCGTATCTGGGTTGCCCGGATCGCCGCCAAAGAACACCGACGCATCAATCGCTTTCAGGTTAACCTGCACCCCGATTTCGGCGAGGTTCGACTTAATAATCGCCTGCGCGCTCTGGCGCAGGGTGTTAATGCTGGTTTGGAAGCTGACAATCAGCTTGACGCCATCCTTCTCGCGCACCTGCCCTTTGCGCACCCAGCCGGCCTCGTCGAGAATGCGGTTGGCTTCAGCCACATCGCGATCACACTTGGTATTGGGTGAATTGACTGTTGACGGCACCACCAGCACGTTGCATGTCGGCTCACCGGTCGGACCATAGAGCTGATCGTCAATCGCCTTGCGATCGATTGCCAGCGAGATCGCGCGCCGCACTGCCGGATCGGTCAAGAACGGATGCGGCTGATCCGGCTCGCTGCGCTTGTCACCCAACGCCGGATCGGGGTTGGCGAAGTTGACCACAATCCGCTCGACACCGAACGAACCGCCGGCAATCGGGTCGCACTTGCCGTTCGCCAAAATCGGTTCGAGCACGGCCTTCGGAATCTGCAAGTTCCACGCGAAGTCAACTTCACCCGTCTCGCAGACGGCGCGCGCCGCCGAAGTCGCATCACCGCCGCCCTTGATCTCGACCTCGTCAAAGAAGACTTTGTCGGCATCGCGATAGAACGGATTGCGCTCGTAGATCACCGTATCGCCGGGCCGGAACTCGCGCAGCTTCCATGCATTGGTGCCGATCGGAGCCAGATTAGCCGCTTGACATTCGGCGCTGGTGCTAGCCGCCGCGCCAATGCAGTTACCAAACTGCTTCTGCTGCAAGATCATGCCATTCGGGCCAACGAATGGCAGATAGGGGTAGGCCGTCGGCTGCTTCCAGATGATCTTGATCGTGGTATCGTCAATCTTCTCGATCCGGTCGATTGGATCGAATACTGCCTTCGTCGTGCAGGCTGTCGCCGGATCGGCGCAATACTGCCACGTGAAGATCACGTCCTCAGCCGTGAAGTCAGTGCCATCCGACCACTTCACTCCCGGCTTGAGCTTCCACGTCACGCTCGTGCCATCAGCCGCAACGCCGCCATTCGCAATGGTCGGAATTTCGGCGGCGAGGAAGGGCACTAGCTCGTCCTTCTCGTTGTAGCGAGCCAGCGGCTCCAGAATGACGGTTGCGCCGTCGAAGTCCTTGGTGCCAGTCGCTAAGTGCGGGTTGAGCGTCGTCACCGCTTGCCAGTACAGGATCGTCAGCTTCCCGCCCTTTTGCGCTGCCGGCGGCGTGGTTGGGGCCGGCTCAGCCGTCGGCTGCGGCGCCGCCGTT
>NZ_DAOTWH010000044.1:0-13155 GCF_034435895.1 Chloroflexus sp.
GGCCACGGCAACCGCGCCGCTCAACTCGTTGCGATAGATGCGCGCCGGTGCGCCAAACCGCACCACAGCCAGATCAAGGGTGCTGCCGCCCACCAACTGGCCCCACGCTATGCTGCTAAGATTAGTGGCGCGATTGGCAAGCGTTGCCACGAGGGTAAAGCCGCCGGCGTCGTTGTTTTGCAGCAGATGCTCGCCAACGGGTAAGGTTTGGATCACATCGCTGCGCGGTTCACTGCTTAATGCAACATCCAGCCGGCCATCGCTATTATAATCAGCGGCGGCGGCAGCGATCGCATTAATCCGCTGATCCGTCACCCACGACAACGCCAAGGTAAAGGGAGCATCAGACTGGTGCAGGTAGAGCCGGCTATTCTCGCGCACACTGGCAATAAAGAGGTCATCGCGCCCGTTGCCGTCAAAGTCGGCGACAATCACCGCGCGGGTATTGGTATTGGTTGCGTTGTCGATCCAAATTGGTGCAGAATTGAAAAACGGCGCCACGGGCAAACCGGGGAAGATGCTCGTAGGAGCACCGCGCAAGCCAACCACTAGGTCAGGTCGGGTATCACCATTCATATCAGCCAGCGCCAAACTGCTGGCAGTAAAACTGCCCGGCACCGCTACCAGCGGCGTATCCGGCCCGCCGGCTATGATCGTCGCGCCGAGGTAGTAATAGATTGGTTCAAGTTCGCCGCCGATGAGCAGATCGGGTTCGCTATCGCTGTCAATATCCCCCCAGACAATCGTCTGGGCAAAGAGCGGTTGGGTCGTAAACTGCACCGTCACCGTCACCCCGCCGCCTACTGGCGTCACCCGATAGATCACGCTCACATCATCGTAAGTCGCTTCGGCCAACAGCAATGCGCTGCCACTCGTGACTGCCCACGCCAGCGCCACCGTTTCCCGCGCTGTCGTCGAACTCCAGATCAGGGTAAACACTGGTTGGCCGCCGGCATCAACCCCATCGTTACGCCACAGTTGGGTAGGGAGATTGCGCCGGCCAACTGCTAGATCATCATCACCATCATTATCGAAATCAACGCCAGCGACCGCTGTAAACCCATCGCTGGCCACTGATTGCCATGCTAAACGCAACGGCGTGGCGCTGTCTTGGCTATACAGCAGCGGGGGGATAACACCAGCCACACCAATGACCAATACCAAACATACGGCAACCAATTGGCGCGCCATAGACCCTCCCCCCACCTAGATACACCGTCAGCGCAGCGGCCTACCGTACTCTTATCCCCCCACATCACCGGTTCGCGCAGAGCGCAGCATCTTCCCGCGCCAATTGATACCGCGCGCACTCTTCGGCGGTTGGCCGGCGCGAGCGGGCCAACGCCAGTTCAAGCGCTTGCGCACCATCAACCGGCAACCGGACGACGCTGCCATTCGCGCCGGCAATTGCCACCTCGCTGGCGCTGCTAAACGCGATCGCCGCCGGCACGCCGTCGGCGCCCATCCGGGTCACTTCGACGCCGTCGGCAATTCGCCAGATCTTCGCCGTTTGATCAAATCCAATCGTTGCAATCAGTGTACCACTTGGATCAAACGCAAAGCCAGCAATGCCACCGCGATGGGTCGCAGGCACATCACGCAAGCGGAGCGAGGCGCTCTCACGCAGCAACAATATGCCTTCATTCGATTCACTCACCACAAGCGATCCGTCAGGGCTAAACTGGGCGCGGCCATTGGCGCGGTCATCAGCCGCTTCAACCACCACCTGCATTGCCCGGTAATCCCAGATCAGGGTTTTGCCATCGCGGGTGACGATCGCCAGCCACGGTTGGGTTGGGTGGATCGCCGCACCAGTGATGATGTCGGTTTTCATCAACTGGCCTAGATCGAGCGTCACTAGCGGGCGCGTCGTCGATTCTTGCCAGCGCCAGAGGAAGGCTTGCAGGCGGCTGCTGGTCACTAAGATGCTGCCATCGAGGTTGAACGCGACCGTGCGCACCCGCGCCTCGTGTGGGATGCTCGCTTGTAACCTGCCGGTCGCTACCGCCCAGATACTGGCTGCGCCATCGGCGCTCGCCGCCGCCAGCCAGCGCCCATCCGGGCTAAAGGCCAGCAGCTCGATCGCATCGCTGTGGTGGCGTAATTGCTGGGCCGGGCCGCTAGCATCGCGGAAGAGCGCAATCGCGCCGTTTTCGCCACCCACCGCCACCAAGCCCCGTTGCGGATCGGCGGCCAGCACCGCCGGCGTAAACTGCTGGATGTCACCCACGGCCCACAACCGTACTGTGCCATCAAACGAAGCGGTTACTGCCTCCCGCCCATTGGTTAGCCAGCGAGTCTGGCTGATTTGATCGGTGTGGCCGCGCAACACCGTGATCGTCTTACCATTGGTCAAATTGACGAGATAATCGTTGCCGTCGTTCGACGCGAGCAACGCCAGCGCACCATCCGGGCTAAGCCAGAGATCGTTGAGCGTGGCGCTGAAGGTGGACAAAACCAAGGCATCGTCAACACCATTCGTTTCCAGCAGGCGCGTCCCCTCAACCAAAACCAGACTGCCCGCCGGCGTGTAGGCCAGCGCACTGATCGGCTGCGTCCCGATCGACTGGCGGGCAAGCTGCTCGCCGTCACGCAACCGCCATACGAACAGATCGCCGGTTTGGGAGGCCGCAGCGATACGCACACCGGCGGGATCGATCGTCAGACTCACCAGCGGTACGCCCTCTTCACCACCTATCACCACCTGCCGCCCGCTGGCCGCCTCCCACCGCCGCAGCCAACCATCATAACCGGCGGTATAGACACTCTTGCCATCAGGCCCAAACACCACATCGAGCAAGCGCACACCTAAGATCGCGTCCTGTTGCACCGTCGCATTACCGCCCGCCACTGCCGGAAGCAACCAACGAGTGGCCTGATCGGGATTGGCCGTGGCCCACCCCAACACCATGCCATCCCACGTGACCGCAACTAGTTTGCTGCTATCGGGGTTAAACGCGAGCGCCGCGACCAGATCAGACGCGCCGGCTAACCGTTGCATCCAGCCACTAGCGCGCTCAACCAGTACCACTTCAACCGCCCCACCCTCAGCGATCGTCGCGGCGGCCCACCAGCGATCATCAGCACTCACAGCTAATGCCGTCACCGATGCGCCGAGATCGACCGTCTCGCGCGCCCGCGACACCGCCAGCGCCCGGTAGAGGATCGCTGCCGCGGCCAAATCAACCGGTTCATTCCGCGCCCGATGCACCAGCACCGCTTGCCGGGCCAGCAACAGCGACAGTTGCGGATCGACTGCGAGGTTCACTGCCGCTTCGGCGGCCAGTTCGCGGGCTCGGGCCAAACGTGATAGCCGATCGGCCTCGCGATAGGCGCAAAACGCGGCAGTGGCGGCGATCAGCATCACTACTGCCAGCACTGCCGACACAACCCCCAACCGCCGGATGAGTCGCTCGCGCCGGCGATCAGCATCGATCTCGGCTTGGCGTTCGCGACAGGTTTTGAGAAACTCTTCATCAATCTGCTCGACCTGTTCGGGATGCGCTGCGACCCACGCCTGCGCCGCGGCCAGATCGGCATCTTGCCAGAGCAGGCTAGCCGGACGATCGGTTGCTGCCCACAACGCCGCTTGGCGTTGAAACGGCGCCAGCCGCTCGCGCCATGCGGCATTATTCTGCCGCACCGGTTCGATCAGACGATCGTGGGCCAGCTCATACCACGTAAAATTGCGCCGCTGTTCGGCACGGATTAAATAGGCGTTGATCAACGGCGGCAAGGCTGCATTGGGCAAGCCTGCGGTAACGCCTTCGCCGCGCAATACCTGATTGCGAATCCCGCCTGCCGTGATCAACTGCTGATCAAACCAGTCGCGGATGACCCGCTCGCGCACCCCGCTGGCAGCGGCGGCAGCAGCCACCCGATCGGCATAATAATCGGCCAGCGCCTCATCAACCGAACCGATCATACGAAGGGCAGCGGACGTAATTGCTGCCCCCGCCGGCGCCCCATCAGGAAACAGCCGCTGCCACAAGCGGTAACAGACCACCTGCAACTGCACCGGCTCGACCGTCGCGCCGAGCATCGTCTCCACCTGATCCGATACCAGTTGCACCCGCGCGCGGCGTAGATCGTCCACCAGACTGCGAGCCGCCACCAGTTCAAACTCAACCTCGGCATCAAGCGCCGGACAGCGAATCGCCGCCAGCGCCGCTTCCGGGCCAAGCAGATCGAGCCGGAAGGTATTGCGGAACCGTGAAGGGAAGAAGTGGGCATATTCCATCAGCGGCGCGAGGTAATCTTCGCGAATCACAAACAAGGCCCACAGAAAGCGATTGGCACGCAGCAGATCGCCCACCGTCCGGCAAAACTGCTCTTTCGCCGCACGATTCAGTGGATCGACCGTCAACAACTCTTCAAACTGATCGAAGATGAGCACTGTATCATCAGGCTCGGTCTGTTCCGGCGGCGCAATCAGCTCGGCCAACGACCGCTCGATTGCTTCATCGCCGCCGACCGAGAGCGCCGCGGCGGCCAGATAGCGATTGGCGACAGACGACAAACCAGCGGGCAACGCCAAGCCAACCCGCACAATCGGTAACACCCGAAACCGGCGCGCTTCGAGAGCCGGAATCAAAGCGGCCTGCACTAATGAACTCTTGCCGGCGCCCGATGGCGAATAGAGCAGCACAATCCGCTCAGACACCAGCAAGCTGGTCAGATCGCGCAGCTCGCGATCGCGGCCATACAACCGGTGTTCGCGGGTAAAGGCGCGCGGCCCTAGATAGGGATTGTGGCGTAGCGTTTCCATTAGAAACCGCGCCGGCGCCTTGGCCGGTCACTCTCGGCAAGCTGCGCGGCAAGGGCCACGCAGAAATCGCGCGGACTGCCCCAAAAGATACTGATAGCGGCTGTATCTTGAAAATAGGCTTCCAAATAGCGAATCGCCCGATCCGGCTGCAACACCTGATCTTCGCGCGGCATGAGTTGGCCGGCGATCTGCACGTAGCGCCGCCGCCGGGAAGCGCCGCGCAACGGTTTGATCAGACTGTGGAACAGCGTGCGAAAACCGACATCCTCCAGCTCAAAGCCCAAAAAGAGCAAGGCGCTATCAGCCAGCGCATCGCGCACAATCGCCGGAATGCGCTCGCGTTCGGCGGCAATGTTGATCAAAAAATCAAAATAGTCATCCTCGGTTAAAACCAATGTCTCTGGTTGGTCAAAACTCCCGAACAGATGGAAGAGCAATGGTCGCTCGGCGCTGGGGCGATAGTCCGGTTCGCGCTCGAAGATCGAGGGCAGCCGATCAAGATCCTCATTCCACCGGCACAACTCGATAACCGGTTGCTTCCCCGCTTCAATCAACGCCTCACTCAGCATATTTGAAGCGTTGGCCGTCACATAGATCGGCAACGGCTGCGCGGCCAACGTCCGGTACGGATCAAACAGATCGCGTGCTCGCTCATAGCGACCAATCGTCCGGTAGAGGTCAAGCAGATCGAGCCGGTCGAGATCAGTCAACACCTCGCGGTATTCATCGAACAGCGATTGGCGGAGCGTCTCGATCAATGAGCGGCGCGGAAAGCGATAATCGTGTTTGATTGAGAGGAATTGGGCCACATACGCCAACTGCTCGCGCTCGTAATTCTCCATCGGATAGCGATAGCGTTCGGCCCACATCCGCGCAATCATACGGCTGGAACCGAGGCGAGTCTCGGCCAGTTGCGGGCCGATCACCGGCGTGCAAAGGCCATCGCTCATATAGCCGGCAATCGCCTCGATCTTCTCGGCGGTATCGCGCTCATTGGCAAAACCGGGCACATACCAGATACGACCACTCTTAAGGCGCGAATAGAGCACCGGCATCCAGTGATCGGGCAAATCGCGCACCGCACCGCGAGCTAGCGCCATCGCCGCATCAATCACGCCATCGTGGAGCAATTCTTTGCAGAAGGCCGGCACAAACCGCTCGGTCAAGCGCATCGAGACATTACCTTGCATCGCGATCACTGCCGGAATGCCGGCTTCGGCCAAGCGCGGCCCGATCGCCGCGAGCACACCGTTATCGGCAGTCATCCCGCCGGCGCTCTGGCAGGCGATCAGCATCACTAAGCGCGGACGCTCGCTGAGTTCGCGCAGGCGCTGGCAAAACGATGCGCCATCAACCCGCTCGAAGGCATTATCCGGCTTGACCAGCCAGAGGTAGGTATTGCCTTCGACATAGCTGCCGTGCGCCACCAAATAGAGGATATCAAACGGGCGGCCCTCACGAGCCGCCCCGCGCAAAGCGGTAATGATCTGCTCAACTGTCGCCGCGCCGGGTTCGGTAAGCTCAACCAGATCGAACTCGCCAAACCCAGCCCGCGCGCGGGCCAATTCACCGGCCACATCGACCGGCGCCAAACCGAACCGCTCAACACCGGCAGGATTAGCGATGGTAACCAGCACGCGCAAGGCGCCGCGCGGGCGAGCGCGGATCGGCTGGACATCGTTGCTGGTGACATAGCGCGAAAAGAAGACCTCTTCGCCCATCAGCAACGGCTCGCCATTAGGCATACGCAACGTCTCCCAACGCAGGGCATGCAACTCAGCGGCACTTGGGGCAATAAAGAGCCGGAAGCGGATGGGGACAGGCCGGCGACTACGGCGAGCTATTGCGCGCGCAGTGGTAAACTGGGCAAGAATATCGCCGTCGCTAAACAGCATCGCGCCGAGCGCTGCGCCATAAGCCGCCGGATCAGCGGCCACTTCGCGCAATCGCTCAAGATCAAACCGGATCGGATGCTCGCTGGTGCCCCGCTCGATCCGCACATCGGCATCGCTATCGGGATCGCTAAACGATAGCGCCACTGCGTAGCCGGCATTACCAAGGCCACGCAAACTCAATTCGAGGTCTAGCAGCTCATCCATGAGAAGCAAATTTCCGTGCAGGGCGCGACAGCGTATGACTCAGTATAGCAGTCGCCGCGGTCTCCTGCAAGCCGGAATCCAGAGGACAAAAACCGTTAGGCCCAGACGCAATGGTCTGGGCCTAACCGCAGCCAAGGATGCGCTTACGGGGCCGCAACCGGCCAGTGGAACCAAGCCACAAACAGATCACCGTGCGGGAGAGCGCCGACATAGTTGCCGGCAATCGCCGCGGGGCCATTGGGCAGACCGTACGCATTCGCCACTAGCTCAGCGCAAATCGCCAAGCCAAAGCCATAGCCTTTGCTGCCATTGCTGCTAAACGTAAAGCCGCCGCGGAACAGATCGCTCCAATGCTGGCCAAAGCGCTGCTCAATCGCACTGCGTTGCAACGGATCGATCCGGTTTGCTACCACAAAGCGCAGGCTCTGCGATGAGCACTCGAACAGAGGGTAGATGCCGACCATCACCCGGTGATCGGCGCTGTGGCGGGTAGCGTTATTGATCAGGTTGTAGATCACTCGATCGAGGGCCGAGAACTCGACGCACCGGTCGGCGACGACACCGTTATAGCGCGCGTCAACCACGACTTGGGCCGTGCCGTCGGGCAAGCGATAATCGGCGTGCTGCCACTTTTCCAACAACAGGTCAACCCCATGCGCGCGCAATTCAATATCGCGGGCCGTGCGCACCGGATCAAGATCGGGCACACAATTACGCATAATCTTGAGGTGATCGCGCGTCAACAGATAGATCCGCTCAACATCGACCGGTTGCGTCTGATCGTATTCGAGCAGTTGCAATTGCAGCGCTAGCGCTTGCAACGACCCACCACGAATATCGTGGATGACCTGCCCTAACACCGGATCGTGCCGGCTGAGCGAGATGCCACGCAACACATTTATCAAATCGTGCCAACCCGCCTCATGAAGAAATTGGCGAAGTTCGCGATAGTTGATGTGGCGCGTCTGATCAAATCGACTAAACACCGCGAGCAACGTATCATACAGCTGCCGCACCACCGGCTGCACATCGTCCGGCAAAGCCTGCATGCTAACGCTACTCACGCTGCGCACAAAGGGATCGTGGCGCAATGACGGCAAATCACACGGCGCAAGAGCTTTGACTGTTTCGTCGCTGAGTGGGAATGTGCCGGTCATAATAGCAGAACTCCTCTATCATTGGTAACCAAGCCGGCACTTTGGCCTGAGCCTCTCGTCTCTGAGTAGTTAAACGATAGTATAACCGATTTTTGAATCATTGGTGCAGCAATAGTAGCCAAGCCATCAATTCGCAAATATGCACTAGAAATCACATAAATTATCAGCGAGTGTACCTTATTCGCGCAAAAACTCCGCGCACGCTTCGGGAATGCTCGGATTAATAAAGATGCCGCTGCCCATCTCAAACCCAGCCATGTACGACAGGCGCGGCACCACCGCCAGATACCAATGAAAATAGCCATTTTCCGGCTCTTTGGCCGGCGTCGAGCGGAGCACCAGATTAAAATCGGGATCGTTCAGCCGGTAGTAAATCCGGTGAAAGACTTCGCGCACCACGTCGGCTAAGCTGTCAAGTTCCGATTCGTCAAGATGGAAAAAACTCGCCCGATGCTTGCGCGGCAAAATCCAGAGGTGAAACGGCGAAGAAGCGGCGTAGAGCACGAAGGCGACAAATTCATCATTCGCGTAAACGATCCGTTCATTGCGGGCCACTTCATCGGCCAGCATCGTGCAGAACACACACTGGCCGGTATCATCAAAAAACCGGCGCGCTTCTTCGATCCGGTGGCGAATATCGCGCGGCACGACCGGCACCGCCATAAGCTGGCTATGCGGATGTTGTAACGAAGCGCCGGCCCGTTCGCCGTGATTTTTAAAGATGACAATCTGCTCCATCCGCGGGTCGGTGCTCATAGCCTTCCCGCGACTGAGGTAGACCGCCAACACGGCCCGCACCTCGTCATGGGTCATCAGGCCGAGGGTCGTGTTGTGGTTCGGATGCTCGACCAGCACCTCGTGGTAGCCACAGCCGCTGATCGTGCGCCGTACCCCGTCAAAATGGCGCACCACCGGCCCGTGATCGTGCAAGGCCGGGTACTTGTTGCGTACAATCCGCAACTGCCACGACCCAACCGCCGGATGGCGCTCAACTTCGAGATCGAGTTCTTCGTTGCCAACGCAAAAGGGGCAGTGCGGATCGTGGGGCGGACGTTCGGCAGTGAGCGGTTGCTGGCGAGTTTCAGTAAACGCATTGGGACGGCGCGCGCGTTCACTGGCAATGATTACCCATTCACGGGTGGCAATATTCTGCCGTAATTCGGACATGAGGCTTGCTCCACAGCGGACGGTCAGCCGCAGCGTTGCGCTATGCTTTGTATTGTAGCCGCGATGCGGCTGATGAGCAAGTTATGCGAGTTGACAAACACACACCGAGTAACGTACACTAATACATCAGATGATATGATCTTTTGGTAGAGGCGCTTATGCCCCTTTCCCGGCAACGGTTAGTCGAACAGGTCATCGAGCACCTGCGCCAGCAACTCAAGACACAGACATACCCGGTCGGCAGCCGGTTGCCGCCTGAACCGCAACTGATGGCGCAACTCGGCGTCGGGCGCTCGACGGTGCGCGAGGCGATTCGGGCGCTGGCCCATGAAGGCTTGCTCGAAGTGCGCCAAGGCGACGGCACCTACGTGCGCGCTACGGCGGTCGCCGAACCGTTAGCCGCACGGCTGCGGCAAGCGAAAGTGCAAGAAGTGCATGAGGTGCGGCGCGCATTAGAGCTGGAAGTCGTGGCGTTGGCCGCCGAACGGCGCAACGACGATGATCTGGCCGAAATCCGGCGCTGGCTGGCGGCGCGCTCGGCGGCGCTGACCAATGGCGATACCGCCACAGCGCTCGCCGCTGACATCGAGTTGCACTGCGCCATTGCCCGCGCTACCCACAATCCAATGCTCAGCGATCTCTACCGGATGTTTGCCGTCACGCTCCGCGACGCGCTCGGCGTCTTGTGGGACGCCGCCGCTCCAGCCGTTGATGATCGCTCGCATGTTGATCTGGTCGCGGCGATTGCAGCGGGGGATGCAGCGGCAGCAGTTGCGGTGACGCGCCAGATTCTGGCCCGGCACGAAGCGACGCTGCGCCATAGCGCCGTTGATGTTTGATTTTTTACGCTTTGTAACATCTGATGATCTGATGATTGAAAGGAATGTAACGTGGAACTCTCTGATTTACTGCTCATCTTCACCGCGGCGCTGCTGGCCGGCGCCTTGAACGCAATCGCCGGCGGCGGCAGCTTTTTCTCGTTCCCCGCGCTTTTGGTGGCTGGTGTGCCGCCGATCGTGGCCAACGCCACCAATACGCTAGCGTTGTGGCCGGGCACGCTGGCCAGCATCGGCGCCTACTGGCGCGAACTGCGTGGTCAGCAGCGCGATATTTGGCTCTTGAGCGGCTTGAGCCTGCTCGGCGGGTTGCTCGGCGCAATTTTGCTGCTCTATACCGATGAGCGGCGCTTCACCGCGCTGATCCCGTATTTGTTGCTCTTCGCCACGCTGGTCTTCACCTTTAGCCCGCAGATCACCCACCTTGCCCAACGGATGTTCGGCGAGGGTGACGGCCAGCGCTGGCTGGTGATCGCTATCTACATTGCCATCGCCATTTACGGCGGCTTTTTCGGCGCCGGGTTGGGCATTCTCACGCTGGCTGCACTGGCCCTGCTCGGTCACGATAACATTCACCGGATGAATGCGCTGAAGACGTTGCAGGGGACGCTGGTCAACGGGATTGCGGTGGCAACCTTCGTTGCCACCGGCTTGATCGCGTGGCTGCCGGCCCTGATCATGACGATCGGCGCGATCGCCGGCGGCTATGGCGGTGCGGCTATTGCCCGGCGGATCGATGCCCGCCGGGTGCGGATCGCCGTGGTGGTGATCAGTATCGGGTTAACGGTGTGGTTCTTTGTGCGCAGTGCGTGACCGTCACGCCGCCGGCAGCGTAAACCAGAAGGTCGAACCCTGTCCTTCTTGGCTGCTGGCCCAGATCCGGCCACCATGCCCTTCGACCAGATGCTTGGCAATCGCCAAACCCAAGCCGCTGCCGCCGGCATGGCGGGTGCGCGCCCGGTCAACTTTGTAAAACCGCTCGAAGATCCGGCGCAGCTCGCGGCTGGGAATGCCAATCCCGGTATCACTGACGCTGATCAGCACCCACGTGCCGGCGGGATGCGGCGGTCGATCCTCGCGTGAGGGCGGATCATCTACCGTAACATGCAATGCGCGCGCCGCAACCGTGATCGTGCCGCCTTCGGGGGTAAACTTGACCGCATTGTGCAGCAAATTGAGCAGCGCCTGCCCAATCCGGTCGCCATCCATCAGCGCCGGGGGCAGATCATGCGCCGGCTCGGCGCAGATGGTTTGCTGTTTCCGATCGGCCTGTGGCCGGATGCGTTCCACGGCCCGCTCGATCACTGGCCCGACCGCCAGCGGCGCTAACTTGAGCGACACCCTTCCCGACTCGAGCCGCGAGAGTTCGTGCAACTCATCAACTAGTTGTGTCACCGCATCGATCTCTTGCGCCATCTGCTCAAGCATTCTCCCAGCAATATCGGGCGGCGGCGCCGATTGCAATGTTTCCACCAACAACTTGAGCGAAGCGAGCGGAGTGCGCAACTCGTGCGAGACGTTCGCCACCAAATCGCGCCGCGCCCGTTCGAGCATGCTAATCTGGGTCAAGTCGCGAATAACAATCAACGCCCCTTCCGGCTGGGCAGCTTGGGCAACCAGCGGCACATAGTGCAAATGCAACGTGCGACCAGTTGCCAACGGGCGAATCGTCAATTCCCGCCGTTCGCCATCGGCGATCACATCGCGCGCCAGTAGATCGGCTTGGTGATCGCGCAAGAGCGCAATCAAGCCGCTGCCGATGACATTCGCCTGCCCGGCGAGCAGATGGATCGCCGCTTCATTATGAAAGACGATCTGGCGCTCGGCGTCAACCACAATCACGCCGGTATCGACCGCTTGGGCGAGGGCAAGGAACAGGTGCTGGCGTTGGGGAACGAGTAAGGCAGGAACGGGATCAATCAGCATTGCCGGCGCATTGTCAGACGAAACCATCAGGCGATCCTGTTGCGGCTCAGGCGAGGCGAGCGACGACGTAGCGGCGCTCGTGGCCAGTTTGCGCTCGAACTGACGCCAACGGCGGACGCTGAGGATCAAGCTCACCGCCAGCACTATCGTAGCCACCGTTAGCGTCAATTCAAGCAGGGTCATGCAGATTCTGTGCTGTTGGCTGTACGCTGCCGGGTCAGGGAAACCGTCTAGTTAAGCGCATGGATGTCATTGCAAGGGGCAACATAGCAATCTCAGCGAGAGAGCTGCAGACACTACAGCTTTAGCCCTCTAAACTGGCGCGGATGCGGCAGTGAAGCTGCCGCATTCCCCAAATCCATAACCCCGGTCACGCCTGATCGGCAGGCGGCTCAAACCGGTAGCCGACGCCGCGCACGGTCTGGATATACGTCGGCTTGCCGGGATCGGGTTCGATCTTTTCGCGCAGCCAGCGAATATGGACATCGACGGTGCGGCTATCGCCGATGAAATCTTGTCCCCAGACTCGTTCGAGCAGCAGATCACGGGTGAGAGCAATACCGCGATTGCGCATCAGGCAGGTGAGCAGGTCGAACTCTTTTTGGGGCAAGTTGAGCTCTTGGCCGTTGCGCCATGCCCGCCGGCTGCTGGCATCGACCCGGATCGACCCTGCCTCCAGCACTTCACGGACAATCGAGTGGGGCTGGCGTTCACTGCGGCGCAAAATAGCGCGCACGCGAGCCAGAAACTCGCCAAGGCTGAACGGCTTGCTAATGTAATCATCGGCGCCAAGTTCGAGGCCGGCAATCCGATCGACCTCATCTTGGCGGGCGGTGAGCATCATAATCGGCACATCGCTCTCTTGGCGGAGGATGCGGCAGACCGAGAAGCCATCGAGCCGGGGGAGCATAATATCGAGCACAACCAAATCGGGCTGATCGCGGCGGGCGCGGTCGAGACCATGCACCCCGTCTGCCGCGATAACCACTGAATACCCTTCGCGTTCGAGGTTATACCGCAGGGTCTCGGCCAGTGTCGTTTCATCTTCGACGATCAGAACCGTCGCCATAGCTGCTCCACACATGAAGACCGCTGGGAAAGGGCCGGCGGTCATTGCCACGTGGCGAATGTGGTCGGGGCGGAGGGATTTGAACCCACGACCCCCGCGTCCCAAACGCGGTGCTCTACCAGGCTGAGCCACG